>NZ_JAAKZX010000094.1 GCF_011045025.1 Streptomyces ureilyticus
CCGCCCACCCGGCCCGCGGCGCCCTCGACCGCTTCCTCACCGACTTCGCCGCCGACCTGCAGTCCGACACCGACACCCGCGGACGTGTGGAGAACCTCAAGCGCGAGGTCCTCGGCCGCGGCGAGGTGCAGGACATCATCGCCTCCGCCTGGTCCTCCGTACGGCAGATGATCGTGTCCGCCGCCGAGGACGAGCGCAGCGAACTGCGGCTGCGGGTAAGGGCCTCGTTGCTGTCGCTCGGCCAGCGGATGTCCACCGAGCCGAGCCTCCAGTCGAAGATCGACGGCTGGGTCGAGGACGCGGCGGTGTACGTGGTGACGACGTACCGCGACGAGATCACCTCCCTCATCACGGACACCGTCGCGAGCTGGGACCCCGAGCACACCACCCGGAAGATCGAGGCGCACATCGGCCGCGACCTCCAGTTCATCCGCATCAACGGCACGGTGGTGGGCTCGCTGGCGGGGCTGGTCATCTATACGGTGTCGCGGGCGCTGGGGGCGTAAGCCCTCCCTCCTCGGGGACCCGTCCCGGGTTCGCTCGACGAGGAGGGAGCCGAGCCCATGTCCGCCACCGCGCCGCAGACCGGCAGTACCGTCACCACGGCCATCCCCGCCCGCCTCGACCGTCTCCCCTGGTCACGCTGGCACTGGACGGTGGTGATCGGCCTCGGCACGGTATGGATCCTCGACGGGTTAGAGGTCACCGTTGTCGGCAACATCGCCGGGCGCCTCTCGGAGGAGGGCAGCGGACTGCCGATCTCCTCCGCGCAGGTCACCGGCATCGCTGCCGCCCTCTATGTCGCCGGGGCCTGCTCGGGCGCACTGTTCTTCGGCCGGCTCACCGACCTCTTCGGCCGCAAGAAGCTGTTCATGGTCACGCTCGCCGTCTACCTGGGCGCCACGGCCCTGACCTCCGTCTCCTTCCACTCCTGGTGGTTCTTCGCCTTCCGGTTCCTCACCGGTTTCGGCATCGGCGGCGAGTACGCGGCGATCAACTCGGCGATCGACGAGCTGATCCCGTCCCAGTACCGCGGCCGGGTCGACCTGATCATCAACGGAAGCTTCTGGCTCGGCGCGATCGGCGGCTCGCTGCTGTCGATCGTCGCGCTGAACACGGACCTGTTCGCCATCAACGTCGGCTGGCGCCTCACCTTCGCCCTCGGCGTCGTCCTCGGCCTGGTCATCCTCCTCGTCCGCCGCAACGTTCCCGAAAGCCCACGCTGGCTCCTCATCCACGGCAAGGAGGAGGAGGCGGAACGGCTGGTCTCCTCTGTGGAGGAACAGGTCGCCGAGGAGCACACCGGCCGTGAACTGCCGCGCCCGGCGGGCGAGATCACCATCCGTCAGCGCGAGAGCATCGGCTTCGGCACCATCGCCCGTACGGTCTTCTCCCAGTACCGTCGGCGCGCCGTGCTCGGCTTCTCCCTCTTCATCGGCCAGGCGTTCCTCTACAACGCGATCACCTTCGGCTTCGGCGCCATCCTCACCACGTTCTTCGACGTCTCGACCTCCGACACCGGCTACTACTTCGCCGTCATCGCGGCCGGCAACTTCCTCGGCCCGCTCCTGCTCGGCAAGCTCTTCGACACCGTCGGCCGCCGGGTGATGATCTCGTCGACGTATCTGCTCTCCGGTCTGCTGCTGTTCGGCACGGCCTGGCTCTTCGACCGGGGCTCGCTGAGCGCGACGACCCTGACGGCCTGCTGGTGCGTGGTGCTGTTCTTCGCCTCGGCGGGCGCGTCCAGCGCGTACCTCACGGTCTCCGAGGTCTTCCCGATGGAGACCCGCGCCATGGCCATCGCCTTCTTCTACGCCATCGGCACCGCGGCCGGCGGCATCAGCGGCCCCCTGCTCTTCGCCAAGCTGACCGAGTCGGGCGTCGTCGCCGACACAGTCCTCGCCTTCCAGATCGGCGCCGCCCTGATGTGCGCGGCGGGGCTCGTGGCGGCGGCGCTGGCGATACGGGCCGAGCGGCGGTCTCTGGAGGACATCGCGCGCCCACTGACGGCGACGACCACGACAACGACGACCGCCATGGCTCCGGGGACGTCGGTGCGGTACGGCTCCTAGGCCCTCCCCGGGCTGCCGGTCCGGTACGGCTCCTTAAACCGCGGTGGTCAGTTCGTCCTGGGCCGGCCACCTGATCGTGAGGGCCATCAGCGCGCCCATCGCGCACAGCGCTCCCGCCGCCACCCACACCAGGTCGTACGAGCCGAAGGCGTCCCGGGCCGCGCCGCCGAGGAAGGCGACGAGGCCGGCGCCCAGTTGGTGGGCGGCGTTGACCCAGCCGAAGACGACCGGTGCGTCGGAGCCGTAATGCGCGCGGCACAGGGCGAGGGTCGGCGGGACCGTCGCCACGTCGAGCAGCCCGAAGACGATGACGAAGGTGACGATCGGCGGCCCGACGGTCGCGGTGAGGAGCAGCGGCAGCGCGAGGAGGGTGAGGCCGCGCAGGGCGTAGTACGTGGCGAGCAGCCGGCGCGCGTCGAGGCGGTCGGTCAGCAGGCCGGAGCCGACCGTCCCGGCCACGTTGAAGATCCCGATGAGCGACAGCAGCGAGGCGGCGACGGTCACCGGCATCCCGTGGTCGTGCGCGGCGGGCGCGAAGTGGGTCCACATGACGCCGTTGGTGGAGGCCCCGCAGACGGCGAAGGTGCCGGCGAGAAGCCAGAAGGGTGCCGTGCGGGTGGCGCGGGCGAGGACGCGGAAGGCACGTCGGGCGGCTCCCGGCACGGGCGCGGGCTTGGGCACGAACTCCCTCGCCCCGTACGGAGCTTGGCCCACGTCCGCAGGATGGTCCCGCAGCAGCAGCCATACGAGGGGCAGGGCGCCCGTCGCCGCCACGGCCAGGGCGAGCGCGGCGGCCCGCCAGCCGTACGCGCCGATCACCTCCGACAGCACCGGCAGGAACACGAACTGCCCCACCACGCTCGCCGCCGTCAGCAGCCCCGTGACCAGCCCGCGCCGCGCCACGAACCACCGCTCGGTGACCGTCGCCGCGAACGCCGTCGCCGTGGCACCCGTGCCGAGCCCCACCAACACGCCCCAGTACAGGATGAATTGGGCGGACGCGATCATGGTCGTGGTCAGCCCGGCACCCGCCGCGACGAGGGCGAGAGCGGTGCTCGCGACCCGCCGCATCCCGAACCGGTCCATCAGCGCGGCAGCGAACGGCGCCGTCGCCCCGTACAGCGCCATGCTCACGAACGTCCCGAGCCCGATCGTGCCCCGCGACCACCCGAACTCCTCGTGCAACGGCCCGACGAGCAGCCCCGCGAGGGTGGTGAACGCACCGGCGGTGACGAGGGCGAGGGCGGCGGCGGTGGCGACTATCCACGGCGTGCGGGTCGGGGTTCGGGCTTGGGGCTGGGTGGTTGCGTTCGTGGTCATGACGTCGAGCCTCCGTTTTCGGAGGTGTCGCAACGAGTGGCCAGATGGCCATGATGTGCAAGAATCTGGCCATGGTCGTGGCAGGAAGAGAAACGCACCGAGTGGCCGTCCTCGTCCGGGACGGCGTCCTGCCGATGGAGCTGGGCCTGGCCCACCAGCTGTTCGGCAACGCGACCTCACACTCGGGCCGGCCGCTCTACACGCTCCTGACCTGCGCCGTCACGCCCGGCATGATCCGTACGGACGCGGACTTCCCGATCTACGCGCCCCACGGCCCCGAGGCCCTCGCGACCGCCGACACGGTGATCGTCCCGTCGTCCCACGAGGAGGACGAGTACCTGAAGCCCGGCGGCCTGAGCGCGGAGCTGGCCGAAGTGCTGGACCGCGCTCGGGGCGCGCGTATCGCCTCCATCTGCACCGGCGCGTTTGTCCTCGCCGCGGCCGGACTCCTCGACGGCCTGCGGGCGACCACGCACTGGATGTCGACGGACCTTTTCGCGCGGACGTTCCCGGCGGTGAGCGTCGACCCCGACGTCCTGTACGTGGACGAGGACCGCGTACTGACCTCCGCGGGCGAGGCGGCCGGTATCGACCTGTGCCTGCACATGATCCGCCGGGACCACGGCGCGGCGATCGCGGCGAACGTGGCCCGCCGAACCGTCGTACCGCCGCACCGGGAGGGCGGCCAGGCGCAGTACATCCAACGCCCGGTCCCAGACGGCCAGTTGACGGACTCGACGACCGCCGCGTCACGTGCTTGGGCGCTCGCGAGGCTTGCCGACCCGCTGACCCTGCGCAAGCTGGCCGCGCGGGACGCCATGAGCGTCCGTACCTACAGCCGCCGCTTCCGCGAGGAGACCGGCCTCACGCCCATGCAGTGGCTCACCCAGCGCCGCGTCGACCGCGCGCGCGAACTGCTGGAACAGACCGACCACACCGTCGACCGCATCGCGGCAGAGGCGGGCTTCGGTACGGCCGCGTCCCTCCGGCAGCACTTCCACGCGGCGCTGGGGGTGTCGCCGGGGGCGTACCGGGCGACGTTCAGGGGCACAGTCGTAGGACCTGGGCCGGAGGGCCCGGACAGCAGGCCCGGACTGTAGGGCCGTAGATCTGAGAGGAGCTGATCAGGGCCGATGACCGTCCGCAGGATCGTCCCCGACTTCCCGGCCGACTCTGAGGAGTCGATGGCTCAAAGCCGTGATTTCTACGGCCGGTTGGGGCTCGAGGAGGTCATGAATCTCGGCTGGGTCATGACCCTCGCCTCCCCCTCCAACCCCACCGCGCAGATCATCTTCATCACCGAGGACCGCACCGCGCCGGTAGTCCCCGACATGAGCATCGAGGTCGAGGACGTCGACGCGGTGTACGCCGAGGTGGTCGCGTCGGGGGCCGAGATCGTACGGGACCTCCGGGACGAGGAGTGGGGTGTACGGCGCTTCTTCGTACGGGACCCGAACGGGCGCGTCGTGAACGTGCTCTCGCAGCCCGGCTGAGCAGGCGACTGGGGCCGGGGGTCGGGTCAGGCGGCCGGGTCAGGCGCCCGTGGTGGAGCCAGGGCGGACGATCATGAGGATGGTGACGGTCGCCCAGAGCAGGTTGAAGATGCCGGTGTACATGGCGAGTTGAGCGGTGGCGCGGGTATCCGGGGCCGTCTTGGTGGCGCCGGACACCTTTGTGGCCTTGTCGGCTCCGGCCGCCTCGGTGCTCTCGCCGGTGGCGGCTTCGCCGGTCTCGCCGACCTCGCCGGCCTCCGCCGCTTCGAGGAGTGCCTCTTGCCGGGGCAGGACTATGACGATGAGGGCGGCGGCCGCGAGTGCGGTGAGGGCGATCGAGACGATCAGCCAGGCGTCGCCCAGTACGCCCATGCTGCTGCCCGTGGCGAAGCCGAAGACGGGGACGGCGATGCCGACGGTGGCGTACACCCGGCAGATCCGGTGCAGCAGACGTACGGTCTCCAGCGCCCGCGGGTCACCCGGCTCGGCGAGCGCCCGGCGCACGGCGGGCGGGAACATGCTGGCGGCGACGGTGACGGGCCCGATGGCGACGATCGCTGCGAGGACGTGGATGGTGAGAAGGAACTTGGTCACGCCAGGACGGTAGGCGGCGTACGGGATCATCGAGAAGTGGCGGTATTGCCAGGGGTCAACGGATTCTCGCCAGGAGTCGGCCACCTTGGATTCCGTATCGCTTGCGCACCTTGAACAGTGACGCTCCCGTTGGCCAATTCCCGTGCCCCGCCTACCCTTTCGCCATGCACACCATGGCCGTACTCGCCCTCGACCAGGTCATCCCCTTCGACCTCTCCGCGCCGATCGACACGTTCGCGCGCGCCCGGCTGCCCGACGGCCGTGACGCCTACCGGGTGCGGGTCTGCGCGCCGCAGGAGGAGGTGAGCGCGGTCGCGTCGTCGGGGTCGGTGCACGCGGTCTCGTTCACGTTGCGGGCGCCGTACGGGCTTGAGGCGCTGGCCGAGGCCGACACGATCATCCTGCCCGGCACCGCCGACCCCACCGTCCCGCTGCCGCCCGGCGTACGGGAGGCGCTGTGCGCGGCCGCCGCGAACGGCACCCGGATCGCCTCCGTGTGCGTGGGCGCGTTCATCCTCGCCGCGACCGGGCTCCTGGACGGGCTGCGGGCGACCACCCACTGGCTGGCCGCCCCGCATCTGGCGGACATGTACCCGGAGGTGGAGGTCGACGCCAACGTCCTGTACGTGGACAACGGCCAGTTCCTCACCTCGGCGGGCTCCGCCGCCGCCCTCGACATGTGCCTGCACATGATCCGCAAGGACTACGGCTCGGCCGTCGCCGCGGACGCGGCCCGCCTCGCCGTCATGCCGCTCGAACGGGAGGGCGGCCAGGCCCAGTTCATCGTCCACGCGCAGCCCCCGGCCCCGTCCGGCGGCGCGCTGGAACCGCTGCTGCGGTGGCTGGAGGAGAACGCCGAGCACGACCTGACCCTCGACGACATCGCCGCCCACGCGGGCACCAGCGCGCGCACTCTCAACCGCCGCTTCCGCGAGCAGACCGGCACGACGCCGCTGCAGTGGCTGCACCGGGCACGGGTGCGCCGGGCCCAGTACCTCCTGGAGAACACCACGCATCCCGTCGAACGGATCGCCACGCAGGCGGGTTTCGGCTCCCCGACGGCGTTCCGGGACCGCTTCAAGAGGGTGGTGGGTACGAGTCCGCAGGCGTACCGGAGGGCGTTCCAGGGCGCGGCGGTGGGCGTGGACTGATGAAGGGCTTGCGAGTTCGACCGGCTCGCGCAGCAGGTCTTCAGCTCGGCACGCCCCGCGGCCATGCAGATGGACGCCTACCGGTCCGGTGACGACTTCATCGTCCACTTCGACCTCCCCGGCATCGACCCCGAGTCGATCGACCTGGACGTCGAACGGAACGTGCTGAACGTACGCGCCGAACGCCGTTCCCCCGCCCCCGAGGGCGCCGAGGTCGTCGTCACCGAGCGCCCCACCGGCACGTTCACCCGCCAGCTCTTCCTCGGCGAAACCCTCGACACGGAGCGCATCGACGCCTCGTACGACGCCGGGGTCCTGACCCTGCGCATCCCCGTGGCCGAACAGGCCAAGCCACGCCGGATCCAGATCTCGGGCGGCGGCTCCCGGAAGCAGCTGAACAGCTAGCTGAGCAGCTGAACGGCTGAACGGCTGAGCGGCTGAGCGGCTGAGCGGCTGACGAAAGCCGCGCCGCCCCGCGGGTTCGCCCCGTGGGGCGGCGCCCATCGCTAAATGAGTTGTTGACGCGGAGAGGACATGCGCAGACTCGTTGGGGAGCGAGTGGACGGGGAGCGTATGCCGACGACGGACTCACCCAAGGAAGCGCGGGCACGGGCGAGTGCACGGGACGACGTACAGGAAGTCGTGCGGGAAGAAGCCTCGGCGGGTGTACGGGCGGAAGCGCTGCGGGACGTACAGGCGGACACCCTGGTCCACGCCCTGAGCAGCGAGCCCCGCCGCCCCGAGGCCTTCCGCGAACTGTTGCGCCACGGCCCCGCCGCCATTCCCGCGATCCGCCGGGGCCTGCGTCACCCTCACCCCCGCGTACGCGAGCAGTGCTGCAACCTGCTGGACCACCTTCTCGTACCGGAGGTCCTGGACGACCTGATCGCCATGCTCGACGACCCGAACGCCCAGGTCCGGGTGGCCGTCCTGCACGCCCTGTCCTGCGACCGCTGCAAGACGGACGCCTGCCGCCCCGACAGCGCGCTGGTCCTCCCACGCGGCATCCACCTGCTGCACCACGACCCCGACGCCCACGTACGCGCCATGGCCGCGGAACTGGTGGCCCGCTGGGTCCACACCCACCCCGAAGCAGCGGCGGCTCTCACCCACACCCACGAAACGGACCCGTCCCCGACGGTCCGCAAGAAGGCAGGCTGGTACGCCCCTGGCGGTCCCATCCACCGCCGAACGGCGCCCCGACCGCGCCGGCGCGCCCGCCGATGACACACACCCCTGACACTCCTCCTGCCACCCCTGCCACTGGGCATGTCACCGCCCCTGACGGCACCCGCATCGCGTACAGCGACACCCAAAGTCAAGGCGGCTCCAGCCCGTCGTCCCCACTCCTCCTCCTGCACGGCCTGGCAGGCCACATGGGGGAGTGGGACGACCTGACGGCCCGCCTCCAGGCCGACGGCCGAAGGGTGGTGAGGTACGACGCCAGAGGCCACGCCGCCAGCACACGGCGCCCACGGGACATGACTCGGGCGTCCTGCGTGGCGGACGCCGTGGCCGTGATCGAGCACCTGTCCCTGGCCCCGGTGACGCTGGTGGGCCAGTCCCTGGGCGGCCACACGGCATTCCTCACCGCGGTGGCCCACCCACACCTCGTCGACACCCTGATCCTGATCGAGGCGGGCCCATCCGGACCGAGCCCCAACCTGCCGACGGAGATAGACAGTTGGCTGGACAAGTCCCCGGTGTCCTTCGTGGACCGGGACATGATGGTGGCCGCGGTGGCAGAACTGGCCGAGCGCTCGTACTGGGCCGAGTGGCAACAAGTCCGCTGCCCCACCTTCGTCGTACGCGGCGCACAGGGCACGATGCCGGCATCGGAGCTGACGGAGATGCGAAACCGACGCGCGACGTCGAAGACGAAGACGAAGACGAAGACGATGTCGATCGAGACCGAGGTCATCGAGGACGCGGGGCATGACGTGCACTTGGATCAGCCGGAGCGGTTGTACGGAGCGGTGCGGGGTTTTCTGGCACGGGGCACGGCATGAATGACGTACGGCATGAGCGACGTACGAGATAAGGGGAGCGCGTGGCCAGAGTCGTAGAGCTGTTGTATTACCCCGTCAAGGGGTGCGCCGGCGTCTCGGCGCACGACGCGGTGCTGACGCCCGCGGGGCTCGCGCACGACCGGAGCTTCATGGTCACCAGCGAGGAAGGCGTGTACCGCACGCAACGGCGCTGGCCGCGGCTGGCGCTGATCCGCCCCGGGATCAGCCCCGATGGGGAACGGCTCACCCTCCGCGCTCCCGGTCGTCCGTACGCGTTAAGCATCGACGTGGACGCATCCGGCCCGCGCCGGGACGTGAACCTGTTCGGCGCGACGTTCACGGGAATCGACCAGGGCGACGAAGCTGCCGCGTGGCTGTCCGAAGTCCTCGGCGCGCCGAGCCGCCTGGTACGCGTACCGCCCGAGCACGACCGGGTCACCGATGGCCGGATCCCCGGCACTTCGGGCTACGCCGACAGCAGCGCCGTCCACGTCCTGTCACGGTCCACCCTGGACCTGTTGAACGGACGGCTGACCGAACGCGGCGGCGATGCCCTCCCCATGGACCGTTTCCGCCCGAACATCGTCATCGGCGGCTGGGACGACCCCCACACCGAGGACCGCGTCCGCCGGATCACCATCGCCGACACGGAACTCGGCTACACCAAGCTCGCCATCCGCTGCGCCGTCACCCTGGTCGACCAGGAAGCCGGTACGAGGGCCGGCCCCGAACCCCTCCGCACCCTCGCGAGCTACCGCCGAGCCGTCTCGGGCGGGGGCGGCGTGGCCTTCGGCACCAAGTACGCCGTACTCCGGCCGGGGAAGCTGTCCGTGGGCGACGAGGTGCGGGTCACTTCGTGGGGTGAGGCGGAGTTGTAGTGCGGTGGCGGTGGCGGTGGCGGCCAATGGGGTGTGTGACTCTCGGCGTTCAGCCGGTCTTGCGAGCCACGCCTTCGTAGAAGCCGATCTACCGCCCCCGCCTCATCGACGGCCTCATCGCCAAGACCGGGCTCGACCTCCAACCGCCGTAACCTCAGCCGTTAAACATCTCTAGAACGAACAGCCCCTGCCGTGACCGCCGTCCCGGGCCCTGCCGCCGCGCCCGCTGATGTGCCGGTCGGCAATCGTCTGCGTGATCGGGCCGATTCGGACACGGTCAGAAGCGGTCATCCGTACGGCTCAGCAGCGCGTGCCCAGGCCGGGCTGTGTCCATACGGTCGCAGTGACGACCGCAGCGATCACGGGACGGAAGGGAAGGCCCATGGGCATACGCACCATGCTCGCCGCGACAACGATGGTTCTCGTGACCACCGGTCCCATGACGGGCCTCGCGCACGCACAACCTGACCTGGACTGCCGCGACTTCGCCTTCCAGGAAGACGCGCAGGCGGTACTGAACAGTGACCCCAGCGACCCGCACGACCTGGACGAGGACCAGGGGCCGGACGACGGCATCGCCTGTGAGGTACTGCCCCGCAGGAGCGCCCCCGGCCCGACCGTTCCCGTCGCGCCCACACCCACCGTCCGCCCGGTTACTCCCACAGCCACCGTCAGCCCCGTCACTCCCACCCGCGGCACCGACGCCGGCGTCGGCGGCAGCACGGGGCCGGCCGGATTCGAACAGGCTGTGGGCGCGTGCATGGCCGTCGGCTCTCTTGGACTGGTGGCAGCGTATGGGGTCCGGCGACGCCGACGTCCCTCCGGAGCGCGAAGGATTTGACGCTCAGTGGTCCATCGGATCCAGCAGCTCCGGTGTGCCGTCCACCAGGCTCCGCGACCACGTCTGGCTTGTCGGTGACCTTCGTTCAGTGCGCCGCGAAGATCTCGTAGATCCGGCGCCCGAGCAGGAAGGGCGTCGGCCGCCCGAACCACTCCGCGGACAGCGTGCCGTGGTCGTGGTCGATGCACGGCCCCTGCCAGCCACCATGCTCGAGGGCGCCGTCGCAATCCTCGTCCCGGAGCCCTGGGGCCTGTAGTCGGACGTCCAGGCGAGGTCCCGGTCCTGCTGGCGAGCCTGGTGCAGGAGGCCGCGGATGAGCTGGCTGCCGATGCGCGTGCCTGGTAGTCGGGGTGGAGCTCGATCCGCGCCAGGTAGATCTCGGTTGGCCAGTGTTCGACGTGGAGCGGGCGTGTCTCCGTGCCGTCGGCAGTGATGATCTGCCATCGGTCCGAGGTGAACACGCGGGCGTGGAAGTCGCGTTGCATCCGCTCCTCCCAGCCCCACTTACGTCGAGTTGTGACGGCTGTCGTGGGCTGCGCTATGCCGGGACGATGAGGTGTCCCGATGGCGGTGGATTGACAGCCGAGGAACGGGCTCGACCTTCAAGCGCCGTAACCTCAGCCGTTAAAGATCTCTAGACGGGTGACATTTCGGTGACCGCCGAATTGTTGTGTCACCTGCTTCAGTCGCCAGTGCCAGTGCCAGTGCCAGTGCCAGTGCCAGTGCCCGTGCCTGTGTCCGTCGCGTACTGCGGGCGCCCCGTGGGCCGGTAGACCTGGATCGTCACCCCGTTCGAGGTGGCCTGCGATTCGACCAGGTCGAGTGCTGTGTCCGGGCCGGTGGCGGGGAACAGCCGCGTGCCCTGGCCGACGACCACGGGATAGGTGAACAGGGTGATCTCGTCGACCAGTTGGTGGTCGAGGAGCCAGCGGACCAGGGCGCCGCTGCCGTGCACCTGCAGCTCACCCGCCGGCTTGGTCTTCAGTTCCGCGATGGCCGCCGCGAGGTCATCGGAGAGGACGGCCGTGTCCGCCCATTGCGGGTCGGTGAGTGTGGTCGACGCGACGTACTTGGGCCGCGTGTTCAACGCCGATGCGATGGGGTTGTCCGGATCACCGATGGCTCCCCAGTGGCCGGCGAAGATCTCGTAGGTCCGCCGGCCGAACAGGAACGCGTCGGCGCGCTGATAGATCCGGCCGAGCAACGCGGCGGCCTCGTCGTCGAACAGCGGCAGAGCCCATCCGCCGCGCTCGAACCCGCACCTGCGGTCCTCATCCGACCCGCCGAGCCCCTGCATCACTCCGTCGACGGAGACGTTCGTCACGGTCGTCAGCTTCATGGGTTCGTCCTGTCTCTCGCGGTTCCCTCGCGGTGGTCTTTCTACCTATGACCGCCCCGGGGCGCGGATCTCATCGGTCGAGCGCGGACCGGCCGTGCAGGCGCATCAAGAGGTGGCGGTGCCTTCCCCGTGTGGCGGTGGCGACCAGTCGGGGCCGCGCCGGCTCTCCCACAGCCCGCGCAGCAGTTGCACCTCTTCCGAAAACGAGTCGATGTCCCGAGAGTTGACGTGCGGCAGGCTGATATGGCGGCCGGGAATATGGATCACGACCGCCTGAGCCTTCTTTGTGGAGCCTCTGATCTCGATCTCCTCGATGTCCTCCCAAGCGATCTGCTCGGTCCCGCCGAAGAGGGCGCGGATCTCGATGTGATCGGGGGTGGTGATGGTGGCGTTCCGCTTGGCCGAGGCATAGCCAAAGGCCGACGAAGCGACGACGGCCAGGTTGACCACCATCCAGGGGGAGCCTTCTCCGTATTCCACCAACAGGAACAGTTGGGCGAGCAGGCCGATACTGAAGCAGATGCCAAAGTACAGCCAGACCGGATACATGCGCCGAGTCGCCGGCCCAGCACGGTAGGTCCGAAAGTGCGATTCGTTCGTCATGGCGCGCCACGGTAAGCCAGGTGTCCTGGGACCCGTCCCGGCCTGCGGCCACTGTCCCGCCTACTCCGCGTCCCCCGAGACCTCGTACGCCCCGGCGTCAGGGCTTGCGCGCAACCCCGCCGTATTCGTTCACTTCCGGCGGCAGCCCACCAGCCCCGTCGCCGTCACCGCCACCGCCAGCGAAGTCGAGCCGCCACCGCGAGCACGAGACCACCCCTGGTTCCACCAGCTCCAGCCCGTCGTAGTAACGCTCGATCTGCTCGGGGCTGCGGAGGATGTACGGAGCACCGCTGATCTCGTTGTAGCGCCGAGTGGCCTCGTTGTAGACCTCGTTGGTGTTGCCCCCGTCGTAGTGCACCAGGTAACTGCCGGACGGCAGCCCCGCCACCAGCCGCCGCACGATCGAGCAGGCCTCGTCGTGGTCCTCGACAAGCCCCAGGATGCCCATCAACATCAGCGCGACGGGCCGGGTGAAGTCCAAGGCATCCCTGGCCGCCTCCAGGATCCGCTCCGGCTCCCGCAGATCGGCGTCGATGTACAGCGTGGACCCCTCCTGCGTGGTGCTGGTGAGCAGGGCCTGGGCATGCGCCAGTACGAGCGGATCGTTGTCGACGTACACGACCCGCGCGTCGGGGGCCACCCGCTGTGCCACCTCATGGGTGTTGTCCACCGTGGGCAGCCCGGTCCCGACATCGAGGAACTGCCGGATCCCCCGCTCTCCCGCCAGAAACCGCACCGCCCGTACGAGGAAGTACCTGCTGGCCCGGGCCTCCTCCTCGATCCCCGGAAACAGCTCCTTGAACGCGTCCCCGGCCGCCCGGTCCACCTCGTAGTTGTCCTTGCCGCCCAGCCAGTAGTTCCAGATCCGCGCCGACTGCGGCGCCGTAGTGTCGATCTTGGACAACGCCCGCTGCGCAGGGTCTGTCGACCCGTCAGTCATAGCCACTCCCATAGTGTGCGCGTCCCCCCAACGTAGGACCGGGAGTCGCCTTCCACCACTACGCCCTCAGCCAACACGGGGGCGCTGTACGGCAGTTACGAGCACGCGGGCCGGTCATTGCGGGATTACTCGGGACTACTACTACTCCGGTGTCGCAGCCGACTGGGTCTGGGAGTTGAAGACCAGCTCCCACAAGTGCCCTCGGTATCGGTGAAGTAGCCCATGTACGAATCCGATTCAGTACGACACCACGGTCCGTCCCTCGGGCAGGCACGGCTGAAGACCTGGCGGATCCTCCGCAGACTCGTGTCCCAAATCACATATGCACGGCTTGTGATGACAGCGTGGGTGGAATGCCGCTTCTGCCGCCATCTGGCCTACGTGAGACCGAGGGGAGTCGATTACCCGCTGTCGATCAACTGCTCCCTGACTCTGACTCATACCGGAAATGGCTTCCTGGCAGGAATACGCACCCCTAGGCTGATCAACGAAACGGGGATCGGGGGAACTTCCGTGCGACTGACCGCGTGCGGCCCTCAACCCCTCACCTGTGCAAAGCAGAGGGGAAATCGTTAATGAAGACCACCAGCCGTACCGGCAAGGCTGCCGCAACCGGCATCTTCGCCGTCGCTCTCGTGGCAACGTCAGGCGCCGCATCCGTCGCCACCGCCCAGGGCAGCCAGGACGTATCACGGCAGACAGCCGGCGTGAGGGCGGACAGTATCGCCGCGAAGTGCAGGAATCACGGCAGGAACTACGTCGTGCGAGAGTACTTCCGGGGTCCTGCCCGGTACACGCTCCGGTGTGGGACCAGCACGTGGGGATGGAAGCACATCCAGCACCGGTGGAACACCAGGTTCGACAACAAGATCAGCAACACCATCGCCAACGGGCGACAGAACTACGTCCCCAACGGCTTCTCCCTCTGGACTTTGCCGCCGTGCAGCGAGGAAACGTTCCGCGTGCTCATAGGAACCCCCGCGGGCGGAAATGACATCCGCACCGCATACAAGGTCACAGACCGTTCCGCATCGCGCTGCTAAGCCTACGGACAAAGTTGTGCGGGTCAGCGGCCTGAGAATGACCCGCACAACGATCCCGTCAATCGCGCACTTAGGGTGAAGGGAGAGGGGAAAGTTCATGCCGGAGCGGTCTCCAGCAGAACGGGTGCTCGCCCGCTCGTTTACCCAAGGACGCACGAGATTCAACGTCCGCGACCTGCAGATCGACCACCACCAGGACCGCAGCGTGACGATGACGTACCGGCTCGACATCGCGGAGCCGAATCGCCTGGAAGAACGCTGGGAAATCGCGCTGCCGTGGAGCGACAAGTCCTTCGTGGACGTCTTCACCTCACCCGCACCCGAGCCTGGTCGACTGGAGATGCTGACCTCCTTGGTCCGCAGCCTCCTAGGGGAGTGGTGGGAGACCAAGGGCTATGAGCGACAGGCGGCGAAGATGGGGCGCCGCTTGTACTGAGCTGGATCTTCGCCGGGGTTCGCCCGTGACGGTCACGCCTGGTGCAGCGGGTCGCGCATCATCGAGGCGAACACGGGGGAGTCGGGAAACGGCTGCTGCTCACCGATCTTCTCGTACCCCCAACGCTCATATACGGCTTGGACTTTGCCGTCTCCTGCCATCGGGTTGGCCAGCAGCGTGACTCGCTCTTCGCCTCTGCCCGCCAGCAGTTGTTCGTGGATGCGGTGAGCGAGGCCGGTGCCGCGCCACGGGCGTCGGAGCACGATCTCGTTCAGCGCGAGGGTGCGCTTGCCTGTCTCGATCGTGTATCCGCCGGGCAGCGGGGCGGTCATGGATGTCCACCAGCGGGTGTCGGGGCCGAGCGGGGTGGCGTATGCGAAGCCTGCGGGCTCGGTGCCGTCGTACGCGATGACCGCTTCCCAGCCGGGTTCCGTACGGTGGCTGGTCAGACGGTCGTTGAAGCGTTCGGCGGAGTAAAAGGACCCGGTGAGGCCCAAGTCGCTCTGGCGGACCTCGACATGGATGTCCACGATCGTCTGCCGCACCTGGTCGATGTTGGTGCAGTGCCGCAGATCCAGGCTCACAGGGGCTCCCTTTCGGTTGGCGATTGATACGTACCTACCCCGTATGACGCTCGCGGCCGCTGCAACTCGATCCGCCGACCCGCGAGTTGAACCGATCGACGCCGCTCTCGAGCACGTGGAGCAGTCCTTTCGAGTCCGCCCGGGCTACGCCCGGCGTGGAGCCGGTTACGTCAGTTCCAGACCGCCGTCGACGGTGAGGACCTGGCCGGTGAGCCACGTACTGGCTGGATCAGCCAGGCGCAGGATCCAGGGGGCGATCTCGCGTGGGTCGCCGCGACGGCCGAGAGGGATGCGGGCGGCCTCCTCCTGCTTGATCTGCTCGACGGTCGCCGCGGGCAGCCCGGCCGCGGCCAGGGCCTGGCTCTCGGTCGGCCCGGGAGAGTCACGTTGCAAGTGGCCGTACGTGGGGAATGGTGAATTCTGAGAACTTTGTCGGAGCGCGAGAGCAATCTGGCTTTCGCGTATATTTCGCGTATATAACGACAGGCGTTGTCGACGCCGCGCATAGGGAAGGAGCGTCGCAGCAATTGGCACTCAGTATGAGGGCGTGTATGGCATGAGCTGACACACTATAGTTCCCGCATGACGCCTGAGATATTGGACAAACTGGACCGGTACCGTGCGGAGATGGTGAGGCGGAATATCCCCTCCGGCGTCGTGGAACAGTGGATAGGTGCCGCCCTCCCTTGTGCGACCCTGACGCTGGACGGGGACGGGCCCGTCGTGGGCCGCTATGGCGGCCCCGTGCTACTTCCTCCCGGCGCCCCAGGCCCCGAGTTTCCATTCGTCGCCTCGCTTAATTGTGCAGATCTGCCCGAAAAGGTGACGGGACTTCCACTGCCGCCCGACGGTCGTCTGCTGCTCTTCGCGTTCCCCGACCTGGACGGTGGCGGTCAAGTGATGTACGTCCCTGAGGGGGCGGCCGTCGAAAAACGGGCAATTACCTTCGAGTACTACGACGAGGATCCGGATTGCCTGGAGATATCAGAGCAATACCCGCAGGGGGACCTGCGCATGGCCGCCGATGTGTCCCTGCCGTTCCACACCTCGAAGGCGAAGGCCACGGACCATGGCTGGCGGGGCGAGGACCTTCCCTGGGCTCCCTACGCGAGCATCCACTCGGATTTGTGGAACGTCGTGGACGGCCGTGAATTCCCCCGCGGCGGGTGGGTGCAAGTGGGCGGGTACGCCCGGGAGGAATGCATGGACGTGAACCCCGTAGAAACGGCTGCGATCTCCTCGGATGAGACCTGGGACCTTGAGGACTGGGTGCTGTTGGCGGACTGGAATCCCAGCATCGAGGGCAGGGAAGGCTTTTCACTTCACTGGGCGATCCGGAGGCAGGAGCTGGCCGCCCGACGCTTCGAGCGAGTATCTGAGTCGATGCACTGGAACCCGTGAAAAGAACTCACCGCCTGGAGGTGTTGGTCTGAGCTGGGTGCCCGCGCGCGTGAGTACGTTGTGGCAAAACGGAATCCGAGTTCCCTACTGAGGGCGAGGGAAGACGCTGTCCGCCGGCCGGCGGGCAGTCAACCGATCCCTGGGTTGCGAGTCGGCGAAGGACCGTTGGGAGGGGTGGATTCCGGGCGATCGTTGAGCCATGCCGAAACTTGCCGACCAGCAGCCCTCCCACGGAGAGGGCGTTTTCCTGGCAGTCCACACGCTGGGGTACTGGCCCTGACCCAGAGGCAGTCACAGCTTCCTGACAGACCCTGCTGAGGCGGATGTTCCGCCCGTACCGTCGAGCGGTATGAGCCGAGGTCGGGTACTGGCGTTTCTGCTCGCAGGCGCGGTGACCGCGGTGCTCGTCGTTCTGGGAGTCAGCCAGCAGACGTCAGGCACGAAGGGCACGGACGGGACGGGCGGGGCGAAGGGGAAGGGGACGGGGCCCTTCACGATCGCCGTCGTCACCCGCGACGCCGGCCAGGACCGTGCCGGTGCGGCCCGCGTCGCTCTCGCCGAGCTGCGGGATCTGCTGCGCGACAACAAGGCAGAGGGCAGGCTGCCGCTGGAGTTCGTCGCCGTGGCCCCGAGGGACGGCCTGACGCTCGACAGGCTGCGGCGGGACCATCCGCGGCTCGTGGCGGCCATCGCCGACGACGCCGACCTGGACATCATGGACCAACTCGGCGCACCGGAACCGGTGGTCGGGACCTGCCGCTGGGAGAACCCGCCCGGCCTCAGCCGCAGCTTCCAGTGGACCGTCGCCCCGGAGATCACCGATGTGGGCTGGCAAGTGCGGGCCTACCTGGGCAAGAAGCACCGCACGCAGCAGGTGGTCGTCTTCGGCGCCTACGGCTCCGACGCCATCGAGGCAGAGCAGCTGGGGCAGGGCGCACCCGGCCCGGAGTGGGAGGATCCGAAGCTGCCCCCGACGGCGGTGCACATCAAAAGACCGGGCGCGATGTCCGCCCCGGAGCTGCGCTCGGCCCTCTCCGGCGGGCGCGGCGACGCCGTGTATCTCGCTGGTTCGAGCTTCACTCTCAGAGACGACCTGCGCGCCTTGGCCCGCGCCGGCTTCCGCGGCCCCGTGCTGTACACCCCTTGGCTGCTCAACACCTGCGTGAAGGCGGAGCGTGAGGATCCGGGCCAGGTCCCGGACGGCATCACCCTGTACCGCGTCGGCACGGCCGGGCCCGGCGCCGTACGGGCCGAGGACTGCGTCAAGGGTGAAACGGAGTTCTGTCCGTATCTCCTGCGGTTGCCCGACAGGCCCGGCGCCCTGGAGGAGTACGAGGCGGCGCAGACGCTGATCCGGGTGTACCGGACCGTGTGGGTCGAGGGCCGCGGAACCACGCCGTCCGACCCGGAGGAGATGGCCTCGGCGCTCCAGGGGAGCCTCAACGGGCAGATCGTGCGCGGCCTTTCGGGCTGGTTCGAGGTGGGCGGCCCACCCGGGGACGGCCACACGCTCGGCTTCGGACACGACATATGGCTGGAGCGGTGGGCGGCTGGGGACGGGGGCTGGACCGTCCTCGGGCCGGTCTCCGCCGAGTACGGGTAGGGGGGCGGGCCGCGCGCGCCGTACGGCTCCTGCCGAAGGCGTCAGCGGCCGCCGCTCCTCCTGAGCGTTCGGCGGTGTAGAAGGCCCGGTGAGCCCCGAGTCGCGCTGAAGGACCTCGACATGAGCGGCGCCGTGACTTCGAGAGCCGGGACGGCCAGCTGATGACGCTGTTCGTCTGCTCGAAGATCCTCGGACCGGCAGCCCACCCCGCAGATCCTCGACTGGGGCCGGCGCGCCGGATGGCGGAGCAGGTTGTGGTGGAGCTACAGGTGGACCACCGCCGCAAGCCGCCACGACGGGGCTGCTCGTAGACGTCACAGCCAGGGGCGGTGGAACGACGGCATGCCCCCAGTACGGTGATCGTCGCTGTGCTTGCCGGGGCAGCCGTCGACAACGGTCGCCGGACCGCTGGGATGAAGGGGGCGATGGATGCGGGTCGACCAACTGTGGCGATATCCGGTGAAGTCGGTGGGTGGTGAGCGACTGACCGCCGCCACGATCGGTGTGCTCGGAATCGAGGGTGACCGGGGCATCGCCATCCACGACGAGCGGGAAGAGGTCACCTGGGCCGGTGCGGTTCCGGCGCTTATGCGATTGCGGGCGGTCACCCTCGGGCCGGGCGTGGCCGAGCTGGTTCTGCCGGACGGCCGGCGGTTCCGCTCCGATGCGCCTGACGCTGCCAGTCGGCTCAGTGCGGCTGTACAGGCCAAGGTCACGCTGGCCGAGCACCAGCCGCACCGGCCTGACACCGCGCTCCATGTATTGACAACGACGGCGCTGCGCAGCCTCGGCTCGACGCTGCCGGACAGTGCGATAGACGCCAGCCGGTTCCGGCCCAACCTGGTGCTCGACGACGTGCCCGGCGACCACGCGACCGGGTACCCCGAGCACGATTGGATCGGCCGCCGGATGGCCATCGGCACGCTGCGGTTGCGCTTCACCGAGGGGTGCGACCGCTGCGTGATGATCACCAAGGAGACTCCGACTGTCCCGCATGACCGCTCCGTGCTGCGCTGGGTCGCCCGCGAGCTCGGCAACGCCCTCGGCGTGTACGCGGCGGTCGAGAAACCCGGCCATGTCCGTATCGGGGACAAGGCCCGCTGGCTCGACTGAACCGGCCATCTGGCGATCGAGGCCGCCGGGCTCGCCCGCCAGGAGATGGCCGACACCGCCCTACGCAACTGGTCGCTCACCTGAGAACGACCCGGAGTACGATCTTCCCGCCCCTTCTCGCCGTGTTGGAGGAGCAGACGTGACGCAGCAGAACGCAGACGAGCGACTGGGCATCGCCGCTGCGATCGTCGTCCACGAGGACCGCGTGCTCATGGTGCGGCGCCGCGTCAGCGAGGGCCAGCTCTCCTGGCAGTTCCCCGCGGGCGAGGTCGAGCCAGGGGAAGCGCGCGAAGACGCCGCCGTGCGCGAAACGAAGGAGGAGACCGGCCTGGACGTGGCCGCCGTCAAGCTCCTCGGCGAACGGGTCCACCCGAAGACGGGTCGGCTGATGTCGTACACCGCCTGCGAGGTCGTGGGCGGTGCGGCCTACGTCGCAGACGCCGACGAGCTGGCCGAACTCGCGTGGGTGGCGCTCGCCGACATCCCCAACTACGTGCCGTACGGGCTCTACGAGCCGGTGCAGCAGCACCTGGATGCCGCTCTGAGGTAACTCGCCGGTCTGACGACCACTGTGGGGCCCTGCGGTCAGCCCAGGGCCCCACTTGTCGGCCGCTCCTACTACCGCCAGGGGCGGTTGTCCCGTACCGGAGTGGTGTGGAAGGGGCGGTCGGCTGCGGTACGGGCGGCGTCGCACTGCCTGCAGCCGATATCCACGTGGCGGTGCGTCGGCGGGCGGCTTCGGCGCGGCGGTTGGGTGCCGGGGTTGCCGCCGGTGCCGGAATCGTCCAACTCCCTCTCCCGGAGGGGGCCTAGTCCGGCCGAGCAGTCAAGAACCTGCCCCACGCCTCCGCCGATATCGCGACGTGAGGCCCCTCCGGCCGCTTGGAGTCCCGTACCAGCACGCCGGCCGGTACGAAGGCGGCCTCCACGCACTCGGTTGTGTTGGCGCCGCTGTACGAGGACTTGAACCAGGCGTGGACAGGAGAGAGTTGAGGGGCGGCGGGCATTCATAGCTCCTTGCGGATGCGGTGGATCATGGAGGAGGAAGCCTCCATGTCCAACGCTTGTGCGCGGAGGTACTCGAACGCAAGTCGGTAACGCTCCAGTTCTTCGTCCTTCTCGAGGAACAGCGACCCAGTGTGGAAGTCCACGTACACGACGTCGAGGGTGGGTTCGCTGCCTCCGATGATCACGAAACTTCCGAGGGCTGCGCCGTGGGCCCCTTTGGAGAACGGAAGTACCTGGAGCGTGATGTGCGTGGACTCGGTCGCTTCGAGGAGCCGGTCGAGCTGCTCCTTCATGATGTCCGGCGAACCGACGACCCGACGGATCACGGACTCATCGAGAATCGCCCACAGCCGAGGGGGCTTTGGCCGGGTGAGGATCTCCTGCCGCTTCATACGGATGTCCACGAGCCGCTCGATCTCGGTCGGCGCCAGGCGTACTTCGTTGGCCTGTTGCAGAGCCGTGCTGTAGCCGCGCGTCTGCAGGAGCCCGGGAACGTAGACGCAGGAGAAGTGGTCCTCGCGTACGGCCTCGTCCTCCAGGGTGAGCAGCAGGTTCATGCTCTCCGGGATCGAGTCGGCGAAGGAACTCCACCAGCCCTGTTGCTTAGCGTCCTTGGCGAGTCCCACAACTGCCGTACGTTCCGCATCACTTGCCCCATACTCGCGGCAGAGCGCGTCCACCACCAGCCACTTGACCGGTCCGGCCTGGGTCTCGTACCGACTGATCGTGGCCTTGGAAGCTCCGACGAGCCGCCCTGCCTCCTCAAGAGTCAGCCCCTTGCGAGCCCGAAGTTTGCGCATCATCGCGCCCAGTTGGCGGCGCCGTGTTGTGGTGCGGACCGACATGCGACTCCTCTCCGCGTGCGCCGGGCGCCCGCCCGGAGATGCCAATCAGGCTAGGCAGCACGGAAGTTGAAGGACCAGCAGATTCACTCGATAGATTCTCGTGAGAAGTTACATGGCAAGACTTCTCTGTGTCATGCTCCTCTACAGATCGCTACGCAGTGCAGTCGTGCGAACACGGCGGGCGCAGCACGCGCGTGGCATGGAGGGAGGAGTGGCCATGACCGGCTACGAAGTCACCGCACCCCGACTCCGCTGTGTTCTCCCCTTCGAGGCAGAGCCGGCGGAGGTGCCCCTGCTCCGCAAAGCCGCCGCTGCACAACTCGACCAGTGGGGAATGCGCGAGGCCGCCGAGGAGGCGGAACTGCTCGTCACAGAGCTGGCGACGAACGTCATCAAGCATGTGGGGGAGGGCACTTCGGCGACCTTGATCCTCGAACTGCAGAGGGAGCGGCTCCGCGTCGAAGTGCACGACAAGAGCCGCGAGATCCCGTCTCTCAGGACCACTGACTGCGATGAGGAGTGTGGGCGTGGTCTGCACTTGCTCGCGGCTCTGGCTGTGGACTGGGGGACGGTCCTGTCGGCGGCGGGGAAATCTGTGTGGTGTGAGGTCTCGTTGGATCAGCGCAGCAACTGCCGGCGGGTCGAACGGGCCGTCGGTGCGCTGGAGAAGTACCGAGCGGACTACCCCGCCACAGCCGTGGATGGACGCAGCAAGGCGGTTCTCCTGGAGCAGTCCGCCGTCGAGTTGATTGCGGACTTGCTGCACTGGACCGCCGCCCGGGGGCAAGATCCGGATGACGTACTGGATCGGGCCCAGACGCACTACGAGTTCGAGACGGCTGCTGCCTGACCGTTGGCCTCTCAGCCTGGCCTCATGATGCCCCTTGCTGCGCCGACAGAGCCGCTTGCAGGAGTGCGGCGGCATCGTCAGGTGCTCCGTGCTGGTGAAGCTGGACCGCTGCCCGCATCACATGAGGATCGGGATTGTCCCGTCCGTAGATGTGGATCAATGTCCCTGCTAGTTCGTCCAGTTGACTCTCACGCAAGACGCATACCAGGGCTGCTGTCTCTGCCGGGCTGAGCACCTCTGCGGAGTGGCGCAGCAGGGCCAGAGCGCTGTCTTGCCGGCCGCCGTTCTGCAAGGCTTCGGCCTGGCGGGCAACAATCAGTGCGGCCCGCTTCTCGGGATTACTCTGCTGCCGGTCCCCCCTCGAAGGGGGGACCGGCAGCAGAGCCGCGTGGGTCCGCCTGGCCAAACGGGATCTCTGGCCGGCCCGAATGGCGCGCCGGGCCCTGGTGTTGAGCGTTCGCACCGCTCGAGCCCTCAGTTCCTGCACTTCACGCTTCAAGGCCGCAGCCCCCTCCCGTAGGGCTGCGGCTTCCTTCTGGACTGCGTTGAGTTCGTCCTGGACGGCACTGAGTTCAACAGCGCTTTCGACTGCCTGTTGTTGCAGCTCCTCCACCTCATAGCGCAACTTCACGCAGTCGTCGCATTGCTCGGCAGTGGCCTCGGAGTGCAGCTTCTCCAGCTCGGCGAGCGTGATGCCCCCCTCCTCCATGCCGCCTGCGTCGCTCGCCATCGCGTGGAGCTTCCTGACGATGCCTATGTCTGGCAGGTATTCGGCAGTGAGGTATCTGGACAAGGACGTATCCCTGATGTGCAGCCGGTCGGCTGCCTGCTGCTGCGTCGGGGCGCTGCCGTCGCGGTTCAAGGCCAGCAGGCGGCAGAGTTTCTGCAGTTCACCGGCAAGTGCGCGCTTCCCTGGGGGAACGTCACTGCCGAACTCCTTCTTCCTTGTCCAGGCGTAAGGAGTGCGGCTTCCTTTTGCTCGTGGCATATCAATCACTCACTTCATTCCGGTCCATCTGTAGCGAATTAGCTGAAATCGGTCCTTCATCGGCAGATCTTGTCGACTTCGTGGCCGCGCGCGGCGCAGGTCGGACCAATTGTGCACGACGCAAGGCGAGTTCCGTTCTTGCTGGTTGGTGCGCAAGTGTTCCAGTAGGGACTGATATTCGGTTCTCGGTGGGACACTGTGAGAGCAGCCGCTCGTGGAGCGGGGGGTGGCCAAGACGCTTGTGCCGCTGCGTGAGTTACGCATGCGCGCATACTGCGCCTTTGCCGAAAAGCGTGCGATTCGACAACAGGAGTGAGTAAATGGCGCAGCCGTCCTGGCGGGACACAGGTATCGGAAGCATGGCGCGGGCTGCACTGTGGCTGGTGCAGGAAGTAGGGGAGGGCAACATCTTCACAAAGGCCGAACTGCGCGAGGCGTTTCCGGACGTCGCCCAGATCGACCGGCGTATTCGCGACCTGCGTGACCATGACTGGAAGATCTCGCCGAGCCGTGAAGACCCCACACTCCGTCAGCAGGAGCAGCGGTTCGTGGCCCAGGGGGCGGAGGTGTGGATCCCTGGGAAGTCGAAGGCGCCGAAGCACAAGGCGAGCCTCACGGCCGCACAGCGCACGAAGGTGCTGGACGAGGACGGTTACCTCTGCCGCACCTGCGGAATCGCGGTTGGTGAGGCGTACGAGGAAGGAATCGACCAGGCGGTGCTCAACGTGGCCCGCCGCAAGGTGATCCAGCCCAGCGGGGACACGGCCTATCAGCACATCACCGAGTGCAAGCGGTGTGGGGCTGGAAGCTCGGGCCGGCAGGTTGATCTGGGGCGCGTTCTGGAGCAGGTCGCGGCCCTGTCGCCCATGGAGCAGCGGGTACTTGCTGGCTGGATCGCCGCAGACCGGCGTTCCTTGAGTCCGCTGGACAAGCTTTGGGGGCAGTACCGGACCCTTCCGGAGCCCTCCCGTAAGGCCGTGGCGGACGCGCTCGACGGCGCGAACGACTGAGACAGGACGGAACGGACATGATGCGAGAACTTCCGGCTCCGCCGCGGGCGGACGAGCTGAGCGAACTGATCAAGAAGAAGGTCGCGGAGGCACAGGCGGCAGGCAGTACACGCGAGACGGTGACCGTCGAGTGGAACGAGCAGAAGGCGCACGTCGACGTGATCGACCTGCCCCTCAGCAAGCTCTACTTCAACCCCAGCACGCACCGTATCCGGGCGCAGCGGAGTCATGACGCTGCAAAGGACGAGGAGCTGGACCAGAACCCGTGGAGTGCTGAGAGCCAGGACTACCTCGGTTTCCTGCTCCAGGCCTCGCCGACCGACACCAATCTGCGCGACGTCGACTTCGACGCCCTGAAGGACAGCCTCGAAGAGTTCGGCCAGAACGACCCCGGGCTGGTCACCCACCAGGGCATCGTGGTCAACGGCAACACCCGGGCGGCTGCGCTGCGTGAGCTCGGCGTGCAGTCGATGCGCGTGGGCGTGCTGCCCGAGTCGTTCACGTGGGCGGACATCAACGCCGTAGAGCTGGCCTTGCAGCTCCGCCGGGATCACCGGCGCGACTACTCCTACATCAACCGCATCATCGCCATGGAGGAACAGGCCGCCCTGGGGCGCACGCCTGAGCAGATCGCCAAGGAGTTCCGGATCCAGGTTCGGACGTACCACCAGGAGCGCTGGATCCTGGCTACGATCCGCGAGCTGATCAAGCGCAGCCAGGAAGCCGGCGACGACGGACTCCGGCTGGTCGACTGGGAAGGCGCCCAAGAGCGGCTCAAGGAACTCCAGCGCCTGTACGTGAAGTTGGAGACCCTTGACTACGACCAGGCGGAGATTCTCAAGGAACTGCGCCTGGCCGCCATCCTGCTCAACTTCTCCAAGACCGACGTGCGGCACATCAACGAGGATTTCCTCAAGGAGGGGCTTGAGCAGAAGCTGCTTTCCGCTGGTCCGGCGCTTGAGGAACGGTCGGAGGCCAAGCCGGCGGGTGTCATGATCCCGGGGCTCGGAGTAGCGGTCCCGGCTGCCTCCTCCGCCGTGGCTGACATGAAGGCACTCAACGACCGTCTGCTGCGTGCCGCCGCTGTCGTACGCAGCAGGAGCGAGGGCCCTGACCTCGGTAACGAGGCGAAGGAGCATGCCCAGAGCGTTCTGGACGACGCGAAGAAGACCTTCGACGATGCCATCGAGGCCGCTGGCCGCAGTGCCCGGCTACGCAAGCGCAAGCAGCTCGCGCCGGCCCGGCTCGCCGAGGCGTGCGCCAGCATCGACCAGTGCGTGAGTGACCTGGTGCAGGCCCGCACCTCTCGCAGCCTCGACGAAGAAGCCTTCGATGACGCGGTGATCAAGCTACGTGGCAGCCTGCTAAAGCTCGCCAAGCAGGCCGGCCGCGGCCTCCAGGATCCGGGTGACGGCGTGGCCTGGCTGATGGACGCTGTCGCGACAGAAGGACGACAGTGACAAACGCACCGAGCGAAACGTCCCTGCACCTGGGGTTCGACGAGACGCACACGCGCGTCGTACTCCGGACCACTGAGCGCCACCAGCCGGACCTGGTCCAGTTGGCTGCCCGTTTCCGGACGGGTGGCCAACTGAACTTGCTCAGCGCATCAGTTGCTCTCGATGACTTTCTGGCCAACCTGCAAGTCCTGGGTGACTGGCCCGATCCCAACGGCGTGGAGTGGTCCTCCGCCCTCAGGAAGCTGGCGACCGGCGTCCTCCAGGACGCGCAGACCGTAGAAACCAGGCTGGCGGGCACGGGTACGGCCGGCGAGGTCGATCCGGACGATGTCTGGAGACGGCTCGGCGACAATTGGAAAGGCGAGCTGAGCCCGTTCCAGCGCAGGGACATCGCAAAGCTGCTGTCCCTCCAGCACGGCGCCAACTTCAGCGTGCCTGGGGCTGGCAAGACGCGCGTCGCGCTCGCGGTGTACGCGGCTCAGAAGGCCGCCGGCCATGCGCGTCGCCTCCTGGTCGTCTGCCCGAAGTCGGCCTACGACTCATGGCGTTTCGAGACGTCGGAGTGTCTGACGCACGCGCTGCGCGTCAACGTTTTGGACGGGTCGTTGGACCAATGGGCGGAGGTGCTCGTCGTCAACTACGAACGGCTGGACCGCTCGCTGGCGATGCTGACCGCGTGGCTGGCAGCACAGCCGTCCATGATCATCCTTGACGAGGCCCACCGGATGAAACTCGGATCTCGAGGCACGTACGGTGCCGCGTGCATGGCCCTTGGACCCCATGCGGACCGGCGCCTGATCCTCACGGGGACGCCGGCTCCAAATGGTGCCAAGGACCTGGAAAACCTCTTGGGTTTCGTGTGGCCGGGGCACGGACAGCGGACCGTCGTGCGCGCCGTGGCCGGGGGAGACCTTCGGCACGCAAGTACGGTGCTGCGGCCGTTGTTCACACGGACGACCAAGCAGGAACTCGGTCTGCCTCCTGTTGATCTGAGTATCCGTTACGTCGGCATGCCGCCCCTGCACGATGAGATCTACAGCTCCCTGGTCAGTGGTATGAGCAACGGAGCGGCGAGGGAAGATCTCAGCGCGCTCGGCAAGACGGCTCTGCGGCTTCTCATGGCCGCGACGAGCCCGGCGCTGCTTTTGGAAGGAGCCACGAAGTACGAGCCGCTGGCTTACCAGTTGCCGCCATTGGAGATCCCCCAGGGCGGTTCTCTGTACTCGATGCTGCAGAACCTTCCTGACTACGAGCTGTCACCGAAGTACAAGGAAGCCGTGGCGATCATTGCCGAGAATGCGGCGGCCGGACGTAAGACGCTGGTCTGGACGACGTTCGTCCGGAGCCTTACGACGCTGGAGCGGATGCTCGAGAAGTTCAGTCCTGCCGTGGTCTACGGAGGGACCCCTGACCGGGAGGAGCAGATCCGGCGCTTCCGTGACGATCCGGCCTGCATGGTGCTCATCTCTAACCCGGCGACTCTTGGTGAGGGCATCAGCCTGCACCACCACTGCCATGACGCTGTCTATGTGGACCGTGACTTCATGGCCGGCCGGTTTCTGCAGAGCCTGGACCGTATCCATCGCCTCGGGCTCGCACCAGACACTGAGACGCGGGTTACGGTTCTCGCCGTACGCAATTCCATCGACGAGGTCGTGGCCGCGCGGCTGGAGCAGAAGCTGGCGTTCATGGGGGAGATCCTGAATGACCCCACAGTCCAGCAGCTCGCTGACTTGGAGGAGGAGCCGTCGGTGGCGGCTGGTCTTGCGCCGAGTGACATTGAAGCGCTGCTGAGCCACCTGGGGGGCAACCGGTAGCTGGCTGCGTGCGGCGGACGCAGCGCACTACGATCGGCATTGTGTCCTCCGAAGCCAACTGGGCAGCCCCGGAAGGATCCTGGGCTTCGTCCGCCGCACGCCGTCGCAACATGCAGGCGATCCGCAGCCGCGATACGAAACCGGAATGGCTGATCCGGCGTCTGGTGCATGCTCAAGGGCTCCGTTACCGGGTATCCGCGCGCCCCATACCCGACCTTCGCCGGACGGCGGACTTGGTATTCCGTCCGGCGAAGGTGGCCGTATTCATTGACGGTTGTTACTGGCATGGGTGCCCTGAACATTATGTGCCGCCCAGGACCAACTCCGGCTACTGGTCCGAGAAGGTGCTGCGCAATGTGAAGCGAGACCGGGACACGGATCAGAAGCTCAGCGAAGCGGGATGGCTCGTGCTCCGCTTCTGGGAGCACGAGCAGTCAGAAGCTTGTGCCGACAAGATTGCCGCTACGGTCCTCGCGCGGAGGAGCGGGAGTGGCATCCACTGAAATCGAGAGTTCCATTTGGTGCGGCATGTCACCCAGGGCAGCTGTGCCCGAGGAATCGATATCGTAGGCGCTAAGAAGTTCTTCCCGGTACTCCGGTCGCAGAACAGCCGCGATTGCGCGGCCTACTGCTTCAGCGACCGGTGGAGGGAAGGCATTGCCCACCTGCCGGTACCGCGCTGTCTTTTTCCCCTGGAAACGCCAGTTTCGCGGAAACCCCTGGATGATGGCAGCCTGCTCGACGGTAAGCATAGGGCCGTTATCCCTGAACAAGTCCCGTTCCGGGTCGCATTCGTTCAGGTCGTTGGCCACGCCCATGGCATCTACCCCCATGGCCTCCCAGGCCCTCTTCGCTCGCGTGGGGCCAAGGTCAGCACCGCCATGCTTCCTGGATCCACCGACCAGCGTGGGAGCTACACGACGGCCGGCGGCCGCGGCCTTCCGGGCGGCGGTGAGCCAGTCGTTGTAGACATCCTCTCCCGTCCTCTCGCCAGGCTTGGCCGGCTTACCCCACTCGTTCTTGTCCCAGTACCGGAGGCACCGTTCTCGCATAGTCCTTTTGAGAATTTCAACGACAGTGGGTCCGTCGCCCTTGATGCCCAGCGGCCAGCGGAATTCATCGACGCCGGGATTTGAGATGTCTTCACGGATTGCGACCAGGATGGCCCTGGGGCGCAGCTGAGGAACGCCGAAATCTTTCGCGTCGAGTCGGCGCCATACCTTGCGCATCTCGAGATCCTGAGCTGCTGGAGACAGTGAAGTGTCAATATTGGGGACTGTATAGCCAGCGCGGCGCAATCGATCGAGGATCTTGGTCCGATACTCGATGAAGACTTCCGGAGGCTCGAGCATTCCCCTTACATTTTCAATCAGGACCGCTTTGGGGGCAAGTTTTTCGATGATATCCAGAGCTGCTGGGAATAGATCGCGCTCGTCATCTTCGCCCAGTCTTTTTCCGGCCAACGAAAAAGGGGGGCAAGGGACTCCGCCTGCGAAGAGGTCAAGGGTGTCACCTTGGAAATCAAGAGCCTTGTATGCGTCTGATTTGAGAAAGTCATTGACGTCCATAGGGGCGATGGCCTGGGCTTTTTGCGGCGTCCACCCGGGCCAGCGCCCGACATTGGCTCGCAGAGTACTGACCGCGTGCTGGTCCCACTCGACAAGTGCCAGGTGATCAAATCCAGCATTGTGCAGCCCCACGGCTTGTCCCCCGGCCCCCGCACAGATCTCGATCGAGGTCAGTGGCTTCGTGAACTGCGGTCGCTTCTGGCCGCTGGGGGGCATGCCGCTCCTTCTGGGGATGAGCCATCGTGCTGAGGAGCGTCCGTGCTCGTGGACGATCACTCCGAACCAAGAGTCTCGCACCTACCAGATTTCCCACTGACACCAGTAGGCGGTCGGCCGCTACCCAGGCCAAAACTAGCCCTTGGGTTGCCCGCTGTGCACCGATCAGAAGGCGATTTTCACTCGGTGTGCCGGAGCGCTTGCGGTGCTAGACGCTCGAGCCCTGCCACTCCTGCGCCGTGGCCAGGTCAGGCGCCGTGCCGACCACCTCGTAAGCGAAGCCGTCCCACTCCTCCAGAACGCGCGGCTCGTCGGGTCGGAGGTGCCCTGCGCCCTCTTGGACGGGCCGGTGGCGCCGGTAGATGTCCATGGGCGGGCGGCGCCGCTTGTTGTACGCCGCGAGCGGAGATTCGGCATCAACGCGCGGGACGGCGCGCGGCGGCTGGTTCGGAGGTCCGGGGCGGCGGTGCTTGGCCATACCTAGATGCTCTCAGGCCGCGATCGTGCTTGGCCGGGAGACGGCGAGATCCCTCGCCCTCGTACGCACTTCGTCCACAGCGGGCGCTCCGTAGCCCCGGGCCGAGTCCAGGAGAGTGTTCAGCCTGGAGGCCACGAGCGTGGAGTCGACGCGGGCGGCATCGTCGAGCGCCTTTTGAGCCGCCGCGGCGCCTCGTTCCGCCTGGCCTTCGTCGAATAGCGCGGCGGCCAGCCCGAGGTGGTCCATGACGCGGACTCGCTCGAACCCGGGCTTGCGCAGCGTGAGTGCGTCTTCGAAGTGCACGCTCGCGGACTGGCACTTGTGCCCGAGGTCGGCGAGGTCACGGGCGGAGACCGCGCGGGCGCCGGCGTGTTCGGCGGCGTCGAAGTAGCCCACCCACTCTGGGACCTTGTCGCCGAGCCCGTCGGCCAGGAGCTGGTCAGCAGTACCGAGATAGGTCTCCGCCTGGGATGCCTCGCCGAGAGCCGCGTGCACTCGGCCGGTCTGCGAGGCGACCAGCGCCCTGACCGCTGGCGTCTCAGCCTTCTTGGCGGCGATGCCCAGGAGCCCGAGGGCGTCCGCGGGACGGCCGAGGTAGATCATCTGGTGCGACATGCGGGTGATGATTTCCACTCCGCGGTCACGCTGCCCGGCCTCGCCCGCCGCGTAGATGCCGTAGCTCCAATACCGCTGTGCGGTCGGGTATCGGCCGCAATCGTGGCTGACCCATCCGGCCAGCGCCGCTAGATCGGCTGTCGCTGAGAAGACCCGGGTTCGCAGACTCTTCGGCACGCCATCCTGGATGCGGTTGGCCACTTCGGCGAGCTGGGCGACGATCGCACTGCGGTACAGGCCACCGCCCTTGGAAGCGTCGGCCCTGACGAAGAAGGCGGTAACTTCCTCCAGCGCTTTGACGGTGCCGGAGTCGAAGCCTTTACGACCGTTGTTCAGCGTCCGAGCGGTGCTACCCAGCATCCGTTCGACGGCGAGCACCAGCGGTGCGCCGACGGCGAGCTTCAGGGAATCGCGGCGGTTTATGAACAGGTCCATCTGTGTCCATCCGGCCAGGGTCTGGGCGGCTGCTTCGGTGAGCAGCGGGAGTTGGATGCTATCCAGAACCGGGCCGGCGGTCGTCAGACCGAGATCGCCGGGAGTGAGCGGCTGGTCGACTGCCTCGGAGAGGACTTCAGCGAGCAGGGTGGGGACCGGTGGTCGGGGCTTCTCGCCGTCGATCCACCGCCGGATGCGGGTTGCATCAGGGGCGATCTGCCGGTGCCCCCGGGCTTTGGCGAGTCCGGCGATACGCCGGGCTGCCTCCCCGTGGGACAGGCCCGACGCTGCGATCCACAGCGCCAGGTGTGGATTACCGGAACTGCTGGCCACTTCTGCCTCGCTCCCGTAGTCGCATACGGAGCGTGGCAGTTTCGCCACGCTTCGCGACGCCCACGGTACTGGTCAGAGCCACGGCTGGGCATCGATTCTTCTCAAGCGGCAGCTGCTCGGCTGACCGCTAGGGCACAAGGGAAGGGACAACACATGGCGACGCTTGCACCTGAGGTTCCGTGGGCGATGCGGTTGGTCACGGACCGGCTTCCGGTCGGTCCGCCGTCGTACGCGACCGTGGCGATGGATGCGGACACGCAGACCGCTCGCTACACCAACGCCGCCGGTGAGGTCGTTGAGATGGGGAAACACGGTACGTCGAAGACGAAGGGCACCGCCTCTGTCTCCGGGGGCGGTGACGGGCAGAACCCGCAGCCGCAGACTCAGGACGACAACACCACCGACTACGAGTCGGACTGACCGATGGCCTCCACTGTCCTGGTCGTCACCGCGCTGACAGACGTCACTGCGGACTTGGTCATCACGGCTCTGAACGAGCGTGAGGTACCCGTCGTACGCGTCGACCCCGCCGATGTCGGGCCCGCCATGGCCTTCGCGGCCCACATCGGTCCCGAGAGCACCGCGTGGGACGGGCAGCTTCGTACGGCGAGCCGGGAGGTGGAGTTGGGGGAGGTGGCGGCGGTTTACTACCGCCGCCCCACTCCATATGCCGCCCGGTACCAGCATCTGCCGCCACAGCAGCGGGACTTCGCCGTCGCCGAGGCCAGGCATGGGCTCGGTGGCGTATTGAACAATCTGCACGGCGTGGCATACGTGAACCACCCGGCTGCAGTGACGCGCGCAGATTTCAAGCCTGCGCAACTCAAACGCTTTGCGGAACTCGGCTTGGCCATCCCGCCGACTTTGGTCACGAACGACGTGGAAGCTGCGCGGAAGTTCGCTGCCGAGCACGACCACGTGATCTACAAGACGTTTCGGGGCCTGCCCGGTTCCGAGGACGGGCATACCGGAGCGATTTGGGCCCAGCGTGTCGATCCGGAGGGCTTCGACGATGCACTCGCGGTGACTGCGCACCTCTTCCAGGCTGAGATCCCAAAGACCGGTGACGTGCGGGTCACAGTGGTCGGCAGTCAGGTCTTCGCCCAGCGGATCACCGCTCCGGACGGTGCGCTCGACTGGCGACGTGGCAACTGGGACGACTTGATCCACGCTCCCATCGCCGTCCCGGCCTCGATCGAGGCCGCGCTGCACGCCTATCTGACCTCGTTCGGGCTGGTCTTCGGTTGCTTCGACTTCGCGCTGACCGGAGAGGGGGACGCACCAGAGCATTGGACGGCTATCGAGTGCAATCCCAATGGACAGTGGGGCTGGCTTCCGGACGCGCCGTCCATCACAGCGGCGTTTGCCGACATCCTGAGCAGGAAAGAGAAAGCAGGCCATGGCCATGCCCGCCGATCTTGAGACAGACGCCGCGCGGTTGCGCGATGTGATGGCGAAGACCCTCGCCCAGGACGGGAGTCTCGACCATCCGGCGTGGCGGGCAGCCGTGGAGACAGTGCCCAGGCATCGGTTTGTGCCCGGCTTCTACCTGCCAGCCGATGAGCGCGACGGGCAGGGACTGACGGTGTGGGAGCCGGTCACCGGACAACTCGACTATGGCCGGTGGCTGGCCGCTGCGTACTCGGACACCACGCTCATCACGCAGTTCGACGGCGACGAACCTGACTGGCAGAACCCTGTGGTGCGGCACGGTGGGGCGCCGACCTCGTCGTCCACACTGCCTTCGCTCGTCGTGCGGATGTGGAGGGATGCGGACGTACAGGAAGGGCACACGCTGCTGGAGATCGGCACCGGGACCGGCTACTCCACCGCGCTCGCCTGCGAGCGTCTCGGCTCCGCCGATGTCACCAGCATCGAGGTCGATCCACACCGGCTCGAACAGGCGGCCAACGCGCTATACGGCTGCGGCTACACGCCTACCCTCGCGGTGGCGGACGGGCTGTACGGGTACTGGCCTGAAGCGCGGTTCGACCGGATCGTGGCTGCCTGTTCGTTCCGCGCCGTGCCCCAGGCCCTGGTTGCACAGACCCGACCGGGAGGGAAGATCCTGCTCACCCTCAGCGGCTGGCTATACGGCTATGCCCGAGTTCTGCTGACGGTCGGGGAGGACGGCACGGCCGAGGGCCAACTGCTGCCCGGCACGGTGTCGTTCATGACCGCACGCACGCACTCGGCCCCCGCCTTCGGTAATCCCGCGCACTGGGCTGCGGGCCTGCCGGAAAGGCCTCGGGCAGCCCGACATAGCCCCGAGCGGATCAACGCCTCCACCGAGGAGGCGTTCCACCTCCGGTTTCTCGCTCAAAGCGCTGTGCCCTGCGCCCAGATGGCGAACGTGGGTGAGGTGCTGCATCTGGTCGACGTGGTTACGGGCTCGGCCGCCACCCTCACCCCACGCGACGGCGCTTGGTACGTGCGCGAGGGCGGCCCCGTGAAGCTTTGGACACGTGTCGAGAGCCTTCTCGACGCCTACGACGAGGCCGGCCAGCCAGGACCGGCGACCTTCACCCTGCACCTGGACGACGACGGTCAGTACCTGCGGCATCCGAGGCTGCCCACCCTGCTGTTGCCGAGGCCATGAGGAGACCACACACCATGACCATCCCCGCACCGCTCGGCTGGGCCGCCGAGGGTCTTGCCTTCGTTCTGGAACTGGCGGCGCTCGTGGCCCTGGCTTGGTGGGGGTTCACTCGGCCCGTCTCCCGGCTGGCGTCCTTAGCCCTGGGCCTCGGTGCTCCGCTGCTTGCCGCTGTGATCTGGGGGGCGTTTGCCGCGCCCCAGGCCTCGTTCGCTCTGCCCCTGGTGGGCGTGCTCGCGGTGAAGGCGTTGGTGTTCGGAGCGGCTGTCGTCGCCCTGGTGTCGATCAGGCATCGCGGCCTGGCCCTGTGGTTCGGGGGCGTCGTGCTTCTCGACACGGTGGTGGTCACGGTGCTGCGTGCTGCTGAGTGAGTGCCTTCACCGTGCGTCGTCTGTAGCAGTCGGCCGTACAGGCTAGGTCTTCCGTGCGTCGGCAAGCCTGTCCAGTTCGCGCATAGCCTGGGCGTGGGCGCTCATTCGGAGGGACACGGTGCCGTTCGTGAAGAGTGCCACGCCGACGATCGAGACCGGGACGGACAGGCCGAGTATGGCCAGGGCCTCGGGCCAGTCACGTTCGTTCTGACACCAACCCTCCCTGAATAGGCCCTCGTTGGCCGTACCGCGCTCCGTGAGCAACCGTGATTCGCACTCGTGGGGGAACTGGTCGTCGGGCTCCTCGGCGACCTCGTACGGCGTGAGCAGCAGCCAGAAACACCATGTCCACAGGAGCGCCGCGAGGGACAGCAGGCCGATACCCCAGGAGCGTGTGCGGCTGGCCCGGTCGCGAAAGTCGAGGTCGAACTCACGGGAGCGCATGGCGGACGAATCTAGCAGCGCCGTTCACGTGCTCAACCGGGCCTTGGCCCCGCCTCGATCTCCTGTGATCAAGACGAGGTCAGCTGTGCCTCGTCATCGTCCTCAGGTTCCGGCTCGAACCTGAAATAGATGCGCAGCACGTAGGGCTGGTCTTCGTCGTCCTGCCAGTCCCATGAGACATCTGCCAGCAAGACGTCGTGGTCCCTCACCCACTCATGGGCTTTCCTGAAGGCTTCCGCGGCGGTTACGGCGGGGAAGAACTTGCTGGCCATGGGATGCACCTGAGTCTCAGCATCCGAGTCGTCGAAACCCTGCGGAACGTCTATGCAGAGGTCGGGATCGATCTCCGTGTCGATGTCCATGGACTTGCGGCCTTTCCAGTCGGGTTGCCGGTACGAGTCGACAGAGGCTGGCACTCTGAACGCGACGCCCGGTAAGACGGTCGCAGGCCCGGACGGGTTGCTTCCGGCAACCATGCGGCGAGGTATCGCGGGCCCGCCCCCGCCCACGCCCCCGGGCCCGGGCCGTCAGTCAGGAGC
>NZ_JAAKZX010000095.1 GCF_011045025.1 Streptomyces ureilyticus
GTCACGAAATCTCCTACAGGGGGCGGGCGGAGTCGCCGGAACAGGGGACTTGAGGAATGAGGGGTGCGCGGTGCCGGGCGGTGGTGGCCGTGGAGGTGGCCGTTACCGCCCGGCGGGAAGGGGGTTCAGGCGCTGGCCGGTGCGGGATCGGTCAGCCAGGCGCCGTAGCCGCCGAGGAGGTCGGAGACGTCGTCGAGGCCGGCGTGACGGAGCAGGCTGGCGGCGATGGAGGAGCGGTGGCCGCCCGCACAGTGCACGACCAGGGGTCGGCCGGCGGGGATCTCGTCGAGACGGCGGGGCAGTTCGGCGAGCGGGATGTGCGCGGACCCCTCGATGAAGCCCTCCTCGCGTTCGGCGGTGTTGCGGACGTCGAGGACGAGTGGAGGCTGCTCGCCGTTGAGCGCCCGGCGGAGCTGATGGGCGGTCAGGCGGCTTGCCTGCCGCATTTCGTCGGCCATGGACGGGAAGGCGCCTTCGGGCTCGCGCAGGTAGCCGCCGACGCGGTCGAAGCCGATCCGGGCGAGCCGGGTGACGATCTCCTCCTCGCGGTCCTGCGGTGCGATGACGGCGACCTCCTGGTCGGGGGTGACGACCGTTCCGGCCTGCTCGGCGAACCGCCCGTCGGCGGGCACGTTCACGGAGCCGTGCAGATGGCCGGTGGCGAACTCCTGTGGGTCGCGGGCGTCCAGGACCAGCGCGCCGGCGGCTCGGCGGTCGAGGAATTCGGCGGCGGACAGCGGCTGTTGGGTGAGGGCCGCGTCGAACAGGCCGTGGTCCTTGCGGTTGAGGATGGCGTCGTAGACGAAGTAGCCGGGCGCGGACGGCTGTCCGGCGGTGACGAGGGCGACGAACTCCTGCTCGCTCATGGGCACGCAGGCGTAGTTGGTGGCGCGCTGCTGTCCGATGGTCGACTGGCGTTCGGTGGAGAGGTTCTTGCCGCAGGAGGATCCGGCGCCGTGGGCGGGGAAGACGCGGACCGGGTCGGGCAGGGCCATGAGCTTGTGCTGGATGCTGTCGTAGAGCATGTGGCCGAGTTCGGCGGCGGTGACGCCGAGGGAGGCCAGCAGGTCGGGGCGGCCGACGTCGCCGATGAACAGCGCGTCGCCGGTCAGGACGCCGTACGGGACATCGTCGGCCGCGTGCTCGTAGACCAGGACGCTGATGGACTCCGGGGTGTGGCCGGGGGTTTCCAGGATCTCCAGGGTGACGTCGCCGAGGCTGATGCGCTCGCCGTCGGTGAGCTTGCGGATCGGGTACTCCGTCTCGGCGCGGTGTCCGTAGCCGATCCAGGCGCCGGTGCGGGCGGCGAGTTCGAGGTGGCCGGCGAGGAAGTCGGCGTGGAAGTGGGTGTTGATGACGGCTTCGATGATGAAGCCGTGGGCCTCGGCGTCGGCGAGGTACTCCGAGACGTCGCGGCGCGGGTCGACGACGACGGCCTTGCCGGTGGACTCGTCGGCGATCAGGTAGGACGCCTGGGAGAGGCAGTCGAGGTAGTACTGGGTGAAGAACACGGGTGGCCTCCGTAGCGGATGGATGGGTTAATACCCCTGGGGGTATTGAAATGGTCAGGGTTGGCCCCTGTGCGGGGTGGTGAGGTGACCGGCCCGGGCCGGGGGATGCCCGGGCCGGTCGGTCAGATGCGGCCGGTGAGCATGCCGTGCCAGTAGAGCGGCGGCAGGCCGTACCGCTTGAACAGCCACATGCCGCGGCGTTCCTTGAAGGTGTCGATCAGCGGGAAGCTCGGGGTGGGCCGCAGGTCGTAGTCGAACTCGGCGAGCAGCATCTTGTCGCGGGCGGTCACCAGCGGGCAGGAGGTGTAGCCGTCGTAGCGGCGGGTGGGCTCGGCGCCCTTCATGACGGCGAGCAGGTTGGCGGCGACCGCCGGGGCCTGCTTGCGGACGGCCGCGCCCGTCTTGGAAGTCGGCAGGTTCGCCACGTCGCCGAGCGCGAACACCTCGGAGTGACGGGGGTGTTGGAGGGTGTGCTTGTCGGCCGCGATGAATCCCTGCGGGCTCGCGGGGTCGGCGAGCGGGCCGGTCTTGACCCAGTCCGGGGCGCTCTGCGGCGGCACGGCGTGCAGGAGGTCGTAGGCGAGAGTCTCCTTGGTTCCGGTGGTGTGATCGGTGACGGTCAGTTCGCGGGCGTCGCCGTCGACGGCGGTCATCTCTGAGCGCAGCCGCACCTCGATGCCGTACCGGGACGCGACTTTCTGCAGTACCTCGGACCAGGCCGGCACCTTGAAAAGGGCGGGGTCGGGGATCACGAGGATGATCCGGATGCGGTCCAGGACCTTCTGCTTGCGCCAGTGGTCGGCGGCCAGGTAGGCGATCTTCTGCGGTGCGCCGCCGCACTTGAGCGGGGTGGCCGGGTGGGTGAAGACGGCGGTGCCCGAGCGCATGCCGCGGATCAGGTCCCAGGTGCGTGGGGCGTACTCGGGTGCGTAGTTGCTGGTGACGCGGTCATGGCCGATGGCCTCGGCGAGGCCGGGCACGCCGTTCCAGTCGAGTTGCAGGCCGGGCGCCATGACGAGGTGGTCGTAGGCGAGCCTGCGGCCGTCGCCGAGGGTGATGGCCCGCAGGCCCGGGTCGACGGCTCGGGCTGCTTGCCGGATCCAGTGCACTCCGTCCGGGATGACGGACGCCTCGGGGCGGCGGGTGGCGCGCAGCGGGGCCTGGCCGCCGCCGACCAGGGTCCACAGCGGCTGGTACCAGTGGGTGTCGGACGGTTCTATCAGGGCGATGCCGGTGACACCGGCGCGGCGCAGCCGGGCCGCGACGCTGATCCCGGCGCTGCCGCCGCCGACGATGACGACGTGGCGGTGTGTGAGGGGTGAGGGTACGGAGGCCAAGAGAGGACTCCCGTCGGATGTGGATGCGGTGCCCGGTGGACCGGGCCGGGGCCAGGGACGGCCAAAAGGTGCGGCTCCGGTCAGGCCGCTGTGGCGTGGGGTCCGGTCACCAGCGGGCGGCCGGTTCGGGCCCAGCCGCTGGTGCCGCTCGCCACGGAGTACGCGTCGATGCCGGCCCCGCTCATCCGGTCGGCGGCGGTCAGGCTGCGGTTGCCGCTGGCGCAGATCACATACACCGGTCGGCCGGCGGGCAGTTCGCCGATCCGGCCCGCCAGCGCGCTGAGCGGCATCAGCCGCGCGCCGGGTACATGGCCGGCCAGGTATTCGCCCGGCTCCCGGACGTCGACGACGACCCCGCCGGCGGCCAGAGCCGCGGAGAGTGCTTCCAGATCCACTTCGCGAGCCATTTTCGGAGCCTCCTAAAATACCCGGAGGGGTATTAATGACAGCGAGGGTAGGGCGCCCACCGAAGCGTTGTCAAATACCCCCAGGGGTATTTTGCCTCCCGGGTAAGGACACCGGTCGGGAGGGATCATCGGACGAGCCACGATTCGAAGGCGGCCTGGTGCATCCTGGAGGCGGCGAGCAGGTTGGCGTACACCTGCTCGACGTCTGGGGCGTCGAGCCCGGACCGCGCCTTCGTGAGGGCGGCGATGCCGTCGGTCTCGAACGTGCGGCCGGCCTTGAGTGCGCCTTCCACGCTGCCGGTGCCCTGCTTCAGCAGCCGGTCGTACGTGGCCTGGACGGTGACGTCGGTGAAGGCGCCCGCCGCCTTGCCCGCGGTGGGGTCGGTCACGGCGTAGCGGTCGAGGAGCGTGCGGACCGCATCGAGGTGATGGGTCTCGGCGGCGGCGATCCGGTCGAAGACCCGGGCGTCGTACCGGGCGGCGAACACGGTGTAGAGATCGTGGGCGAGCTTCTCCTCCTCGGCCATGCGGGCGAGCGTGGTCTTCTGGGCCGCGCTCAGGGCGCCGCTGGGTGCGGTGGTGGCGGTCGTACCGGTGAGCGAGCAGGGACCGTTGCCGTCCCCTCGCCTCGATCCTCAGTGAGCCCGCCTGCTGATTCGAGACAGGGTCGACGGCGGTAGCGGGGTGAGTGGACTTGTGCGGGTCAACACCGAGCAATATCACGGGAGTTCGTTCCTCACGGCCGGACAACAGGACGTCCACGGCCGACACGCCGACTTCCGGAACCGCTGCCGGGACACGCCTCTGTTGAGTCAGACCGTGGCCGGACGCCGGGCCGGCGGCACACCCCGAGCGGGCCAGCCCCGAAGGGCGGCAGGAACCTCACGAGCCATCCAACCCAGCGTCCCGCGGAACGCTACGAGCGGCCAACCCGACCGCGCTCCGCTCCAGCCAATACAAGTCGGGAACCTCATCCTCCTGCGTGCTGCTCTGGCTGGCCGCCCATCTCCTCCTTCTCAACGTAGAGTTGGAGCCCCGGCGGCAGAAGGGGGACGGCGTGGTGAAGCGCTTCGAACGTCTGGAACATATCCGGCGGATGGACCCGTGCAAGGACGCCTCGGAGATCTACCGGCTCGCGTCGGCGTACGAGTTTCCGTGGGACTTCACCCGGTCCCTTGAGCTCGCCCTGTACCGAACGTACGCCGTACCCAGCATCGGGCGGCTGCTCGCCGAGACGGCCGAGCTCACCGACCGGACACAGAAGCGGTACGACGACACGTCCCTGCTCCTCGACGCCGTCGTCGAGCACGGCTTCGACAGCGAACAGGGCCGTACGGCGATCCGTCGCATCAACCAGATGCACCGCAGCTACGACATCAGCAACGACGACATGCGGTACGTGCTCTGCACGTTCGTCGTGATGCCCAAAAGGTGGATCGACGCCTATGGCTGGCGAAGGCTGTCGCGCCACGAAACCGTGGCCAGCGCCGTCCACTACCGTGCGCTGGGCCGGCACATGGGCATCAAGGACATCCCTGAGACCTACGAGGAGTTCGAGCACTGTCTCGACACCTATGAGGCAGCCCATTTTGCCTGGGACGAGGACGCGCGGCGGGTCTCCGACGCCACGCTCGCCCTGATGGCCTCCTGGTATCCGCGCCCGCTGCACCCCCTGCTGCGCACCGCGACGCTGGCCCTGCTCGACGAACCGCTGCTGCGGGCCTTCCGCTATTCCCCGCCGAGCGCCGCCACGAGCGCGTTCGTCCGCCGCGCGGTACGGCTGCGCGGACGCGCCGTCCGCCTGATGCCGCCACGGCGCGCCCCGCACTACGCGCGGCAGAACTGGGAGATCAAGGGCTATCCGAACGGCTACCGGCTGGAGGAACTGGGCACCCGCCCGGTCGGCGGCGTACGCGGCTGCCCCGTCCGGCACGGGGAGCGGCCCGTCGCCGACTGAGCTGTCAGTCCACACGGACAGCCAGCGCCGGGAACCGCGCGTCCGCGTGGACGTACGACGCCGAACAGCGGCCCAAAACGGTCGGCAGCGGTCGGACGTTGGGCTCTGCCCGCAGGTCGTCCGGGATGGACGGCCGTGTGGACGTCCTCAAATTTCCCGATCGCTGTGTCCGGCTCGGCGATGCCGTCGACAACCTCGACCGGCACAGGCACCTGGCCGGCGGCGGCGCGGGCTAAGCTGCGCAGATGCGGCTCCGGTTCCACGCCCAGGACGCGGGTGACGGTGGCCGGGTAGTGCGGGAAGTTGAGCCCGTCGCCGGCACCGACCTCGATCACCTCGCCGGTGAGCCGGGCGAGCAGGGCTTGGTGGTGTTCGGCCATGCCGCCCCGCTCCATGGCCTTGCCCATCAGCGGATAGAGCCGCGCGAAGAGCGGATGATGCACGCAGGTGCCGCGTCCCATGCCGGTCACCACCGCAGCGGAAGCTCGGCCAGCCCGCCGGTGAGGGTGTCGCGCCGCATGGTCAACTCCTCCACGGCGACGGCAAGTCGCAACGTCGGCAGCCATGTGACGAGTTGGGTGAACACCACCTGCGGTTCGATGCGGGCCAGAGGTGCGCCGAGGCAGTAACGGGCGCCGTGCCCGAAGGTGAAATGGAAACGGGCTACGGGGAGGTGCGGCGATGCCGCGCAGAGAGCGACCGCTGGATTCGGGGGACGGCCTGTTACTGGTGTCCGCCGCGGGCCTGCGGCAGATGCGGCAGAAGGCGGGTTGTCCGCCCTACCGGAAGCTGGCGGAGCAGGCGCACTATTCGATCTTTCCCGGCCTGGCCGGCGGCCTCTACCGGCGACTCCTCACGGGGACGGGCGGGCACGCGCTGGGCATACGGCGCCTGCTCGCGGCAATCCGCCGTCAGTCGCCTGGTCGGCGCCTGGCCCGATGGCCCGACCGAGGAACCCGAACGGCGCCTCCCTCCCATGCTGTTCGGCCCCTTCCGAAGGGCCTGACGGCCCATGTGCGCGGTCGTCGCCGCGGACACCATGGGCCTATGACGCTCTCCTGCGTCATACCAGTCCACGGAACGCCCTGTCACGAACTTGTCCGGAGGGAGGCGGCCCCGTGTCCGTTCACGACGAACTGGCCATCGCCCGGCACGCTCTCATTGACCTCGTCCGATCAGTGGGTCGGCTGCAGACCCGCCTCGGGGACGTGTTGGACGTCCGCCGGGTACAGGAGGACGCCGACCGCCTGAGGGAGGACCTGGACCTGTTGCAGGAGGGCTCCGCGGCGAAGGAGCCGACGCCGGGTCCCGCGCAGTCCGAGATCGTGCTCATCCCGCAAACGCCGTACGACCTCTCGATGTGGGTCGGCTGCGACGACGAAGGCATCGGCTCGGGCCACGGTCCCGAACTGCGGCGGTAAGCCCGTCCCGCCGGGGGCGTCCCGCTCGCTGGTGGCGGGCCTCCGGGCGTCCGCTCATCTCGTCTCGGGACGCCCGGAGGGGAATCGGGTCAGGGAGCGGTCAGTTCGTAGAAGCCCCGGCCGAACGTCGCGGCCACCAAGCGGCGGTGCCCCGCGTCGTACTCGATGTCGTCGACCGGCACCTGCGGCATGCCGCGGCCGAGGCGCAGCCAGAGGCCGCCGCCCGTGACGCTGGTGAACACGCCCTGGTCGGTGGCGAGGTACAGCAGGCCGCCCCGCGCGACGGCCAGGTCGTTGACGGGGGCAGCGGGGAGGTTGCCCGAAAGGTTCCGCCAGTGCCTGCCGCCGTCGGTGCTGCCGTACACATGGGGGAGCGGGGAGCCGGAGCGGTAGCCGGAGTGCGTGGTCCAGACCCGCTCGGGGTTCTTCGGGTCGACGACCACGCGGGTCACCCAGGGCCGCCCCTCGGCCAGCTTCGTCCAGGTCGCCCCGAGATCCTTGGTGACCCAGACACGGCCGTCGTCCGTGCCCACGTACACCGTGCGTCCGTCGCCCGCCGGGGCGATCGAGGTGATGGTGCCGAAGTTGGTGTAGAGGGGGTCGGGGCCCGGGCCGCCGCTCAGGTCCGGGCTGATGGGCTGCCAGGTCACGCCGCCGTCCGTGGAGCGGTTGAGCACTTCGGAGCCGTAATAGAGGACCTTCGGGTCGCGGGGGTCGAAGACCACCGGGGTGAACCAGTTGCGGCGCAGATAGGCGGTCGCGTCGGCGAAGTACGTGAGCGTGTCGCCGCCGTCGGTGGAGCGGAAGCAGTTGCCGTACTGGTAGCAGGCGAAGACGTTGTCCACGTCGGTGGGGTTGATCAGGTTCTCCTCGCCGTCGCCGCCGAGGTATTCGTTGAACGTCTCCCCGCCCCAGGAGCGCAGCGAGCCGTTGTCCTGCGCGCCGCCCGAGATCCTGGAGACGTCCTGCGGGCTGATCGCCGCGCTGTAGAGCTGGGTGTACGGCTGGTGGCGGGACTTGACCCAGCCGCCGTCGCCGCCGGAGTCGGAGCGGTAGACGCCGCCGTCGTTGCCGAGGTAGACGCGGCCGGGGCGGCGCGGGTCCCACACCATGGCGTGGTGGTCGACGTGCATGCTCTTGTCGTCGGCGCTCCAGGTGTCGCCGCCGTCCTTCGTGGTCAGCAGGGCGACCCCGGCCACATGCACGTGCTCGGTGTCCCGGGGGTCGATCCACACCTTGCCGAACCACCAGCCGAAGGTGGACTGCGAGTCGGTGAGGGCCTGGTTGGCGGGGGTGCGGTTCCAGCTGTTGCCGCCGTTGGTGGAGGCGTAGAAGCCCTCGAAGGAACCGTTGGACTTGTTGACGATCGCATAGAGCCGGTCGCCCGCGACGCCGAGACCGATGCGTCCCACGTCGGGACCCTGGGCGGGCAGGCCGCCGCCGAGCCGCTGCCAGCTCTCGCCGCCGTCCGTGCTGCGGAAGACACCGGAGCCGACACCGCCGTACGTCCGCAGGTCGGGGCGGCGGCGGTGGTCCCACAGCACGGCGTAGAGCCGGTCGCCGTCGACGACGATCTCGGTGGCGCCGGTGAACTCGTTGGCGCCCGCGAGGATCCGCTCCCAGGTGGCGCCGCCGTCCTCCGAGCGGTACACGCCCCGGTCGCCGCCGCCGTTGTACAGCGATCCGGCCGCGGCGACGTAGATGCGGCGGGGGTTGGCGGGGTCGATGGTGATGGCGCTGATCGCTCCGGAGTCGCGCAGGCCGAGCGGCTTCCAGTGGGCGCCGCCGTCGGTGCTGCGGTACAGCCCCGTCCCCTCGTACGTGATGCTTCCGCCGCCGGGGTTGGGTTCACCGGTTCCGGCATACAAGGTGCCGTCCGGCGCGGTGGCGACCGCGCCCATGGCCTGGGTCCAGCTGTCGGGCCACACCGAGTGGAACGTCGCTCCGGCATCGGTGCTGCGCCAGAGCCCGCCGCTGGCGGCCGCCGCGTACAGGGTGTCGGCGCGCTGGGGGTCGAGCGCGAGGGAGACCACGCGCCCGCCGATGTTGGTGGGCCCGACGGCCTTCCAACGCCCGCCGGCGGTGGGCAGTTCGCGCGCCTGTGCCGCGGCGAGGTCGTGGGCGTGGCGCGGAATTGACTCTCCCGGCAGGGTCTTCTGGAGGTAGCGGTACTCGGCCGGGGCGGCCGGTCCACGGACCGGCCGGTACACGTCGGGTGGTGTGGGCGGCGTGGTGGCGGCCGGCGCCGCGGCCGCCGGAACGGCAGCGTCCTGGGGAGCAGCGTCCTGGGGAGCAGCGAGTAACGCGGCACTGGTGACCGCGGTGAGAACCAGCGAAAGCAGAGCTCTGCCCATGAAATCCCTTCCTTCGTCATGACCACTTCAAACTGTGATGACGTTACGAGAGAGGGATGTTGAGCAGAAGGGCGCGAGTCGGCCGGGCCACAGGAGGGGAGGACCAACCCGAGTGGATCTCCTTGGGCCGCCGCAGCGGGTGCCGCCGCCATCGCCTTGCCCGACGATTTTCAGCCAACCGGCCGGTGTATGGTGCCGTGGCACAAGGCAAGCAGAGGGAAGTACGGCCTTGACGACGATCCAGCAGGGCCGGGCGGGGAGACGGCAGGCCAACCGCCGGATACGCCCCTGGCGTTCCCCTGCGGCACCGTTGCTGGTGCTCGCCTTGGCGGGTGCCGCCGCCGTCCTGTGGCTGTGGTGGCGGAACACCCCGCCGTCGCCGCGACAACCCCCGACCGGCTGGTGAACGCGGCGGGCACAGCGCGGCGCCGGCCGGGCTGCGGCCGGGCACCCGCGTGTGGGCGGAGGGCCCGTACGGGGCGATGACGGCCGCCCGCCGCAGCCGCGGCAAGGTGCTGCTGCTCGCCGGCGGAGCGGGAATCGCGCCGCTCCGGGCGCTGTTCGAGACGCTGCCCGCCGCGCCCGGACACCTGACGCTGCTCTACCGGGCCCGTACGGCAGGGGAGTTGGCGCTGCGGGAGGAGTTGGAGGCCATCGCGGACGAGCGCGGGGCCCAGCTGGTGTACGCGGTCAACAGCCCGGACGGTGGACGGCCCGCGATCTCCGCGAAGATGCTGCGCAAGGTCCTGCCGGACATCGACCGTCACGACGTGTACCTGTGCGGCCCGCCGGGACTGGCCGAGGAGTCGTACGCCGCACTCCGCGAGGCAGGTGTCCCCGCCCGTCGTATCCACCACGAGTCCTTCGAGTTCTGAGCGTGGCTCCGGTTCTGGGCCCGGTTCCCGAACCCCGGCCCGTGACGTCTCAGACGTCCAGTGCGCTGTGTGTCCTATGAGGAAGAAGCATCCGTTCCGTAATGCCGTGCTGGCCGCCGCGGCCACCGCCTCCGGCATCGTGCTGCTGCTCGCGCTCAAGCCGACGACGGACCCGGCGCTCGCGAGAGGCGGCACCACCCCCACGGCCCAGGTCACGACGGACGCCTCTGCGTCCTCGTCTCAGTCCTCTTCCCACTCCCCGTCCGCTTCGGCCTCGTCGTCGAAGACGCCCGAGAAGCAGCGCGCCCCTTCCTCTGCCTCTGCCTCTGCCTCCCCGAGTGCGTCGGCGTCGCGCTCCGTGCCGGCCACGCCCGCGAAGACCAGTAGTGCCTCCGCCCCGAGGACCACGTCGGCCGCGCCCACCACCCGTACCGTCACCGGGGCCACGGCCCAGACGAAGTACGGCCCGGTCCAGGTACGGATCACGCTCAGCGGCGACAGGATCACCAGGGCGAGCGCCGTCCAGTCACCCTCCTCGCCGCCGAGGAGCGAGGAGATCTCCTCCACTGCCAGCCCCAAGCTCAACCAGGAGACACTGGAGGCGCAGAGCGCGGACATCGACACGGTGTCCGGTGCCACGTACACGAGCGAGGGCTACAAGCAGTCCCTGCAGAGCGCCCTCGACCAGGCCGGTGTCTGAGGAGCTGAGGGCCAGCCGTCTCGGGCTATTGTTTTCGATCTGTCAGATGCGATATTTCTCGCTGCAGACGGCCTATCTGATCGCCCAACTCCTAGCCGTGATCACAATCTGGCAATTCTTCACCGACGATGGCGGCCCGCCTCCCGGCAAGCAATGACCACACCAGCTTGGCGGAAGACTCAAGGCTTGACCGAGCGACAGCCTCCATCAGAACCGGAGCGGTTCAGCAGCCGCCGCCTGGCGGTCCGACAGGCCTCCACGAGCTGCAGCACCGACACGATCGCTAACTCAACGGTCGAGCGTGGGTGCGCGGCATGAGTGGCGGCGCGGGCACGTTCCCGCTGCGGAGCGAGTGGGTTGTGCGCTGGCGCCTCCCAAGCGGGAGCCGAGAAGACGCAGAGTCATGTCCCTCAAGGGGGGGGAAGTTGATGGATAGCCAAGCAAAAGGACTCTGGCGCTTCAAATCGAACACAATCGAACGGTGCGGGGTCTGCAGGGGCTGATCTTCACGCGGGACGACCGTGCCGGTGAGGGCAAGCTCTCGTCGCGTCTGGGGTTGGTGACCGAGGCGGTGGAGGCGGGTCCGGGGCTGGAGTTGTACGGGTATGTGGTGGAGCAGTTGTCGCGAGGCGGCAGGGTCGACTACGTGATCGTCGATGAGGCTCAGTTCCTGCTGGCGGAGCAGATCGACCAGCTGGCCCGGATCGTGGACGACCTGAACCTGGACGTCTTCGCCTTCGGTATCACCACCGACTTCCGCACCAAGCTCTTCCCCGGCTCCCAGCGCCTGATCGAGCTCGCCGACCGTGTGGAGATTCTGCAGGTCGAGGCGATGTGCTGGTGTGGTGCGCGGGCGACGCACAACGCCCGCACCGTGGGCGGGGAGATGGTCGTCGAGGGCGAGCAGGTCGTGGTGGGCGACGTCGCCCAGTCGGCGGCCGAGGTGGGGTACGAGGTGCTGTGCCGACGCCATCACCTCCGGCGGATGACGAGTTCCGCGTCGAGGGCGGGGACGCTGTCGCCGGACGTGCTGCCGGTCTCCTCCGTGTGACTGCAGGTCGGAGGGCGGCTCGCCGCCAACCGCTGGCATCCGCGAAAACCCGGGGAGCGACGACCCAGCTGCCCCAGACGACCCAGCGGTCACAGATGGCCGATGGGCCGCCTTGTCCGGTGTCCGTGGACGTCTCAGAACATCGCCTGGATGATCCCCACGGTGCGCTCCAGGTGCGGCTCGGAGCGGTCCGCGCGGTGGGCGACGGCCAGTTCTACGCGTGCGTCGGCCCCGGTCAGCGGTAGGTAGGCGACGCCGTCGAGGGTCAGCGCGGTCACGGGCTCGGGTACGACGGCGACGCCGAGGCCGCCGGCCACGAGCGTGACCAGGGTCGAGGTCTCGCCGACCTCGTGGCGGATGTGCGGCTCGATGCCGGCGTCGCGCAGGAGGCCCAGGACAACGTCGTACATCACCGAACGGCGGTCGGCGGAGTGCACGATCAGGTCGGCACCGGCGAGGTCGGCGGCCCGCAGCCGTTTCCGGCGGGCGAGGGGGTGGTCGACCGGTACGGCGACGACGAGCCGGTCCCGTCGCAGCGTGTGCACGGTGAGGGAGAGGTCGGCCGCCACAGGGCGCAGCAGCGCGACGTCGATCGCTCCGGTGCGCAGCGCCTCGACCTGGTCGGGCGCGAGCATCTCGCCGCGGAAGGAGAAGTCGACGCCGGGAAGCTCCTCCGTGAGCCGCCGTGAGAGCGCGGGCAGGACGCTGTACGTCGCCGAGCCCACGCACCCGATCGCCAGGTGGCCCACCGATCCGGCAGCGACGAGCCGTGCGTGCTGGGCGGCCTCGTCGACGTCGGCAAGGACCGCGCGCGCCCGCTCCAGGTAGGCCTGCCCGGCCTCGGTGAGGTCGACGCGGCGTGTGGTGCGGTGGAGCAGCTCGACGCCTAGCTCGGCCTCGAGCTGGCGGATCTGCGTGGAGAGCGGCGGCTGGGCCATGTGCAACCGCTCGGCGGCGCGACCGAAATGGCGCTCCTCGGCCACCGCCACGAAGTACCGCAGGTGACGCAGATCCATACGTCGTCCATATCAATCAGCTCGGATATGCGTACTTCAGAATATCGCAGCCTGGGGCTAGCGTCGCTGTCATGAGCGCATTCATCTACGCCGCGACGCGGACGCCGTTCGGCCGCTTCAACGGCGCGCTGGCCGGCGTCCGCCCCGACGACCTCGCCGCCGCCGGGATCACCTCGACGCTCGCCAAGGTGCCAGGCCTCGACCACGCCGCGATCGACGACGTGGTGTGGGGCAACGCCAACGGCGCCGGCGAGGAGAACCGCAACGTCGGACGCATGGCGGCGCTCCTCGCCGGGCTCCCGGTGAGCGTGCCCGGCACCACCGTCAACCGGCTGTGCGGCTCGAGCCTCGACGCGGCGATGATCGCGAGCCGAACCATCGAGTCAGGCGACGCCGACGTGGTGCTGACCGGCGGCGTGGAGTCGATGACGCGTGCGCCGTGGGTGCTGCCCAAGTCGGCGAAGCCGTTCCCGGCAGGTGACGTCACCGCGGTGTCGACCACGCTGGGCTGGCGGCTGGTCAACCCGCGGATGCCGAAGGAGTGGACGGTCAGCCTCGGCGAGGCCAACGAGCAGCTCCAGGAGCGCTACGGGATCTCCCGCGAACGGCAGGACGAGTTCGCCGCCCGCTCACACCAACTCGCTTACGCCGCTTGGGAGTCGGGCTTCTACGACGACCTGGTGGTGCCGGTCGAAGGCGCCGACCTGACCCGCGACGAGGGCATCCGAGCCGGATCCACGCCGCAGGTGCTGGCCGGGCTCAAGCCGGTTTTCCGCACCCCGGAACAGGGCGGAACTATCACCGCGGGCAACGCCAGCCCGCTCAACGACGGTGCCTCCGCGGTGCTGCTGGGCAGCGAGAGGGCTGCGGCCACGATCGGCGCCGACCCCATCGCCCGTATCGCCGGCCGCGGCGTGATGGCGCTGGAGCCGCAGGCCTTCGGCTACGCCCCGGTCGAGGCCGCCAACCGCGCGCTGGCTCGGGCCGGTATCGGCTGGGACCAGGTGGGCGCGGTCGAACTCAACGAGGCCTTCGCCGTACAGTCGCTCGCCTGCCTCGACGCGTGGAAGATCGACCCCGCCCTCGTCAACCAGAAGGGCGGCGCCATCGCGATCGGCCACCCGCTGGGCGCCTCCGGCGGCCGCATCCTCGCCACGCTCGCCAAGGTCCTGCGCGAGACGAAGCAGCGCTACGGCGTCGCCGCGATCTGCATCGGCGTCGGCCAGGGCCTGGCCGTCGTACTCGAGAACTGCGGCACGACGGAGGCGGCCCAGTGAGCCGGGCGGAGATCGTCGAAAGCGCCGACGCCGCGGTCGCCGGCATCGAGGACGGATCCACCATCCTGGTCGGCGGCTTCGGCCTGGCCGGCATGCCGTTCGACCTGATCGACGCCCTCATCCGACAGGGCGCCAACGATCTCACGATCGTGTCCAACAACGCCGGCAACGGCGACGTCGGACTGGCCGCGCTGCTGGCCGTCGGCCGTGTGCGCAAGGTGCTCTGCTCCTTCCCGCGCCAGGCCGACTCCTGGGTCTTCGACGGCCTCTACCGCGAGGGCAAGATCGAGCTCGAGGTGGTGCCGCAGGGCAACCTCGCCGAGCGGATGCGCGCGGCCGGTGCCGGCATCGGCGCTTTCTACTGCCCGACCGCGGTCGGCACACCGCTGGCCGAGGGCAAGGAGGAGCGGGAGATCGACGGCCGTAAGTACCTGCTGGAGTACCCCATCAATGGCGACTACGCGCTGATCGGCGCGCACATCGCGGACACGATGGGCAACCTCGTCTACCGCAAGACCGCCCGCAACTTCGGACCGGTCATGGCCACCGCCGCGACCACGACCATCGTCCAGGTCGACCAGGTCGTCGAGCCCGGGATGCTCGACCCCGAGGCCGTCGTCACGCCGTCCATCTACGTCGACCGGGTCGTCCAGGTGACGGCCCGTCACTACACCGCGCAGGGGGCACGATGACCGCGACCTCAAGCGACCAGGTGTACGCCGACCACCGGCTCTCGACGGACGAACTGGCCGCCGTCATCGCCCGCGACATCCCGGCCGGCGCCTTCGTCAACCTCGGTATCGGACAGCCCACCAAGATCGCCGATCACCTGCCGGCCGACTCCGGGGTGGTGCTGCACACCGAGAACGGCATGCTCAACATGGGCCCGAAGGCCGAAGGCGACGCCGTCGACCCCGCCCTGACCAACGCCGGCAAGGTCCCGGTGACCGAACTGCCGGGAGCGGCGTACTTCCACCACGCCGACTCCTTCGCCATGATGCGCGGCGGACACCTCGACGTCTGCGTCCTCGGCGCCTACCAGGTCGCCTTCAACGGCGACCTCGCCAACTGGACCACCGGCAAACCCGACGACATCCCCGCCGTCGGCGGCGCCATGGACCTCGCCATCGGCGCCAAGGACGTCTACGTGATGATGACCCTCTTCACCCGCTCCGGAGAGCCCAAACTCGTGCCGGGGTGCACCTACCCGCTCACCGGCGTCGGCTGCGTCAGCCGCGTCTACACCGACCACGGCGTCTTCGACGTCGGCCCCGACGGCCTACGGATCCGGGAGACGTACGGCATCAGCGCCCACGAACTCGCGGAGCGACTCGGCATCACGCGGTCTCAGTAAGTCTCAGTAACTCGTGCGTACGAGGGAGAACGTCGCCCCCTCCGGGTCCGCGACCGTGGCGATGCGGCCGTGCGGGGTGTCGCGGGGCGTTTTCAGGACGTGGCCGCCCAGGTCGATGACATCGGTCAGGGAGGCGTCCACGTCGGCGACTTCGAAGTACGCCATCCAGTGCGGGCCCCGGTCGCGGGGGAGGGCGTGGCCCACACCGTGGATGCCGGCCACCGGGCGGCCCTCGACGCGCAGCGTGATGTAGTCGAAGTCAGCGGAGACGACCGGTTCTTCCTCGTAGCCGAAGACCGTGTCGTAGAACTTGGCGACGCTCGCGGAGTCGCGCGTGACCAGCTCGTTCCAGGCGGGCGTGCCGGGCACCTCGGTGATGCCAGTACCGAGATGGGCCGCGGTCTGCCAGATGCCGAAGACGGCGCCCGAGGGATCGGAGGCGATGGCCATACGGCCGGCGTCCCCGGCGTCCAGGGGGCCGACGCCGACCGTGCCGCCGCAGTGCCGAACCGATTCCGCCGTCAGATCCACATCGGCCGAGGCGAAGTACGGCGTCCAGGCGAGGGGCGGATGACGGTCGGGCGGCAACTGCCCGATCCCGGCCACCTCATGGCCGTCGAGCACGGCACGTACGTACGGGCCGAGCTGCTGGGGGCCGGGCTGGAACTTCCAGCCGAACAGCGCTCCGTAGAACTCCTGGGTCGCGGCCATCCCGTGCACCATCAGACTCACCCAGCAGGGCGTTCCGGGCGCGTGTGCGGTGCCGTTCAGGCCGGTCGGCCCCCGTGACTCGGTCATCGTCACTCTTTCCTCGGCGCCTGAGGGCGCCGGCAGCTTCACTTCCGCTTCCGAACGCGCGAACCCCCGCCGCGCCCCGAGCCTGCGGCGCATGGCTGGAGGATGCCCGATGTGCTGTGTCCCATCCGTATCCCCGCGGTTGCCTGGTGGTGTCGATCGGCTGTACAGCCTGTGTCCAGGCCCGTACGCCCTGTGCTCGGGCCGGTCCGGCGGGCAGAGTAACCGGACCTGGACGATGCGGCCACCCCGTGCGCAAGGATGGTGGCCATGAACGCCATCATCTCCGCAGCCGAACTCGCGAGCGCCCTGGCCGGACCGAAGCCGTCGGTGGTGCTCGACATCCGCTACCAACTGGGCGGCCCGAACCTGCGCTCCGCATACGAGGAGGAGCACATTCCGGGTGCCGTCTTCGTGGACCTGGACTCGGAACTCGCAGCTCCGGCAGGGACGGGCGGCCGCCATCCGCTGCCGGACATGGAGGTCTTCGGGGCGGCCATGCGGGCGGCCGGGGTCAGTGCGGACCGCGACGTCGTCGTGTACGACGGCGGGCTCGGCTGGGCCGCCGCGCGCGCCTGGTGGCTGCTGCGCTGGACGGGTCACCCGTCGGTGCGTGTCCTTGACGGCGGACTCGCGGCCTGGGACGGCCCCGTCGAGGCCGGTGTCCCGTCTCCGGTCGCCGGTACGTTCCTGCCGTCGCCCGGCGCGCTGCCGCTGCTCGACGCGGACGGAGCCGCCGCCCTGGCCCGCACCGGCCTGCTCCTCGACGCACGCGCCGCCGAACGCTACCGGGGCGACGTCGAGCCGATCGATCCGATCGCCGGCCATATCCCCGGCGCCGTCTCGGCACCGACCACGGAGAACGTGACGGAATCCGGCCACTTCCGCCCGGCCGCCGAACTCGCCGAGCGCTTCAAGTCCCTGGGCGCGACCGGCACGGGTGAAGTCGGCGTCTACTGCGGCTCGGGCGTCTCCGCCGCCCACGAGATTCTCGCCCTTGAGATCGCGGGCATTCCGGCAGCGCTGTACGCGGGCTCCTGGTCGCACTGGTCGGCGGACCCGAGCCGCCCGGTCGCGACGGGCCCCGACCCGCAGTAGACAGGATTCGGCCCGCAGTTGCCCGATCCTGGCCCGCAAGAGGCGCACGGCAGCGAAAAGGGCTCGCCCCGAACCGGTGCGAGCCCCAGCCGCGTACATCTTCCGCTTCCTGCTCCTACTCCTGCTTCTTGCGACGCGTCCCGAAGACGATCTCGTCCCAGCTCGGCACCGCCGCTCTTCGGCCCGGGCGGACGCCGTCCGCCTCGGCCTGCCGGTCGGTGGAGCCGACGAGCCGTTCGCGGTGGCTGGCCACCGAGCGCGGCATGAGCACATCGGCATACGCCGAACCGGCCGAGGCCGCGGGAGCCGGAGGCTCCTCCTCCTCGGGCTCCGGGGCGGGCTCCTCCTCCGGTGGCATCTCCGTGGTCGTGGCGGGGCGTTCGGGCACCACCATGTCGCCGCGGAAGCTGGGCACCGCCTCCAGGAGGCTGGTGAGCGAGTCCCGCTCACCGTTGATGCTCTCCTCCTCGGGCTCCGGCGACTGGGCCGGCAGGACGGGACGTTCCGTCTGACGCTCCAGGGCGCGGTCCATCGGGTGCTCGCGGTCGCGCGGCAGCCGGGCGATACGCGGCACGAACGGGAAGCTGGGCTCGGGCGAGGCGAGTTCGTCGTCGGACTCGCCGATCAGCGAACGCGCCTCCTCGTCCACGGCCTGTACGAGCCGCCGGGGCGGGTCATACGTCCAGCTCGCCGAGTGCGGCTCCCCCGCGACCCGGTAGACGAGCAGGACCTCCCAGGTGCCGTCGTCACGGCGCCACGAGTCCCACTGCACGGTCTCCTTGTCGGCACCGCGCAGCAACAGCCGCTCCTGCACCGCCTCGCCGAGCTGTGGACCGGTGGTCTCGCCGGGCCGGCGGACCGGCGTCTTGCGGGCCCGCTCCGCCATGAAGGCGCGCTCCGCGAGCACGGGGCCCTCGAAGCGGCGTACGCGATCGACGGGGATGCCGGCGAGCTGGGCGACCTCCTCGGCGGAGGCGCCTGCGCGTATACGCGCCTGGATGTCTCGGGGGCGGAGATGGCTCTCCACCTCGATCTCGATCTGGCCGAGGCGGGGACGGTCGCCGCGAACGGCGGCGCGCAGACGCTCGTCGATCGGAAGCGTGTACTCCGTCGCGTCGGCAGCCTTCAGCACCAGCCGTGTGCCGTCATTTGAGACGGCCACGACACGCAGTTCGGGCATGGGGACCTCCCGGGTGGTGCCTGCCGACGTCACGTGCGTCGCTGCTTCCGCTAGTCGAGTGTGGCCTGCCCGGGTGCAGCCTGCCACAACCTTGCCTGTTTGCCCGGCGTGTCGGGTGCTGGCCCTGGATCGCCGTTATGGCACGGTTACCTATTCGCAACGCTAAGTGACAAAATCCGTCACCCTGTGCAACGAGCCCCCTCACGGCGGTCCTGGAAGGCCCCGGACGCCCTGGCGGGTGTCCGGACCCAGGGCTCGCAACAGTACTCCATTCGGGCCACCTGCGTGGATCGGCACGCCGCCCAACTTCTCGCTGGGGCCGGGAGTTGGCCACCGGGGATGCCGTCCCGGTGACCACGGTGCGTGGCGATCTTCATGTGATCTTCACGACTGAAGTTGATCGTTCCGACTCTGAGTTCGTCGTGCGACTACGTCCCCAACACCCGCCGCAAGTAGTCGTTCCCGAACCGCCGGTCCGGGTCGAGCCGGTCCCTGAGAGCGGTGAACTCGCCGAAGCGCGGATAGATCCCGGCGAAGTGCTCTGCCGTGCGCGTGTGCAGCTTGCCCCAGTGCGGGCGCCCCTCGTGCGCGGTGAAGATCCGCTCCGCGGCCGTGAAGTACGCCCGGTGAGGGGTGCCCTTGTACATGTGGATCGCGATATACGCGCTGTCCCGGCCGGATGCCGTGGAGAGCGTGATGTCGTCGGCGGGCGCGGTGCGCACCTCTACGGGAAAGCTGATCCGCAGTGAAGAGCGGTCAATCATGGCCTTCAGTTCGCGCAGCGTCTCGGCGAGGGCCGTGCGTGGGACGGCGTACTCCATCTCTGTGAAGCGCACCCGGCGCGGGGAAGTGAAGACCTTGTAGGGAATGTCCGTGTACGTGCGCGCCGAAAGGGCCCGGCTGGATATCTTCGCGATCGCCGGGATGGTCGCGGGCACGGTCCGGCCCACCGAATTGGCCACCTGGAAGAGGCCGTTGGAAAGGAACTCGTCCTCGAAGAGGCTACTGATTCTGCCGACCGGCCTCTCCGGGCCCGCACTTCGGTTGTTGCGCTTGGTGTTGCAGTTGCCGGTGTGCGGGAACCAGTAGAACTCGAAGTGCTCGTTCTCCGCGTGGAGTTCGTCGAAGGTGCTGGTGACCTCGTCGAAGGTCATCGGCTCCTCACGAGCCGTGAGCAGAAAAAGGGGCTCTACGGAGAAGGTGATCGCGGTGACGACACCCAGGGCGCCGAGTCCGATCCGGGCGGCCGCGAATACGTCCGGGTTCTCCTTCTCGGAGCAGGTGAGGACCGAGCCGTCGGCGGTCACCAGCTCAAGTGCCGTGATCTGGGCGGCGATCGACGCTGAGTCACGGCCGGTGCCGTGGGTGCCGGTGCTGGTCGCGCCGGAAACCGTCTGCTCCATGATGTCGCCCATGTTCGTGAGCGACAGTCCCTCGCGGGCCAGGGCCACGTTCAGCCGCTTCAGCGGGGTGCCCGCTTCCACGGTGACGGTGCCCGCCGCGCGGTCGATCTTGCGGATACCGGTGAGCAGATCGGGCCGTATCAGCAGACCGTCGGTCGCGGCGACGGCCGTGAAGGAGTGCCCGGCGCCGACGGCCTTGACCCTCAGTCCGTCCTCGGCGGCCTGGCGCACGGCGGCGGTGAGTTCGTCGACGGAGGCGGGCGTGACGTCCCGTACGGGACGGGCCGAGACATTGCCCGACCAGTTACGCCACGTCCCGCTCTTCCCGCTCGCTGTGCTGCTCATGGGTCCCTCCCCGCTGCGGAACCGGCCTGCCGAGCCGCCCAGCTGGACACGGACAGGAACGGCAAGTTTCCGACCAGTAGGAGGGGGATCATACTCACGGTCACAGTGCGGATGCGCAGTACCCACCTGCGTGCTGGTGCCGGACCGTCACGCATGCCGGTGCCCGCTCGTCATACCGCCGTTTCCGGCTGTCAGTGGCGAGTGGCAGGATCAAAGACATGCCAGTCGCGCTCGATGCCCATCCGTACGACGCTCTCCTCCTGCTCTCCTTCGGCGGCCCCGAAGGCCCCGACGACGTCGTCCCGTTCCTGGAGAACGTGACGCGGGGGCGCGGCATCCCCAAGGAACGCCTCAAGGAGGTGGGGCAGCACTACTTCCTGTTCGGCGGGGTCAGCCCCATCAACGACCAGAACCGCGCTCTGCTGGAGGCCCTCCGTAAGGACTTCGCCGAGCACGGCCTGGACCTGCCGGTCTACTGGGGAAATCGCAACTGGGCCCCGTACCTGACGGACACCCTGCGCGAGATGGCCGCCGACGGCCGCCGGCGCGTCCTGGTCCTCGCCACCAGCGCGTACGCCTCGTACTCGGGCTGCCGCCAGTACCGCGAGAACCTCGCCGAATCGCTCGCGACCCTTCAGGCCGAGGGACTGGAGCTGCCGAGGGTCGACAAGCTGCGGCACTACTTCAACCACCCGGGCTTCCTCCAGCCCATGATCGACGGGGTTCTGAAGTCCCTCGCCGACCTTCCCGAGGACGTCCGCGCGGGCGCGTACCTGGCCTTCACGACCCACTCGATCCCGAACGCCTCCGCGGACACCTCCGGGCCCGTCGAGGAACACGGCGACGGGGGCGCGTACGTGAAGCAGCACCTGGACACCGCGCGGCTGATCGCCGACGCGGTGCGCGAGGAGACCGGGACCGACCACCCCTGGCAGCTCGTCTACCAGTCCCGCTCCGGCGCCCCGCACATCCCCTGGCTGGAGCCGGACATCTGCGATCACCTGGAGGCGCTGCACGGCGCCGGTGTGCCCGCCGTCGTGATGGCACCCCTCGGGTTCGTCTCGGACCACATGGAGGTCATGTACGACCTCGACACGGAAGCGAAGGCCAAGGCCGAGGAGCTGGGTCTGCCGGTGCGCCGCTCGGCCACCGTGGGCGCCGACCCGCGGTTCGCCGCCGCGATCCGCGAACTCGTCGTGGAGCGGGCCGCCACCGAGAGCGGGCGCGACGTGCGGCTCTGCGCCCTCGGTGACCTGGGGCCGAGCCATGACGTATGCCCGGTGGGCTGCTGCCCCGCCCGCGCCCCGAAGCCCGCCGCCGCGGGCGCCGACAGCCCGTACGCCTGAGGAGCACCGTGACCGACACCGCGAGCGACCCGCTCAAGGCCGAACTCCTGCAGATCGCGCTCGACGCGGCGCACCACGCGGGCGCCTTCCTGCGCGACGGCCGCCCCGACGACCTCGGCGTGGCCGCGACCAAGTCCAGCGCCGCCGATGTCGTCACCGAGATGGACATCGCCTCCGAGAAGCTGATCACCGGCCTGATCGCCGACCTCAGGCCGGACGACGGGGTCGTCGGCGAGGAGGGCGCCAGCGTCGAGGGCACCAGCGGGATCCAGTGGGTCATCGACCCCATCGACGGAACGGTCAACTACCTGTACGGCCTGCCCAGTTGGGCCGTCTCCATCGCGGCCCGCAAGGACGGCGAGACGGTCGTCGGCGTGGTGCACGCCCCGATGCGCGGCGAGACCTGCCGGGCCGTCCTGGGGGAGGGCGCTTACGTCAACGACCGCGCCGCGCGCGTGCGGCCCGCCCCCGCCTTCGGTCTTGCCCTCGTCGGCACCGGCTTCGGCTATCTCGCCGAGCGCCGGGCCCGGCAAGCCGAGGTGGTCCGGCAGCTCATCCCGCAGGTGCGCGACATCCGCCGCGGCGGCTCGGCCGCGATCGACCTGTGCGATGTGGCGACGGGCCGCCTGGACGCGTACTACGAGCGCGGGCTGAACCCCTGGGACTACGCGGCCGGTGACCTGATAGCCCGGGAGGCGGGCGCCCTCACCGGTGGCCGCCCCGGAGAGCCCCTCTCGCCGGACCTGACCATCGCGGCCCCACCCGGCCTCTTCGAGCCGCTCCAGAGGCTCCTGGAGGAACTGGGCGCCTGGCACGACTGACGGTACGGACCACCGGCGCCGCTCCTGCCGCCGCCCGGCAACTGACACCGCGTACAACAGGGGATTGACGGCGCGTACAACAACGAAGCGGGGCCCCGGTCTGGATCTGCCGGGGCCCCGCTCTCGTACGAGCTGATCAGACGCGTGACGCGCCGACCTCCACACCGTGTTCGGCGGCGAGACGGCGAAGGTCGTCCAGCTCGGCCTCCTCGACCTCCGCGAGGAAGTCGTCGCCGGTTTCGCGAGCCATCGTCAGGTCGGACTCGGTCGCCTTTATGCGCTGCAGAAGTCCTGCGGTGAATGCGTCCATGCTGCGCCCCCTCGTCCTGGGTCGTGGGCCGGTGGCACGGGGGTGTGCCGTTCGGAAGGGGCGATCACGTCTCCTGTGGATGCCCAGCGCTGCCCGTGCTGGGCGGCGACGGTGCCGGACACCCACGTCCGCTCTGCGGAAGCGGCCGGTGGCGTACCACATGGTGGTGCGCCACATGCAGAGCGTGATCGCGGGGTGTAAAGCCGTCCTCCCCGCACTCCCTTCCGTGGAAACCTCAACCCCAAGAGAAAATCTCGCATTCCCGGGCCTCTCACCCGGCCCTCACCCGTCTTACAGCCGACTTATGGCCGAAAAGGGCAGGATGGAGGTCTCACCCCCCGACAGACCTGCCCGTGCGCGCCGAAAGCGCGCTACGCGGGTGGACAGAGGAAGGACAAGCGACGTGCGCGTACTCGTCGTCGAGGACGAGCAGCTGCTCGCCGATGCGGTGGCCACCGGACTGCGCCGGGAGGCCATGGCCGTCGACGTCGTGTACGACGGTGCGGCCGCCCTGGAACGCATCGGCGTGAACGACTACGACGTGGTCGTCCTCGACCGTGACCTCCCACTGGTGCACGGCGACGACGTCTGCCGCAAGATCGTCGAGCTCGGCATGCCCACGCGCGTGCTGATGCTCACGGCCTCCGGAGACGTCAGCGACCGTGTCGAGGGCCTGGAGATCGGCGCCGACGACTATCTCCCCAAGCCCTTCGCGTTCAGCGAACTGACGGCACGCGTGCGTGCCCTCGGCCGGCGTACGAGCGTGCCGCTGCCTCCTGTCCTGGAGCGTGCCGGGATAAAGCTGGATCCCAACCGCCGCGAGGTCTTCCGCGACGGCAAGGAGATCCAGCTCGCCCCCAAGGAGTTCGCCGTCCTGGAGGTGCTGCTGCGCAGCGAGGGCGCCGTCGTCTCCGCGGAGCAGCTCCTGGAGAAGGCCTGGGACGAGAACACCGACCCGTTCACGAATGTCGTACGCGTCACGGTGATGACCTTGCGCCGCAAGCTCGGCGAGCCGCCGGTCATCGTGACCGTGCCGGGCTCCGGCTACCGGATCTGATCCGTGGTGGCAACGACACCCGCACCCCCGAAGACGCCCCCGAAGCCCACTTGGGACCCCCGAGGGCCGGAGCTGCCGTTCCCCTGGCTGCGCCCGACCATCCGGATAAGGCTCACGCTGCTGTACGGCGGGATGTTCCTGATAGCGGGCATCCTCCTGCTGTCGATCATCTACCTGCTCGCTGCGCAGGCACTGAACGTGGGCAGTGACCTGCCCTTCAGGATTACCGAGGGCAGCGTCGCCAGCAATGTCTGCGACCTGCCCACGAAGGCATCGCCCGACGTCTTCAACACCGCCATCAACGAGTGCGTCAACGAGCAGCGCAAGCACGCCCTGGACAACCTGCTCAGCCGCTCCCTCCTGGCCCTCCTCGGTCTCGCCGTGATCGCCTTCGCCTTCGGCTACGCGATGGCGGGCCGGGTCCTGGCGCCGCTCGGCCGGATCACCCGCACCGCACGCGCGGTGGCCGGTTCGGACCTCTCGCGCCGTATCGAGCTGGACGGTCCGGACGACGAGCTGAAGGAGCTGGCGGACACCTTCGACGACATGCTGGAGCGATTGCAGCGGGCGTTCACGGCCCAGCAGCGCTTCGTCGGGAACGCCTCGCACGAGCTGCGTACGCCCCTGGCGATCAACCGCACGCTCCTGGAGGTTCACCTTTCCGATCCGGGGGCACCCGTGGAGCTGCAACAGCTCGGCAAGACGCTGCTCGCCACCAATGAACGCAGCGAGCAGCTCGTCGAAGGGCTGTTGCTGCTCGCCCGCAGCGACAACCAGATCATCGAGCGGAAGGCCGTCGATCTCGCCGAGGTCGCCTCGCAGGCCATCGACCAGGTACGCGCCGAGGCGGACGCGAACGGCGTAGAGATCCGCGGGGAGCGGGCGCCCGTGGTCGTCCAGGGCAATGGCGTACTCCTGGAGCGGATCGCGCTGAACCTCGTCCAGAACGCCGTCCGGTACAACGTGCCGAGTGAGGAGGTGCAGCGCGAAGCGCTTCCGAACAAGGGCGGTGGCGGGAGACGGGAGGGCGGCTGGGTCGAGGTGACGACCGAGGCTCAGCACGGCCAGGCGGTCTTCGTGGTGTCCAATACAGGGCCCGTGGTGCCGGCGTACGAGATCGACAACCTCTTCGAGCCGTTCCGGCGCCTGCGGACCGAGCGCACAGGCAGCGACAAGGGCGTGGGGCTCGGGCTGTCGATCGCCCGGTCCGTGGCTCGTGCGCACGGCGGCCATATCAGCGCTGAGCCGCGTGAAGGAGGTGGCCTGGTGATGCGAGTCGCCTTGCCCATCTGAGAGCATGTCGCCGACACACAGCGATGTTCGCTTTGCGCGGAATTTCTGGGGCAGCAGCCCGGGAGGTTCATGTGCGATCGATCACACTGGCGAATTTTTGGCCATCCACTCTCCGTGATCAAGGGGGCTGGTGGAAAGCCGGGAAAGTCCGGGTTTTCGATGGTCTTCATGACGGGAAGTACTGGTGAGACGCCTTTGTAGTGCGGCGTGAGGACCGTGTACGGTCCCGTTCGCCATCCAAGCCGATCACTACTGCTGAGTTCGGTTGGGTGTCGATTGAGTAACAGACCTTGATGTGAGGCAAAATCTCCGCCTCAGGTCGGGCACAAGTCCGGCCTCTCACGCGTTACGTGCGCTGAGACACCACAGACACCCAGAGGGGGAGAGCGACATGGCAACGGATTACGACACCCCACGCAAGACCGACGACGACGTCGACTCCGACAGCCTTGAGGAACTGAAGGCCCGTCGGAACGACAAGTCGACTTCGGCGGTCGACGTGGACGAGTTCGAGGCCGCCGAGGGGCTGGAACTGCCCGGCGCGGACCTCTCGAATGAAGAGCTGGCCGTGCGGGTGCTGCCGAAGCAGCAGGACGAGTTCACCTGCATGAGCTGCTTCCTGGTCCACCACCGCAGCCAACTGGCCCGCGAGAAGAACGGCCAGCCGATCTGCCGCGACTGCGACTGAGGCAGGGTCGGCCGTGCATGGCTCGACCCCGCCCTGGAAGCGCCGTTCTCACGACCAGGGAGCGGCCGGTCCGTCTGCGGACGGTGTACGTGACGACGAGCGAGGCCTCGCGGCCTCGCTCGAAGCAGCGGACGTGACAGGCGCCTCCGGTGCCCTTGAGGTGGCGGACAAGAAGGTGCCTGTCGCCAAGCGGCGGGCGGTCGCCGTCGGACACGGAGTGAGAGAAGGCGTCCGCAGGGGTGGCAGCCGGGCCAGGGCGGGTCTGGCGTACCTCACGGACCGGATCATCGAGAACACCCCGCGGATCCCCGTACGGGACCTCGCGACGCTCCAGCGGCAGTTCCCCGGACTGGGCCCCGAACAGCTCGCGGACAAGCTGGTCGCGGGCGCGTGCAAAGCGACGGCGACCGTGGGCGCGGGGGTGGGCGCCGCCGCGATGATGCCCGTACCACCGGCGATGCCCACGGAGCTGGCCGCCGAGATCACCGGCGTGGCCGCCATCGAGCTGAAGCTGATCGCCGAGCTGTACGAGGTCTACGGTCAGCGGCCGCCGGGCAATCTGAAGGAACGTACGACCACGTATCTGAACTCGTGGTCCGAGGAGCGCGGCATCGACGTGACCAAGCCGTCGACGGTGAACGCGGCCCTCGGGGGCCGGATGAGGCGCGAGCTGCGCCAGCGGATCATGAAGCGGACGATCAGGAATCTGCCGAACCTGATGCCGTTCCTGGTGGGCGCCGCCGTCGGGGCGGTGATGAACCGCCGCGAGACCAGAAGACTCGCGGATCGCGTCCGAACGGACCTCCGCAAGACGCAGGTCCCCTGGGACGCCCTGCCCGCGCTGCCGCCCCTGGAGAAGCCCGCCGATCCCTTGGACATGGGCAATAGCAGCAGCCCCAAGGAACTGGGGCACTGAGCCCGCACATGGGCACTGAGCCCGACAGCCCGCGAAATGACCGATCCCGGCAGGCAGTTCACCGAAAGGCCTATGCCGCCCGCGCCGCGTCCAGTGCCGCCGCCAGGCGCTCCGGCTCCCGCGTGGACAGGTACAGGTAGGGCGTCGGGTCCGACGGATCCGTGACCTCCACCCGCAGGGCCGTAGGGATGTAGGCGCGCAGCAGCAGGAAGGCGCGCGGGTCCGCCTTGTACGTGCGCCAGGCGCGCGCCTCCTCGGCGTCGAGCACATGAGCCTCGCCCAGGGCCGAAACCGGGATCTTGGCGTCGCCCGCGATCAGCGAGTCGCCCACCACACGGATACGGACCGAGCCGTACGAACTCGCCACCACCGCCGCGACCGCCGTGCCGCCCGCCAGGCCGCCCAGCAGGGGCAGCACGCCGAAGGGCAGCAGGATCAGGGCGATCGAGACGCCGACCAGAAAGCAGACGAGCCACCAGGTGCGGGGCGCGGTCAGGCGTTCTTCGTAGGGCGAGGCGGAGAGCTGCATGAAGCCAAGACTGCCACGGTGCCTACCGGCCGCTGACGCGGAGGTAAGGTCTGCGCCTGTGAGTGGTACATCTTCGCCCCTGCGACCCCCGGCCGACGCCGTGGCACCGGTGCGGCACCCGGACGCGCCCGCCCCCGGCGAGCTGCTCGGCGCGCACTACGAGCACTGCTTCGGCTGCGGCGGCGGACAGGCGCACGGGCTGCACCTCGCGGCCCGCGCGGGCGAAGGCGTCAGGATCACCGCCGAGTTCACCGTGCAGACCGCCCACCAGGGCGCGCCCGGCCTCGCCCATGGCGGCGTCCTTGCGAGCGCGCTCGACGAGACCCTCGGCTCGCTGAACTGGTTGCTGCGGACGATCGCGGTGACCGGCCGCCTGGAGACCGACTTCGTACGGCCCGTTCCCGTGGACACGGTGCTGCATCTGGAGGCCGAGGTCACGGCGGTGGCCGGACGGAAGATCTTCTCCACGGCCACCGGCCGGATAGGCGGCCCCGACGGCCCGGTCGCGGTCCGCGCGGACGCCCTGTTCATCGAGGTCAAGGTCGACCACTTCGTCGACAACGGCCGCCAGGAGGAGATCCAGGCCGCCATGAACGACCCGGACCAGGTCCGGCGAGCCCGCGCCTTCGAGGTGAACCCGTGACCCAACCCGTGCCCACGAGTCCCGTCGACGTACTGATCAAGCGTGTCGATCCGGACGTACCGCTTCCGGAATACGCGCACCCCGGCGACGCCGGCGCGGATCTGCGGACGACCGAAAGCCATGAACTCGCGCCTGGCGAGCGGGCCGTGTTGCCCACCGGAGTGTCCATCGCGCTGCCCGAGGGGTACGCGGCCTTCGTGCACCCGCGTTCCGGACTCGCCGCCCGCTGCGGCGTCGCGCTCGTGAATGCCCCAGGGACCGTGGATGCCGGGTACCGTGGAGAGATCAAGGTGATCGTGGTGAATCTCGACCCGCGCGAGTCCGTGCGGTTCGAGCGCTTCGACCGGATTGCCCAACTCGTCGTCCAGCAGGTCGAGAAGGTGCGCTTCCAGGAGGTTGCGGACCTTCCCGATTCGACACGGGCCGCAGGGGGCTTCGGGTCCACCGGCGGGCATGCCGCCGTGGACGGCACAACGGGTGGGAATCGATACGCTTCGGTCGTATCCGACCGGGAAGGACAGTGACGTGTTCGGACGTCGCAAGAAGGGCAGTGCCGCCGAGGACGCGGCGAGCGAGGCCGAGCAGGTCGACGGCGTTGTTGAGGAAGTCGACACTGAGGCGGACGACGCAGAGCAGGAGCGCGTACGGCTCGAACCCAAGCCGCGCCCCGACGGTCCCTGGGACAGCACCGAGGTCCGCGATCCGGCCGAGGGCCGGGTCGATCTGGGCGGCATTTTCGTGCCCGGGGTCGACGGCATGGAACTGCGGGTGGAGGTCGCGGGCGACGCCATCGTCGCGGCCACCGTGGTGCTGAAGGACAGCGCCGTCCAGTTGCAGGCCTTCGCGGCTCCCAAGCGCGAGGGCATCTGGGGCGAGGTACGCGAGGAGATCGCCACCGGCATCACCCAGCAGGGTGGTGTCATCGACGAGGTCGAGGGCCCGCTGGGCTGGGAGCTGCGCGCCCAGGTACCGGTGCAGCTGCCGGACGGGACCGGCGGTTTCCAGGTCGTACGGTTCATCGGCGTGGACGGTCCCCGCTGGTTCCTGCGCGGGGTGATCTCCGGGCAGGGCGCGGTGCAGCCGCAGGCCGCCGGGCTGCTCGAGCAGATCTTCCGGGACACGGTCGTGGTCCGCGGTGAGGGCCCGATGGCGCCTCGCGACCCGATCGTGCTGAAGCTGCCGGAGGACGCGCAGATGGTCGCCGAGGGCGTCCAGCAGGAGGAGCAGGCGGGGTCCCGCTTCTCCGGAGGCATGGGTCAGTTGCAGCGTGGGCCGGAGATCACCGAGGTCCGGTAGACGCGGATGCACAACCAGTAGACACGGATTTACGACCATGGGCCGCACCCTCACCGGGGTGCGGTCCGTCGTTGTACGCGGACATGTGGACTGGGGCCACCGGTGCGGCTGACGGGCGAGCCGGGCCGCACCATTGCCCGACCGGCCGCCAGGTGACCATACTGGCGCCCGGCCGACGGGGGAGGAACGGATGAGCGGCAGCGGTGTGGTCGCCACCGAGACCATGGTGCGCGTCGAGAACGTCCACCGGTCGTACGGGACGGGAGCCACCGCCGTACATGCCCTGCGCGGGGTCTCCTTAGATGTGCCGCGCGGGGAACTCGTCGCCCTCAAGGGCCGTTCGGGATCCGGCAAGACGACGTTGCTGAACCTGGTCGGCGGGCTCGACGAGCCGGACGAGGGACGGATCACCGTGGACGGGCTCGAGCTGTCCGGGCTCGGGGAGGAGGGGCTGCTCCGGCTGCGCCGGGACCGTATCGGCTTCGTCTTCCAGTCCTTCGGGCTCATCCCGATCCTGACGGCCGCCGAGAACGTCGGCGTCCCGCTGCGGCTGCGCCGGGCCCATCCGCGCGAGCGCGAGGAGCGCGTCGAGCTGCTGCTCGCCCTGGTCGGCCTGGCCGATCACGCGGCGCAGCGACCCGGTGAGCTCTCCGGCGGCCAGCAGCAGCGGGTGGCCATCGCGCGCGCTCTCGCCAACCAGCCCTCGCTCCTCGTCGCCGACGAACCCACCGGCCAGCTCGACGCGGAGACCGGCCTCGCCGTCATGGAACTGCTGCGCGCGGTCGTGCGCAGCGAGCAGGTCACCGCGTTGGTCGCCACGCATGACGCCGCGCTGCTCGATCTGGCGGACCGGGTGCTGGAGCTGAGCGACGGCGAGATCGTCGAGCACTGAACCTTGGTACCGAGGCGGAGCGGGCGGCATCAGGGTTGCGTCAAAGACGTCCGCGGGTCCGCTTTCCGAGCCGTTGGCGCCGATGATTGGCCGTAAGGTCGACGCAGCGTGTGCGGCTGTTACGGGAAGACAATGGGACCATGGGACGCGGCAGGCTTCGGATCTATCTCGGTGCGGCGCCGGGCGTCGGCAAGACGTACGCGATGCTGTCCGAGGCGCACCGCCGCGTCGAGCGGGGCACGGACTGCGTGGTCGCCTTCGTCGAGCACCACAACCGGCCGCGGACCGAGGTGATGCTGCACGGCCTGGAAGTGGTTCCGCGGCGGGAGCTGGAGTACCGGGGCTCGTTCTTCACGGAGATGGACGTGGACGCGGTGCTGTCCCGGCGCCCCCAGGTGGCGCTCGTCGATGAGCTCGCCCACACGAACGTTCCGGGGTCCCGTAACGGCAAGCGGTGGCAGGACGTGGAGGAGCTGCTCGCGGCCGGCATCGATGTCGTCTCGACGGTCAACATCCAGCACCTGGAGTCGCTGGGTGATGTGGTCGAGTCGATAACGGGCGTACGGCAGAAGGAGACCGTCCCCGACGAAGTCGTCCGGCGGGCGGATCAGATCGAGTTGGTCGACATGTCGCCCCAGGCGCTGCGGCGGCGGATGGCGCACGGCAATATCTACAAGCCGGACAAGGTCGACGCGGCTCTGTCGAACTACTTCCGGCCCGGCAACCTCACTGCCCTGCGCGAGCTGGCGCTGCTGTGGGTCGCCGACCGGGTCGACGAGTACCTCCAGCAGTACCGGGGCGAGCACGGCATCCGCTCCACCTGGCAGGCCCGCGAACGCATCGTGGTCGGGCTGACCGGCGGTCCTGAGGGCAAGACGCTGATCCGCCGGGCCGCCCGGCTCGCGGAGAAGGGCGCCGGAGGTGAGGTGCTCGCCGTCTACATCGCGCGCAGTGACGGACTGACGTCCGCCTCGCCGAAGGAACTGGCTGTTCAGCGGACCCTCGTCGAGGATCTCGGCGGCACCTTCCATCACGTCATCGGGGATGACATCCCGTCCGCGCTGTTGGAGTTCGCGCGTGGGGTCAACGCCACGCAGATCGTGCTGGGAGTGTCACGCCGCAAGGGCTGGCAGTACGTGTTCGGGCCCGGCGTCGGCGCCACGGTCGCCCGGGAGTCGGGTCCCGACCTGGACGTCCACCTGATCACGCACGACGAGGTCGGCAAGGGGCGCGGTCTGCCCGTGGCCCGGGGCGCGCGGCTCGGGCGGTCCCGGAGCATCGGGGGCTGGCTGACCGGGACCGGCGGCCCTGCGCTGCTGACGCTGCTGCACACGCACACCGGCGCGGACCTCGGCCTCACCAACAACATGCTGCTGTTCCTGACGCTGACGGTGGCCGCCGCGCTGCTCGGCGGGCTGCTCCCTGCGCTGGCCTCGGCGGCGTTCGGCTCGCTGCTGCTGAACTGGTTCTTCACGCCGCCCTTGCACCGCATCACGATCGCCGACCCGAAGAACATCCTCGCCCTGGCGATCTTCGTGGGCGTGGCCGTGTCGGTGGCGTCGGTGGTGGACCTGGCGGCCCGCCGTACGCACCAGGCGGCCCGGCTGCGCGCCGAGTCGGAGATCCTCTCCTTCCTGGCGGGCAGCGTCCTGCGCGGCGAGACCAGCCTGGAGGCGCTGCTGGAGCGGGTCCGCGAGACCTTCGGCATGGAGTCGGTCGCCCTGCTGGAGCGTACGAGCGACGTCGATCCGTGGACCTGTGCGGCCAGTGTCGGCCCGCATCCGCCGGTTCTGCCGGAGGAGGCGGACGTGGACGTGCCGGTCGGCGACCACATGGCGCTGGCCCTGTCCGGGCGGGTGCTGCCCGCCGAGGACCGCCGGGTGCTGGCCGCGTTCGCCGCCCAGGCCGTCGTCGTACTGGACCGCCAGCGTCTTCAGCAGGAGGCGGAGCAGGCCCGCACACTGGCCGAGGGCAACCGCATCCGTACGGCGCTGCTGGCCGCCGTAAGCCATGATCTGCGCACTCCGCTGGCCGCGATCAAGGCCGCCGTGTCGTCCCTGCGGTCCGATGACGTGGCGTGGTCGGAGGAGGATGAGGCCGAGTTCCTGGAGGGGATCGAGGCGGGCGCCGACCGGCTTGACCACCTGGTGGGCAATCTCCTGGACATGTCCCGGCTGCAGACCGGCACAGTGACTCCGATGCTCCGTGAGATCGACCTGGACGAGGTGGTCCCGATGGCGCTCGGGGGCGTACCCGAGGACAGCGTCGAACTTGAGATCCCCGAGACGCTGCCCATGGTGGCCGTGGACCCGGGGCTGCTGGAGCGGTCGGTCGCCAACATCGTTGAGAACGCGGTGAAGTACAGCCCCGACGGGGAGCCGGTGCTGGTGGCCGCCAGCACGCTCGGCGAGCGGGTGGAGGTGCGGGTGGTGGACCGCGGACCCGGCGTTCCGGACGACGCCAAGGAGCGGATCTTCGAACCGTTCCAGCGCTACGGGGACGCCCCGCGCGGCGCCGGAGTGGGCCTCGGGCTCGCGGTCGCCCGCGGCTTCGCCGAGGCCATGGGCGGCACGCTCGACGCCGAGGACACTCCCGGTGGCGGCCTCACCATGGTGCTCACCGTCCGGGCGGGCCCGTCCCGATCCGGACGACCCGCAGAACTCGCGCAGCCCGCAGAACCGGAAAGGCAGGCTTCATGACCCGCGTCCTCGTGGTCGACGACGAGCCGCAGATCACCCGAGCCCTCGTGATCAACCTCAAGGCACGCAAGTACGAGGTGGACGCGGCGCCCGACGGCGCCACGGCGCTCCAGCTCGCGGCCGCCCGCCACCCGGACGTGATCGTGCTCGACCTGGGTCTGCCCGACATGGACGGCGTCGAGGTGATCAAGGGACTGCGCGGCTGGACGCGCGTACCGATCCTGGTGCTGTCCGCCCGGCACTCCTCGGACGAGAAGGTCGAGGCCCTCGACGCGGGCGCCGACGACTACGTCACCAAGCCCTTCGGCATGGATGAGCTGCTGGCCCGGCTGCGGGCCGCCGTCCGCCGCGCGGAGCCCAACGGGGCCGGCGAGGACGAAGTGATCGTGGAGACCGAGGACTTCACCGTCGACCTGTCCGCCAAGAAGGTCAACCGGGCCGGGCGGGACGTGCGCCTGACCCCGACCGAGTGGCACCTACTGGAGGTGTTGGTGCGCAATACGGGGCGCCTGGTCAGCCAGAAGCAGCTGCTCCAGGAAGTCTGGGGTCCCTCGTACGGGACGGAGACCAACTACCTGCGCGTCTACATGGCCCAGCTGCGGCGCAAGCTGGAGGGTGACCCTTCGCATCCGCGGCACTTCATTACCGAGCCCGGCATGGGGTACCGATTCGAGCGTTAGTTCTACGGGTAAGTCCAGGGGGTACGAAGCTGTCAGCGGCCCCCGGTACGCTTCAGACATGAGTGCTGTTCCCCGTTCCGAAAGGCCGCCGGGCCGGTTCCGCCGGATGCTCGACCGGCTCTCCTCGTCGCAGGAGGACCTGGAGTCGGAGGAGCTGCGCGAGGACACCGTGACCGCCGGATGCACGCGTATCGGTGACGCACATGACCGACAGATAGTGACCGTTACTGGTACCTTGCGCACGGTCACGCTGCGCCCGAGGGCCGGTGTCCCGGCTCTGGAGGCCGAGCTGTTCGACGGTTCGGCCGCCCTGGACGTGGTGTGGCTCGGCAGGCGCTCCATCGTGGGAATCGAACCGGGGCGCAAGCTGATCGCATCGGGCCGGATCTCGATGAGCCGGGGCCGCCGGGTGCTGTTCAATCCGAAGTACGAACTCAGACCCCTCGGACGGGAGTAGCCGGTGACGTCGCTCGACAAGCCGACCGAAGACGACGCCCATGACTCGCGGGCGGTGACGGAGGCCGCGCTCTTCGAGGCGTTCGGCGGTCTGCGGGGCATGATCGAGACGGTCCTGCCCGGCCTGCTCTTCGTCACGATCTACACGGTCAACAAGGACCTGCACTCCGCGGCCATCGCGGCCCTCGGGGTCTCCGTGTTGCTCGTCGTGGTGCGCCTGGTCATGAAGGACACCGTCAAGCACGCCTTCAGCGGCGTCTTCGGGGTGGCCTTCGGTGTGGTCTTCGCGATGATGACCGGGAACGCCAAGGACTTCTATCTGCCGGGCATGCTCTACACGCTGGGGCTGGGGCTCGCGTACATCATCACCACCCTCGCGGGTGTTCCGCTGATCGGGCTGATCCTCGGGCCGGTGTTCAAGGAGAACCTCTCCTGGCGGACGCGTAACCCTGGGCGTAAGAAGGCGTACGCGAAGGCCAGTTACGCGTGGGGGGCGATTCTGCTTGCCAAGTGCGCGATTCTGTTTCCGCTGTACTGGTGGGCGGACACGACGCAACTGGGGTGGGTGCTCGTTGCGTTGAAGATTCCGCCGTTCCTGTTGGCGGTTTGGCTGACCTGGGTGTTCCTGGCGAAGGCGCCTGCGCCTATTGATGTGTTCGCGGAGATGGAGGCGGAGGAGCGGGCGGAGAAGGAACGCCAGGCTGCGCAGCGGGCTGGCGTCGAGAAGTAGATCGCCCCCGCCGCCCCTACCCGTCCCATCCTCGGGGCTCCGCCCCTGGACCCCACTGGGGGCTGCGCCCCCAGAC
>NZ_JAAKZX010000096.1 GCF_011045025.1 Streptomyces ureilyticus
CGGGAGGACAGAGGGCGGGCGGACGCGGCGGTGAGGTCGGTCCCGCCGCCGCTCAGGCCGTCTTCTGCTCCGGAGCGATCTCCTCGATCAGGCCCTCGATAAGCTTCTTGATCTCGTCACGGATGGGCCGTACGGCCTCGACGCCCTGGCCCGCCGGGTCCTCGAGCTCCCAGTCCAGGTACCGCTTGCCGGGGAAGACCGGGCAGGTGTCGCCGCAGCCCATGGTGATGCAGACGTCCGACTCCTTGACGGCGTCGACGGTGAGCATCTTGGGGACCTCGGCGGAGATGTCGATGCCGACCTCGCGCATGGCCTCGACGGCGGCCGGGTTGACCTGGGCGCCCGGGTTGGAACCGGCGGAGCGGACCTCGACACGGTCCCCGGCCAGGTGGGTCAGCCACGCGGCGGCCATCTGGGAACGGCCGGCGTTGTGGACACAGACGAAGAGCACGGAGGGCTTGTCGGACATCAGGAGGTCTCTCTTGTCTCTTGTTGTCTTGTCTCTTGTTGTCTTGTCTCGCGTCGGCATCAGGCGCACCTGACATCAGCGCCAGGTGGTGTCAGTCACCGCTGATGTGACAGTATCAGCCCATGATGACGTCAGTCGACACTGACCTGATCCGGGTGCTGGCCGACCCGCTCAGGCTCCAGATCGTGACCCTGCTCGCCAAAGAGACGCTGTGCACCACCCACCTCGTGGAAGAGACGGGTGCCCGGCAGACCAACCTCTCCAATCACCTGAGAGTGCTGCGCGAGGCCGGGGTCGTCGAGACGGAGCCCTGCGGCCGGTTCACCTACTACCGGCTCAAGCCCGACGTCATCGCTCAGCTCGCCGGCCAGTTCGCCGACCTGGCCGAGTCCGCGCGCAGCGCCGCCCAGAACAAGCGGGCCTGCCCGTGACCGCCGCCGAGGCCGCCACGAACGCGGAGGCCGCGACGCCCGCCGCCGAACCCGGCTCCGTCGCGCCCGCACCGGGTGTCACCCCGCCCCGTAACCCTTTGGTCTCCCGGGCCGCCGCCGAACTCGTAGGCACGGCGCTGCTGGTGGCGGTCGTGGTCGGCTCCGGCATCCAAGCCACGCAACTGACCGATGACGTCGGCCTGCAACTGCTGGCCAATTCCACGGCCACCGTCTTCGGCCTCGGCATCCTGATCCTCTTGCTCGGCCCGGTCTCCGGCGCGCACTTCAACCCGGTGGTCACGCTGGCCGAGTGGTGGACGGCCCGACGCGGCGGCGCCGGTGTCACGCTGCGCGAGGCGGCTGTGTACGTACCCGCGCAGATCACCGGCGCGGTCGCGGGGGCGATCCTGGCGGACGCGATGTTCGGCGAGCCGCTGGTGAAGTGGTCCACGCACGACCGCTCGGCGGGTCACCTGCTGCTGGGCGAGGTCGTCGCCACGGCCGGTCTGATCCTGCTGATCTTCGGCCTGGCCCGCGCCGGCCGGCTCCAGTTCGCACCCGTGGCCGTCGCCTCCTACATCGGCGCCGCGTACTGGTTCACCTCGTCGACGTCCTTCGCCAACCCGGCCGTGACGATCGGCCGCGCCTTCACCGACACCTTCGCGGGCATCGCTCCCGGCTCGGTCGCGGGGTTCATCGGCATGCAGGTCATCGGGGCGGTGGCCGGGCTGGCGCTGGTGGCGCTCATCTTCATGCCCGGACGAGCGGCTGAATGAGCCGCAGAACGCGCGGCGGGTCGGGTCGGGTCAGGCCACGGGGGTGGCCGCGGTCAGCATCTGCCCCATCGCGGCCATCACCGACGGCTCCACCCGGTAGTACACCCAGGTGCCGCGCCGCTCGGAGGTGAGCAATCCAGCCTCCTTGAGCTTCTTCAGGTGATGGGACACGGTCGGCTGAGAAACGCCGACGTCGGAGATGTCGCATACGCACGCCTCGCCACCCTCATGCGAGGCGACGAGGGAGAACAGCCGCAGGCGGACGGGGTCACCGAGCGCCTTGAACATCGCGGCGGTCCGCTCGGCTTCCTCGGCCGTCAGCGGCCGCTCGGTGAGCGGAGGGCAACACGGCACGACGCCCTCGGCGACTTGGGGTTCCACGAGCGGTAGCGCCTCGATGTTCGACATACGTCTATGTTGACATACGTCGAACCAGGGCGGGCCTCTTGGGGCGCGGGGCTGTATCAATGTGCGGCTCAGCCGCGCGGGTGCGACCGGCCGCGGCGAATCCGCACTTTCGATCCAGTGTTCCAGCGGCGCGTGGCGCCTGGTTTCGATAACTGTCTATGTTGACGCTCATCGAAACAGGTGCCATGCTGGGACTCGAGAGATCGACACCTATCGAAATAGGGGAACCCCGTGCCTGCGCCCACCAGCAACGCGCCCCGCCCCGACCACCTCCCCGTCGTGGTCATCGGCGCCGGCCCCATCGGCCTGGCCGCCGCCGCCCACCTCGTCGAGCGCGGCATCGAACCCCTCGTCCTGGAAGCCGGCCCCGCCGCGGGCAGTGCCGTACGGGAGTGGTCGCACGTGCGGCTGTTCTCGACCTGGGGCGAGCTCGTCGACCCGGCGGCCGAGAAGCTGCTCGCCCCCACCGGCTGGGTCCGCCCCGACACCTCGGCCTACCCGACCGGCGGCGACTGGGGTGAGCGCTATCTCCAGCCGCTCGCCGACATCCTGGGCGACAGGATCTGTTACGGCGCCACGGTGACCGGCGTCGCCCGGGCCGGCCGGGACCGGATCGTCGACGCGGGCCGCGACGAGCAGCCGTACACGGTGCATGTCCGGTTCGCCGACGGCGCCGAGGAACGGCTCACCGCACGCGCAGTCATCGACGCCTCCGGCACCTGGTCGGTCCCGGGCCCCGCCGGCGCGAACGGCCTGCCCGCCCTCGGCGAGAAGACGGCCGCCGACCGCATCTCGTACCGAGTCCCGGACCTCAACGACCCATCCGTACGCGCCCGTTACGCGGGCAGGCGCACGGCTGTCGTCGGCTCCGGCGCCTCTGCCTTCACCGCCCTCGCACTCCTCGCAGACCTGGCCGGCGAGGAGGAGGGGACGCACGCGGTGTGGATCCTGCGACGGGGCCTCAGCGCGAGCACGTACGGCGGCGGCGAGGCCGACGAACTCCCCGCTCGCGGCGCCCTCGGCCTGCGCGCCAAGGCGGCGGTCGAGGCCGGCCACGCGAGCGCGGTCACGGGATTCCGTACGCAGGCGGTGGAGCGGGAGGGCGACCGGCTCGTCCTCGTCGCCGAGGACGGCCGCCGGCTCGACCCGGTCGACGAGGTGATCGTCCTGACCGGCTTCCGCCCGGACCTCTCCTTCCTCTCCGAGGTCCGCCTCGGCCTCGACGAACGCCTCCAGGCCCCGACCGCGCTCGCCCCGCTGATCGACCCGAACGTCCACTCCTGCGGCACGGTCTACCCGCACGGCGTGCGCGAGCTCTCCCACCCGGACCAGGGCGTCTATTTGGTCGGGATGAAGTCGTACGGCCGTGCCCCCACGTTTCTCGCGATGACCGGCTACGAGCAGGTCCGCTCCGTCGCGGCGGCGATCGCCGGCGACCAGGAGGCCGCCGAACGCGTCGAACTCACCCTCCCCGAGACCGGCGTCTGCGGCGGTGCGGGCCTCTTCGACGAGCCGGAGAACGCCGAGCAGTCCGGGGGTGGCTGCTGCGCACCGGCCCCCACCACCCTCCAGATCGGCCTGGGCGCCCCGGCGGCCACTGCCTCCGGCGGCTGCTGAAACCCCGTACCACTCAAGGAGGTTCGCCATGTCCCGCGTACAACTTGCCCTCCGCGTACCGGACCTCGCCGAATCCGTCGCCTTCTACACGCGGCTCTTCGGCACCGAGCCCGCCAAACTCCGCGACGGCTACGCCAACTTCGCCATCGCCGAGCCCCCGCTCAAGCTCGTCCTGATCGAAGGCGCCGCGGGCGAGGCGACCCGCATCGACCACCTGGGCGTCGAGGTCGACACCACCGAGGCGGTCCATGCCGCCACCGCCCGCCTGAGCGAGGCGGGCCTGGCCACCGACGAGGAGAACGACACCACCTGCTGCTACGCCCTCCAGGACAAGGTCTGGGTCCACGGCCCCGGTCAGGAACCCTGGGAGGTGTACGTCGTCAAGGCGGACGCCGGCTCCCTGGCCAGGCAGGTCAGGGACCGGCCTTGAGCGTCTTCATCGTCAGAGTCAGGTCTTGATCACCGTTACGCGTGCACCGCACAGGGACGTGAGGTCCTGGGGGTCGGAGCTGAGGATCGTGACGGGGCCCGGGGCGGCGAGGGCGGTCGCGCTGAGCATGGCGTCGATGGCGGACTTGTGGCCGTGCAGGCCGGCGTCGGCGAGGAGGGCGGCGGCGTGGCGGGCGATCGGCTCGGTGACCGGTTCGACGACGAGGCGGGACAGCGTCCACTCCAGGGCCGGCCGGTTGATCCGAGGGTGCACCACCTCGACCAGCGTGGCCGCGGACGTGATCACTCGTAGGTCGTCGGCGCGTGCGAGGGCGAGCCAGCCGGTGACTGTGCGATCGCGTAGCACGGCCTTGGCCAAGCCCTCGCTGTCGAGGACGAGGGTGCCGCCGGGAACGGCGGGGGACCGGGTCACGCGGCGTTCGCCCCACCTTGTGACTGCTGCCGTCGGGCCTGGTGGAGCTGGTCACGCAGGGCCTGGACCTCTTCGTCCGAGATGGGTCCGTGCTCGGCCTCGGCGACCTGGATGAGTTCGTTGAGGTTGTCGCGTTCGATCTGGCGGGCGACGGCGGCGGCAACGTAGGCGGACATGCCGGAGGGCCCGCCGCGGGCCTTGGCGGCTTCGGCGATGTCGCGCGGCATGGTGATCGAGTACTTCCCGGTAGGCTCGCTCATGCCACCAATCCTACCCCTTATCCTCCCGCTCGGTCGTGTCGTTGCCGCCCGTCGACTCCCGTACCACCACGGAGAAGCGGCTCACGAACTCCTCGCGGTCCGCCTCGGGTTCACCGGGCTCCGTCTGCTCGATCCGTCCGGCCAGCAGCTCGACCGCTCGCCGCGCCATCGTGTCGTGGTCCGGATCGATGGTGGACAGCGAGGGGACGAGGAACTCGCTCTCCTCGACGTTGTCGAAGCCGATCACCTTCACCTGCTCCGGCACCCGCACCCCGGCGTCGGCCAAGCCGCGTAGTACGCCCATGGCCACGGTGTCCGTCACGCAGAACACGCCGTCGAAGTCGAGCCCACTCCGCACCATCTCTCGCGCACACAGCGCACCCGCGCGCATCGTGAGCGTCTCCAGGCTCTGCACGAGGCCGGGGTCGGCGGGCAGGCCGGCGCTCCGCAGCGCCTGCTGATAGCCCGTGAAGCGGAGGCTGGACACATCGACTTCCTCTTCCCCCGAGTCTCCCCCCGGTCCCCGGACGATCGCGATACGGCGGCACCCCCGCTCGATCAGGTGGCGGGTGGCCGCCTCCGACGCGTCGATGTTGGGCATGGCCACGTGGTCGACGGGACCGCCGAAGATCCGCTCGCCCAGGATGACCACCGGGTGGTCCACCTTGAGCAGTTCGACATCGGCCGGACCCATGCCCACCGTGCTGAGAATGAGCCCGTCGTAGAGCCGGTTGCGCGACAGGGACAGCGCGTCCAGTTCGTTCTCTCTCGAGGCGCCGGTCTGCTCGATGCACACCCGCAGGCTGTACCGCTCGGCGGCGGCGATGATGGCGGCGGCCAGCCGACCGTAGTAGGGGCTGTTCACCTCGGGGACGGCGAGACCGACCGTGCCGGTGCGGCCCTTGCGCAGATTGCGGGCCGCGACGTTGACGCGGTAGTCGAGCCGGGCCATCGCGGCGAGGACCTTCTCCCGCGTCGCCTTGCGCACGTTGGGATGGTCGTTGATGACGTTGGAGACGGTCATCGCCGAGACTCCGGCCGCCTTCGCCACGTCCTGAATCGTTGCCACACTCACCCCAGGTCTGCGGTACTCGCCACCACCGGGCCCATTACACCGCAGACCTGGTGCCCACAGCCGGGGTCAGACGAGCGGTGCCTGGACGGTGAGGAACGAGTGGGGCGGCAGCGTCAGCGTCAGCCCCCCGTCGGTGACCTTCAGGGAGTCGTACGAGCGCGGGCAGACCGCTTCCGGTGTGTCCGCGGTGTTGTGGTCCTGGAGCCGGTCGGCGGTCAGGATGCGGGCGGTCGCCTCCCCTACGGAGCGGCCGCGCAGGTCGAGCGTCACCTCGGCGGGCTCCTCGGCGTCGAGGTTGGACAGCGAGATCAGCACCGTTCCGTCCTTGACGCTGGCCGAGGCGGACAGGGTCTCCAGTTCGGCGTCCCCGACCGGGCGGCGGGCGTCCTCCGTACGCAGGTGAACGCCGAGCGAAGCGGCGTCCTGGTGCCCCTTGTTCATCTCGAACACGTGGTAGGTCGGGGTGAGGACCAGGGCGTCGCCGTCGGTGAGGACCATCGCCTGAAGGACGTTGACGGTCTGGGCGATGTTCGCCATGTGCAGGCGCTCGGCATGCCGGTGGAAGATGTCGAAGTGCGTGCTCGCCACCAGAGCGTCACGCATGGCGTTCTGCTGGAACAGGAAGCCCGGGTTGGTGCCCGGCTCGACGTCCCACCAGGTGCCCCACTCGTCCAGGACCAGGCCGACCTTGCGGCCGGGGTCGTAGATGTCCATGACGGTGGAGTGGCCGGTGAGGATGCGGTCGATCTGCCGGGCGGAGAGCATCGTCCGGTAGTAGCCGTCCGTGTCGAAGCCGGTGGCGCTGCCCTTCGCCTCCCAGGTCCCGGTCACCGTGTAGTGATGGACGGAGATCCCCTGGAAGAAGGTGCGCGGGGTGGCTTCGCAGCCGAAGCAGTTGATCTGCTCCATCAGCGTCCGGGTCCACTGGTAGTCGTCGCCGGACGCGCCCGAGGCGATGCGGTACAGCTTGTTGTCGCCGTGGTCGCGGCAGTACGTGGCGTACTGCCGGGCCAGGTCGGCGGAGTACTCGGCGCGCATGTTGCCGCCGCAGCCCCAGGTCTCGTTGCCGATGCCCCAGAACTTCACGCGCCAGGGCTCCTCGCGGCCGTTGGCCTTGCGCAGCCGCACCATGGGGCTGTCGCCGTCACGGGTCAGGTACTCGACCCACTCGCTCATCTCCTGAACGGTGCCGCTGCCGACGTTTCCGCTGATGTACGGCTCGGTGCCGAGCAGTTCGCACAGGGCCATGAACTCGTGGGTGCCGAAGTGGTTGTTCTCCTCGACGTTGCCCCAGTGCGTGTTCACCATGCGGGGTCGCTGGTCCCGCGGTCCGATGCCGTCCTTCCAGTGGTACTCGTCGGCGAAACAGCCGCCCGGCCAGCGCAGGTTGGGGATGTTCAGCGCACGCAGGGCCTCGACGACGTCGAGACGGATGCCGCCCTCGTTGGGGGTCGGCGAGTCCTCCCCGACCCAGAAACCGCCGTAGACGCAGCGGCCGAGGTGCTCGGCGAAGTGACCGTAGACGTGACGGTTGATCTTCGGACCCTCGATGTCGAGGTTGATGATCGCGGTGGCGTTGGCCACGGGGTACTCCCGGGGAGATGGTGGGCGCTCGGCGGTTTTGTATCGATAAAAAACTGCCTCCTGTGTGGCAGGGGTGTCAAGAGAGGTGCGGAACTGTTTGCCACTCAGCGCTGAAGCCGCGCAGGCAGTGCCACCCAGCGACGTGGGGCGCGGCGGTCTGCCGCTTCCCGGCCGTCACTGATCCGCAGGCCGGCCGCGGCGCAGGCATAGGCAAAGGTGTCGGCGCCGTAGGGGAAGGTGTGCTTGCGCTGCCAGAAGCGGAAGTGCCAGTAGGCGGGTGGATCCGGCTCGTACGGCGACAGGCCGATCTCCTCGCGCTCGACGACCTCTCCGTCGCGAGCCAGGGTGCCGAATGTCCCGCCCTTGGCGTTGAAGTAGATGCCGTACGCGCTGGTGTCCGCCGTGATCGCCCGCAGCACGGCGTCGTCGCTCGGCATGTATCCCTCCTGTGTGATCACGCAGCCGCCGGGGTCGCCTGGCACGCTTGTCACGCCCACATAGCGGAGGGACTCGTCGGAGTCATCCAGGGCGAAGGGCGCGTCCTCAAGTTCTGCTTCCAGGCACTGCGCGGGGTCGGCGCCCAGCCGTCGGATCAGCTCGTCCTCGCTCAGCCCTCGTACGAAGGCGATGCCGAGCCCTTCGGTCCACATTTCCTGCTCGCCGAAGGCCGCGATGAGCGCGTCCGCCGCCCGGAAGGCGGCGGCCTCCTCGGTGGGCAGCTCCACCGCCCCCGGCAGGCCCGCGACGAGTGGCGCGAGCGGCGTGGTCAGCAGCAGCCGGCCCGGCGACCAGGGCCCGATCTGCGGCGTCCACACATCAGCCCCGGCGTCGATCAGCGCGCGGACGATGCCCTCGTCCGCATTGCAGGCGGCGTACCACAGCGGTGTGTGCTCCTCCTCGTCGCGTGCGTCGGGCTCCGCGTGGTGCGACAGGAGCGCGGCCACCGCCTCCGCCGACCCTTGTTCCGCCGCCAGGTGCAGTGGGGTGGTGCCGTTCCATCCGACGTTGGCATCGGGCGGCGCGCCCGCGTCGAGCCGGGCCCTGATGAGCGCCGCGTCTCCCCAGTCCCGGTAACCGATGTGTTGCCAGTCGGCCCGCGGCACGTAGCGCAGGCGCTCTTCCTCCTGACGGCGCAGCATCCTGCGCTGGTGCCCGGACAGGGGCGGCGCCAGAAAGCCGGGCGGCCCGCTCATCCCCAGGACCGCGAAGGAACTGGGCTGCTCCGACGGATCAGGTGGCTCGATCCCCGGCCAGACCTCAAGTGCCCGTGCCGACGCGGCATGCAGTGCCGCCACGTCGATCGGCGTGCGCGTCTCGGATATGCCCTCGTCCGGCCACTCGACCACCAACTGGGCCTCGCCGGGCGGTGGGAGTTCCGCCAGATACAGGTCGACGTCGGTCTTGAAGAGGGACCAGCGGGGCCCGCGCGACTGGTGCAGCCCCGGATCCAGCGGAATCAGCCCGACCGCCTGCTGCGTCGCCGCCTCGGCCACCTGCCCTGAGGGTGTCGTGTACTGCAACCCCCGCTGCACCTTGCCATCCAGCGAGGTCACCCGGCGGCCGTCGGAGAACAGCAGGCCGACCCGCAGCCCGGACTGCCGGCGCGAGTCCTCGCTCTGCCAGCGGGTCTTGCGGAAGACCGACAGATGCAAGGTGGCCGTACGCGGCCACAGCGACCATCCCGTCAGCATCACGCGTGTGTGCGGACCGGCCCCGGCCACCCCGAGCTGCGACAGCAGCACCGGCGCAAACCTGTCGACGGGCGGCTCGTACTTCTCGTCGTCTTCCCCCGGCGGTCCCAGCCGGACCAACACGGCCCGCTCAGCGGCCGGCTCCTCCGGTAAAACCAGATCATCGAAGAATCCCATGCGCCGATCGTGGCAGAGGGGTCTGACATCGCTCGGCCACTGAGCGCTCTGGGGCGTTGGGCCCCGTGGCCGGGACACAGATTTCACCCGGCGACGACGGCCATCCGGCCGCGCTCAGCACCCCTCGAAGGCCCGGAGGCCGGGGCCTCACAGCAGGCCGAGGTCCCGGGCGCGGAGGGCCGCCTGGGTGCGGTCGCGCAGGGCGAGGCGGGTGAGGATGCGGGAGACGTGGTTCTTGACCGTGCCCTCGCTCAGGTACAGCCGCGCGGCGATCTCCCGGTTGGTGTGGCCCTGCGCCACGAGCCGCAGGATGTCCGTCTCGCGCGGGCTCAGGACGACAGCGGGGGCCTCGGTGGGGCGTGGGGTCGGCAGCGCGGCGGTGAGGTGGCGGGCGACCGAGGAGTCGAGTTGGGTGACGCCCGCGTGTGCCAGGCGGACCGCGTGGGCGAGTTCCTCGGCCGGCAGGTCCTTCAGCAGGTAGCCGTGGGCGCCGGCTCGCAGCGCCTGTACGACGTACTCCTCGTCGTCGAACGTCGTCAGCATCACCACCCTGCACTCCGACGCCCGGCCCCGCAGGACGGCCACCGCTTCGACCCCGTCCATCTCCGGCATCCGGACATCCATGAGCACGACGTCCGGGCCCAGTTCGAGCGTCTTCGCCACGGCGTCCCGGCCGTCCACGGCCGTGCCGACGACCACGATGCCCGGCCGGATGGAGAGCAGGGAGGCGATGCCGTCCCGGATGAGCCGCTGGTCGTCCACCACCAGCACCCGTACCGGCGGCGCCGGCTCCTGGTCGTCCCTGCTCATCGTTCCCCCGTCTTCCCGCGCGGAACGGTCACCGTCAGACGGGTTCCGGCGTCCGGACCGCTGTCGATGTCCACGCTCCCCGCCACCAGTTGCACGCGCTCCCTCATCCCGAGCAGTCCGAACCCGGTGACGGTCGCGTCCCGCGCGAAGCCGCGGCCGTCGTCGGTCACTTCCAGCCGCGCGGCGTCCTCGGCCAGGCGGACCGTCACCGACACCCGCGTGGCCCGCGCATGGCGGCGCGCGTTGGTCACGCCCTCCTGCGCGGCCCGGTACAGGGCGGTCAACTCGGCCGTGCCGTAGCCGTCCTCGTCGCCGCTCACCTCGACGGTGACCCGCGGCGATGCCGCACCACTGGGTGCCAGTCCGGCCAGCGCGGCCGCGAGCGTGGGGTGCGCCGTCTCGCCGCGCAGCGCGCGGACCGACTGCCGGACGTCGCCCAGCGCGAGTCTCACCGACTGCCTCGCCTCCTTCAGGGCCCGCTGGGCCGCGTCGGGGTCCAGGTCCCGGAAGTCCGAGGCCATCTCCAACTGGACGGACATCGCCGTGAGATGGTGCCCGAGACTGTCGTGGATGTCCCGGGCCAGCCGGTTGCGCTCGGCGGCGGCGGACAGCTCGGCGACCTGCGCGGCGTAGGCCTCCAGTTCGCGCCGGGCGCGCTGTTCGCCGACGGCCACGGCGGCCATCGAGATCGCCAGCACCAGGCCGACAGAGAGCATCAGCAGGTCGGACACGCGCTCCAGGTCGCGATACCAGCCGGGTGCGGTCAGCACGTACGCGATGAGCGGCCCGGCCAGGCACAGCGCGCCCAGCGCGAGCGCCGTCGTGCGGCCGAAGGCGAAGTAGGCCGTGAACGGCAGCAGCGCGAACAGCACTTGGGACAGGCCCGAGGCATCGAGGAACACCACCGCGCCGATCAGCCCGCACCGGGCCAGCAGCAGCGGCACCCGGACTCCGGGCCGGCGGCGTTCGACCGCTTCCAGAGCGAACAGCGCCCCGATCGCGGCCACAAAAGCCGACGCCCGCCATGCCGCCGGTCCAGGGCCGTCGCCCAGACCGGCCGCCGCGTAGTACAGACCGCCGACGAGCACCGCGCCGTACAGCAGCGGCGCCACCCACCGCACGGGCCCATACGCCACCATGCGCACCCCCTCAACCCGCTGCAGCCAGGCTAAGCGTCGCTCAGGCCGAATACGACTGCCGAGGGACACCGGCGGAAAACTCAGGCCGGTTCGGGCCGATCGGCACCTGCCGAACGGCACAACACGGCCCGGAAGACGGTGACTTCCGGCTGCCGACGGCCGACTTCACGCACCTCCCGCCACCTGCTCGCCGCTCCCTACGGTGACGACCCTGACCCACTGTCCGAGCCAGACCGAGCCAGACCGAGCCAGACCGAGAACCCGGAGCGGCCTCATGTCCTCATCCGTCACCTCGTCGACATCGACATCATCGGTATCGACATCGGCATTTACGTTTCGTGCCGGCGCCCTGTGCGGGCTGCTGTCCGGCCTGCTGATCGCCCTGCCCGCGCTGGTCGAGGCGTTCACCGGGGAGACCTCCGCGACCAGCGTCCTCCTGGCCTTCTCCTCCGCGTTCGCCCTGCCGCTGATCACCGCGCTGCACCGGCGGCAGGGCCCGGCCGGCGGGCGCCTAGGGGAGGTCGCCCACACCGTGAATCTCGTCGGGCTCGGCCTGTTCGGCGGTGCCGCCTTCGCCTCGAACCTGGTGCTGTTCTACTTCGACGACGACGTCATCGAGGAGACCCTGACCGGGCCCACGATCCCGGCACTCATCGGCTCCGCCGCGGTCTTCGCCGTGGGCTGCGCCCTGTTCGGAGCGGCGATGGTCCGGGCCCGCGTCCTGCCGAGGGTTCCCTCGTGGGGGTACGCCGTCGTCCTGCCGCTGCTCGCGTTCCTGACCGCGCTGCCCGACTCCCTGCTCACCGTTGCGCTGCACGTCCTGGTAGGGGGCATCCTGATGTGGCTCTCGACCGCGCTGTGGCGGACAGCCGGAGGCATCGAGCACGCTTCCGCCCCGAACCCAGTATCCGTCTGAGCGAGGTTGCCGCCGAAGGCGAGCCGGTCCACGATCGCTGCGCAGGGACGTGGATCGGTCTCGCTGTGCCCCCTTGCTTGTGACCTCGGACGCATCGCCCCTCAGCGGGCGCGCCACGACGTACGCGGGGGCACACCGCGTGGGTGGCCACCGGAGGGCTCGTTGCCCGCACCGCCGCGGCGGTCAGGCGACCGCGACAAGGCCCATGGCCTGCTGTTTCTCGCGCTGACCGACGAGAAGGGCAACTTGATCTGGATCTCCGAGGCCAAGCCCGGCCGGTCCAGCGAGATCACCACCGCCCGCCACAACAAGATCACCGAACCCTGCGGGAAGCCGGCCTCGGCGCCCTGGCCGACCTCGGCTTCGTCGGCCTCGACGACAAACCCGACGACGACCCGGTGATCATCACCGGCCGCAAGGCCACCCGCAACCACCAGCTGACCGCTGCCGAGAAGGAGACGAACCGCCTGGTCAGCCGCGAACGCGCCGCCAACGAACACGGCTTCGCGAACCTCAAGTCATGGCGGACCCTGACCAAGCTCCGCACCGACACCCGGCAGGCCACCACACTCCTGCGAGCCCTGCTCGTTCTGGCGAACAGCGAAGTGCAGCGGTGACGAGACGGGCGGACGATCTCGCCCCGACGATCATGCCGCCCGTCAGCGTGAGGACCTCGGCGGTGGATCACGCCAGCCTCACTGAACTGCGGAAACGAGCTTGGCGCAGCCTCAGTGGGTGACCGTCACCGGCCTCGTTGTAGTGCAGCTTCCACTTGGTCGTCTGCACGTACTTGCTGGTCGCCGATTCGGTCAGGACCTCGGTGGTGGACATAGCTTTCCTTTCGTCTCGGGCGGCGGTTCAGGCGTCGGCCGGGATGTACCTGTGGCCCCAGGTGCTGATCGCGTCGTAGTGGTGGCCTGCCAGGTGTCGTCGTCGACCACCAGGCCGTCGCAGCCGTACTCGATCTGGAAACCCGACGGCGTGGTCACGTAGAACGAGGTCATGCGGTCGTTCGTGTGCTCGCCCAGCGTGACGATGATGTGGTCGGGATCGTCGTTGATCCTGCTCATGACGCGGCCGACGGTGGAGAAGTCGGAGACTTCGAGCATGAGGTGATCGAGGTCCGGGATCGGGCCGACGCCGCGCGGCCGAAGCCGATGGAGTGATGCCGGGGGGTGCAGTGCAGGAAGTAGCCGTTCCCGTCCACTCCGAGCTCAGCCATCGAAATCGTGTCGCTCAGCCTGAATCCCAGCTCACGCTGGTAGAACTCGGCCGCCTCGCGCGCGCCACCCGAACTGTTCATGAAGGCGTGCCCGACCCCCAGATCACCAGTGACGAAACGGACGCCCAGCGGGGACGTGAACGGGGTGTCGGCGAGCGGCAGGCCGTGGACAGCCTCGATCGTCTGGCCTTCGAGGTCGGAGAAGACCCGCAGTCCCTCGACGCCCCGGCGGGCTCGCAGTTCCTCGTCCTCGCGGGCCGTGACGCCACGGGATGCGAGGCACAGCTACCGGCAGATCGCTGAGCGGCGTTACGTTACGAGCCCGATGGGGGAGGGATCATGGGCTGACGGCGCACGGTTCGTTCGTGCTGCCCCATGCCTACGTGGCGCGGTACGCCCGGAGGAAGGTGCGTACTCCCTCGACGACGAGTCGGTGGACGCGGGTGTCCTCCGCGGCGTTTGCGGAGCCGAGTCGGTCCAGTGCGACGCCGAAGGTCAGCGCGATGAACTGGTCGGCCGCGAGCCGGGGGTCGGGGACGTCGAGCAGCCCGGCCTCGGCGAAGGCGGCGAACCGCTCGGCGAGCGCCTCGTCAGGGGTGTCGGCCATGGAGTTGTAGCCCCGGTGCGGCAGGTGGCCGGACTCCGCCCGGACCAGTCGCTGCAGCGTGGCGTACTCGGCCGAGTCGAGCATGTCGGTCGCGATGCGCATCGAGAACGTGATCAGAGCGTCCTCGAGATCGGCAGCCTCGGGACGGGCAGTGAGGGTGTCGTCGAGGGCGCGCCGGATGGTGCTGATCATCGACTCGCCGATGGCGTCGACGACCGCCTTGAGCAGCGTCTGCTTGTCGCCGAAGTAGTCGTAGACCGTCCGCTTGGACACCTTGGCCCGGGCGGCGACCGCGTCGACGCTGGTCCGGTCGAAGCCGTCTGCGAGGAACAGCTCCCGGGCCGCGGAGAGGATGGCGGCCCGCTTCCGCGTGGAACCCTCGCGCAGGGTCTTCGTGCTCGGCATGGGCACATGTTAGCTCTTCTACACTGCACGGTGTGGTGTAGAATCGCGGGCATGACGAAAACCTCTGCGCTGCTCGCGGGGGCTTCGCGTCGGTGGGTGCGGCTGCTGCCGTGGGGCGTGGCGTTCGTGCTGTTCCTCGCCCTGCTGCCCACCACCATCCAGGTGCTCAGCGTCGACTACGGCCTGCACGGCGGCCTCGCGAGCGCGCTGGCCGTCGGGCAATCGGCACCGCTGCTGCTCGCCGTCGTCCGCCCGGTCCAGGCCTGGTACGTGATCTTCGCCGCGGACGTCGCCGGAGCGCTCGCGCTGCTCACCGTCAGCTTCCCGGAGCAGCGACCGTGGCCGTTCCCGCCCATGGAGATCGTCGGGTACGTCGGCCTCTGCCTGGCCCTCGGCCTGCGCGAGCCGCGCCGGACGCTGCTGCTGGTGTGGCTGGCGACCGCGGGCGCGGGTGTCGGCCTGGCGTTCGCCGTGCCCGACGGCAGGAGCGGCAACGGCACCCTGCTCACCATCCTCAGTGGCGCCGCGCTCGTGCTCGGCGGTGCCCTCCGCGAGCGGTACGAGGCGCAGCGCAGGCTGGCCGAGCAGGAGACGATCAGCGAGGCCGAGCGCGGTCGGCGGACGCTGCTGGAGGAGCGCGCCCGCATCGCGCGCGAGCTGCACGACGTGGTGGCGCACCACATGTCCGTCATCACCGTGCAGGCGGACACCGCGGCGTACCGCCGCAACCTCGACGGGCTGCCGCCGGATGTGCAGGAGGAGTTCACGTCCATCGCGGCGACGGCGCGCGAGTCGCTCGGCGAGATGCGCCGGCTCCTCGGCGTGCTGCGCAACGAGGAGGCGCACGGCGAGCTCGCGCCCCAGCCGGGCCTGCCGCAGATCGGGCAGCTGGTGGAGGCGACAGCGAGGGCCGGCGGGCGGGTGGAGTTCACCCCGTGCGACGCCGACGTGCCCGAAGTGGTGGGTCTCACCGCGTACCGCCTCGTACAGGAGGCTCTCGCGAACGTCGTCCGGCACGCACCCGGTGCCCCGACACGGGTGTCGCTGTCGGTGCCGGAGGACGGGGAGCCGCAGGACAGGGGGCCGGAGGGCGGGAAGCAGCTCGCCGTCCTCGTCGTCAACGGACCACCGCCCGAGCCACCCGCCGCGCCGCTCGAGAAGGGCGGCACCGGGCACGGCCTCGTCGGCATGCGCGAGCGGGTGCGGCTCGCCGGCGGCGCCCTCGACACCGGGCCGCTGCCGGACGGCGGCTTCCGCGTGGCCGCCCATCTCCCCCTCACCGAAAGGAACTTCACGTGACGACGCGTGTCATCATCGTCGACGACCAGGCCATGGTGCGCGCCGGCTTCGCCGCGCTGCTGGCTGCCCAGCCCGACATCGATGTGGTGGGCGAGGCCCCCGACGGCGCGCAGGGCGTCGAGCTGAGCCGGCGTACCCATCCCGACCTCGTGCTGATGGACGTCCGGATGCCCGAGATGGACGGCCTCGAGGCTACGCGCCGCCTCCTCACGCCCCCGCCGGGCGTGACCCACCGGCCGCGCGTGCTGATGCTCACCACGTTCGACGTCGACGACTACGTCTACGAGGCGCTGCGGGCGGGCGCGAGCGGCTTCCTGCTGAAGGACGCGCCGCCGGCCGACCTCATCGCGGCGGTACGCGTCGTGGCCTCGGGCGACGGGCTGCTCGCCCCCTCCGTGACGCGCCGCCTCATCGCGGACTTCGCCAAGCAGCGCCCCGCCGCCCTGGGCAAGGCCGCGCTGCGGCTCAAGGCCCTCACGGAACGCGAGACCGAGGTCCTCACCCTGGTGGCCCGCGGCCGGTCCAACACAGAGATCGCGGAGGAGCTGGTGCTGGCCGAGCAGACGGTGAAGACGCACGTGAGCCGCGTCCTCACCAAGCTCGACCTGCGCGACCGCGCGCAGGCGGTGGTCTTCGCGTACGAGTCCGGGCTGGTCGCCCCGGGCGAGTAGGACGATCCTGCCGTCCTTCGCCCCCTACCGCGGTAGTCCCCCACGTTGGCTCCCGGGTATGACGCCCGGCGCGCAGCCGTCACCGCACTCTTCACTCGTCAACACGAGAACATCGCGAGAGGGCGAGACATGAGGCTACGCAAGGCCAAGCGGCACCAGGCTGACCACCGGCGGGCGGCCGGCGGCGGACCGGCGGCCCCGGCCGCCACCCCCGGACTCGCCGTCGAGCTGCGCGGGATCCGGCGACAGTACGGTCGCGGCGCGGGCTCGGTGCACGCCCTCGCGGGCGTCGACCTCGCCCTCCCCCGCGGCACCTTCACCGCGATCATGGGCCCGTCGGGCTCCGGCAAGTCAACCTTCCTGCAGTGCGCGGCAGGCCTCGACCGGCCCACCTCCGGGTCCGTGCGTCTCGGCGGCACCGAGATCACCGGCATGAACGAGAACGAGCTCACCGAGCTCCGCCGCAGCCGCCTCGGCTTCGTCTTCCAGGCCTTCAACCTGCTGCCGTCTCTGACCGTCGAGCAGAACGTCCTGCTGCCCGTGCGCCTGGCCGGGCAGCGCCAGGACCGCCGCCGGGCGGCCGCGGTGCTCGCCCAGGTCGGCCTCGCCGACAAGGCGCGGCGCCGTCCCGGCGAGCTCTCCGGCGGCCAGCAGCAGCGCGTCGCCGTCGCCCGCGCCCTGGTCACCACCCCCGACGTGATCTTCGCCGATGAGCCCACCGGGGCCCTCGACACCGGCACCGCCGCCGAGGTCCTCGGTCTGCTCCGGCACGGGGTGGACGCCCTCGGCGCCACCGTCGTCATGGTGACCCACGACCCAACCGCGGCCGCCTGGGCGGACCGCGTGCTGTTCCTCGCGGACGGCGCCTTCGCCGATCACGTCGAGCGCGGTTCGGCGGAGCAGATCGCGGCGCGGATGACGGCGCTCACGTCCCGTACCGCGGGTGTGATGGCGGGGGCCGCAGCATGAGGAAGCTCGCCCCGAACGGCCTCGCCCGCGCGGCCGTCCGCTTCAAGCCCGCGTCCTTCGCGGGCACGTTCGTCGCGCTGATGATGTCGGCGCTGATCGTCGCGGCCTGCGGCATCCTGCTCGAGACCAGCCTGCGCGCGTCGGTGCCGCCGGAGCGGTATGCGAAGGCGCCGGTCGTCGCGGCGGCGGACCAGTACGAGTACGTCGTCACGGGCAGCGGCGAGGACCGTGAGAAGGAGGCGGTCCCGCTGCCGGACATGGCGCGGGTGGACGCCGGTCTTGCGGCGAAGGCCGCCCAGGCGCCGGGCGCGGCCGCCGCCGTCCCGGACTTCACCTTCCCGGTACGGACCGGGGACGGCTCGCTCACCGCGCACGGCTGGGGCTCGCACGCCTTCACCGGCACCGAGCTCACCTCCGGGAGCGCGCCCGGCGCGGGTGAAGTCGTGCTCGACGCCGGTGCGGCCCGCGCCGCGAAGGCCGCCGTCGGCGACACCGTCGCGGTCCAGACCGCTGCCCGGCAGCAGGACTTCCGCGTCGCGGGCATCGCCAAGGTCGGAGCCGCGGACAGCGCCCGGAACCCCGGCTCCCTCGCCTGGTTCGCCGACAGCCAGGCCCCCGTGCTCGCCGGTCACCCCGGCAAGGCGGACGCCATCGCGGTTCTGGCGAAGCCCGGCACCGACGCCGACGCGCTCGCCGGGTCCGTGAAGAAGGCCCTGACCGGATCTGGCGCCGGCGTACACACCGGCGACGACCGCGGTGCCATCGAGGACCCGGGCCTCGGCTACGCCAAGGACACGCTCTTCGGAATCGGTGGCTCCTTCGGCGGCATCGCCGCCATCGTCGCGGTCTTCACCGCGGCCGGCACCGTGGCCCTGTCCGTCGGCCAGCGGGCCCGCGAGTTCGCGCTGCTGCGCGCCGTCGGGGCCACCCCGCGGCAGATCCGCCGCGCGGTCGCCTCCGAGGCGCTGCTCGTCGCGCCGCTCGCCGGGATCCTCGGCTGCCTGCCCGGCATCGGGCTCGCGCACTGGTGGTTCGGGCAGCTGCAGGACCGCGGGGCGATCCCGGAGGCAGTCGAACTGCACGTGTCGGCCCTGCCGTTGCTGGCCGCCGTCGTGATCGGGCTGCTCACGGCGCTCGGCGCCGGGTGGACGGCCGGGCGCAGGCCCGCGAAGACCAAGCCGGGACAGGCGCTCACCGAGGCGTCCGTGGAGCGGCTGCGGCCGGGCGTGATCCGTACCGTGCTGGGCATCGCCGCTCTCGTCGGCGGCGGGTTCCTCACCGGGCTCTCGGCCAGTTCCGCGGGAGATGACGCGGCCGGCGCCGCCCTCGGCGTCGTCATGAGCTTCATGCTCGCCGTAGCGCTGCTCGGCCCGCTGCTGGCGCGGCTGTGCGCGCGCCTGCTCGGATTCCCGCTGCGCGGTGCGGGCCCGGCGGGCGAGCTCGCGGCCGCCAACTCCCGTACGAACGCCCGCCGTCTCGCCTCCGCGATCACGCCGATCGTGCTCGCCATGGCCTTCGCCTCGACGCTCGTCTTCATGCATACGAGCGAGAACCACGCCGCGGACAAGCAGCTGCGCGCGGGCATCACCGCGGACCACGTGGTCACGGACCCGGCCGGGCTGCCGGTCGGCGCGGCCGAGCAGGCAGGGCAGGCGCCAGGCGTGGACGCGGCCGTCGGCGTGCTGGACACGCAGGTGCTGGTGCCGACCGGCTCCGGCGAGTTCAAGGCGCTGCAGGGCGCGGCGACCCAGGGTGTCACCGGCTCCGGCGTCGAGCTCGCGAAGGTGCAGGACCTGGACGTACGCGAAGGCAGCCTGGAGCGGATCGGCACGGGCCGTATCGCCATCGACAAGACCCTGGCGACCTCTGCGGACGTCGGCGTCGGCGACCGGCTGCCCCTCTACCTCCCGGACGGCACCAAGGCCCACCCCGAGGTCGTCGCGGTCTACGGCCGCGGCCTCGGCCTGGCCATGGTGACCATGGACCGGGCGTCGCTGGCCGGGCACGTCACGTCGGGCTTCGACAGCAAGCTGCTCGTACGGGGCGGGGAGTCCGCTGCCCTGACCGGCCTGGGCAAGGTCACCGACGCCTCCGGCTACGCCACCGAGCAGAACCTCGACGCGAAGCTGGGCGCCTGGTCCAACAACACCATGGCCGCGGTCCTCGGCGGCTTCGCCGCCATCGCCGCCATCAACACCCTCGTCATGACGGTCCTCGACCGCCGCGGCGAGCTGGGCACGTTGCGCCTCGTCGGCTCCACCCGGCGCCAGGTGCTGCAGATGCTCAGCTGGGAGGGGCTGCTGGTGTCCGCGGTCGGCGTGGTCCTCGGCTCGGCGATCGCCGCCGCCACGCTGATCCCGATGATGAGCGGCATGACCGGCGAAGCGCCGTATGTGCCCCCGGTGTTGTACGGATCCTTCGCCGCTGCCGCGGGCGGGCTGGCACTGCTCGCGGTCACCCTGCCGGCGCGAGTCGTGCTGCGGCGGCGGTCGTAGCCGGCGGCTGCACACGGCGCGGTGGCCGGCAGCACGCCGGCCACCGCCCCGTACCGCATTGCTGTGGATGCCCGGAGGCCGAGTCCCGCGGCGGGCAGACGACAAGCTCACGTTCGCCGGTACGAGCTACGGCACCCGGCTGGGTGCGGTCTATGCCGAGATGTTCCCGGCGAAGCTGCGGGCGCTCATGCTCGACGGCGGGTTCGACCCCTTGAAGGCAGCCATGAACGACGCGTACAGCAGGCCCAGGGCATGCAGCGGTCGTTCGAACAGATGGCGGCCTTCTGCTCGGACGCGCCTTCTTGGAGGCCGCACCGTTCGCCGACCCAGGGCGGCCGGTCACTGAGACGCGCGACGGCTGCGAGCAGTGGCCCGTACAGCCCACGCTCGGCTATCCGTACGCGACCGACATCGAGGGCCTGCCGGACACACTGACGATCTCCACCACCGGCGACGCGATCACGCCGTACGAGGGTGGCATCAGTCTCGCCAGGACTCTCGGCGGCAGCTTGCTGACCGTCGAGGGAAGCCAGCACGGCGCGGCCCTCCCCCGTAACCCCTGCGTCGACAACGCCGTGCCAACTACCTCATCCGCCTGAAAACACCCGATGACGGGGCCCGTTGCGAACTCTGAGCCGCACAGGCTTCGGCCGAACGGCCCACTCATCGATCGCATGTGGTCGGGACTGCGACTGCTAACTGGAATTTCCAAGTGTTATGGAGGGCATGGACGACACACGGCTGAACGAAGAGCTGATCGACTGCCTGTTTGCGATCCGCACCCAGGGTGCACGCCGACCTGAAGGGACTGGGCCGCGAAGCAGGGCTGACTGACACCCAGGCCGATGTCCTGTGGAGGCTGAGCCGTGACCGCGCGCCGCCTGGCCGACCGCCTGCAGTGCGACGCCTCGACCGCCACGTCGGTGATCGACCGGCTCGAGAAGCGTGGCCTGGTCCGCCGCGTGCCCCACTCCACCGACCGCCGGGTGAAGGTCATCGAGCTCATCCCCGAGGGGTGCGCTCTGCGTGACCGCGTCATCCGGCACACCACCGAGCACTCACCGTTCGCCCGCCTCGACCGCGAAAGCAGAGTGCGCCTGCACGCGTTGCTCCGCGAAGTGATCGACAGTGCTCATCCGGCAGGCGAGCCGACAGCCGTCAAGGACAACACCGACAAGGAACAGCGATGAGTACCAAGACCACGGTCATCACCGGCGGCGGCTCCGGCCTGGGCCTGGTGACCGCGCGTCACCTGATCAAGGCCGGGCAGAGCGTCATTCTCGTCGGCCGGGATGCGGCGCGCACCCGGGCCGCTGCGCACAGCTTGCGCGGCCTGGCCCTTGCAGGCGTTGACTCCGCCCCGCCGAGGGACGTACGCAGCCGATCTGGAACAGTGGTCGCAGGTGCGCGACCTCGCGTCGAAGCTCGCGTCCGACGCCGTCCCAGTGGGCGTCCTCATCAACAATGCCGGGGCGGCATTCCCCCGGTACGAGCAGACCGCGGACGGGGCGGAGCGCACCTACGCGATCAACCACGACGCGCCGTTCCTGCTCACCCATGAACTCCTGGCGGCGGGGGTGCTCACCCCCGAGGTGCGGATCATCAACCTGTCCACATTCGTGGAAAAGCGCGGCAAGCTCGACGCCCAGGATCCGGATGTTGCGGGTACGTCGTGGGACAACCGCTTCTACAACCAGGTCAACGTCTACGCGACCAGTAAGCTCGTCAGCCTGCTCGCCGCCCGGGAGCTCGCCCGTCGCCTGCCTGACGGCATGAGCATCTACAACGCCAACCCCGGCATGGTGAAGGGCACCGCCATCAACAGCAACGCGGGCGGCCTGATGCGGTTGACCGCCCCGCTGTTCAGGCCGTTCGCGATCACCGCGGACGAAGGTGTGCAGACCCCGTCCGGCTTGCCACCGCCCCGCCCGCCCCGCAGCCCAGCGGCGGCTTCTTCAGCAAGTCCCGGCCGGACACCCCTTCGCGTACCGCATCAGGCCACTACGCTCGAAACAGGCACCGTGACCAGCGGAAATGGAGAACCGCAACTGGAGTACTAGGGGCACGAGGCCGCGATGTAGGGGTTTCGGCGGGCAGGTCGGCCCTTTACGGTCCTCAAGGACCCGAGTCGGGATTCGTCTCCTGCCTCGATCGACAACGCCGCACCGTCCAGTGACGCCCCGCATATCGAGGTAGTGACATGGAAGCCATAGTGAGCGCCGTACTGTCCGGCGAAGCGACCTCCGAAGACTTCGCCGGTCTGCGCATCCCCGAGAGCTACCGGGGCATGGTTGTCCGAAAGGAAGAGGCCGACCTCTTCGAGGGATCGCCTTCCGCGGACAAGGATCCGCGCAAGTCGTTGCATCTCGACGACGTTCCGGTGCCGGAGGTGGGGCCGGGTGAGGCCCTGGTGGCCGTGATGGCCTCCTCGGTCAACTACAACACCGTCTGGTCCGCGATCTTCGAACCGCTGCCGACCTTCCGCTTCCTGGAACGGTACGGAAAGCTGTCGCCGCAGGCCAAGCGTCACGACCTGCCGTACCACATCATCGGCTCCGACCTCACGGGCGTCGTCCTGCGCACCGGCCCGGGCGTCAACGCCTGGCAGCCCGGTGACGAGGTCGTCGCGCACTGTCTGTCGGTCGAGCTGGAGTCCTCCGACGGCCACAACGACACGATGCTCGACCCCGAGCAGCGCATCTGGGGCTTCGAGACCAACTTCGGCGGCCTCGCCGAGATCGCGCTGGTCAAGTCCAACCAGCTGATGCCCAAGCCGGACCACCTGAGCTGGGAGGAAGCGGCGGCCCCCGGCCTCGTCAACTCCACCGCCTACCGGCAGTTGGTCTCCCGCAACGGCGCCGGCATGAAGCAGGGCGACAACGTCCTGATCTGGGGCGCGAGCGGTGGACTCGGCTCGTACGCCACGCAGTTCGCGCTCGCGGGCGGCGCCAACCCGATCTGTGTCGTCTCCAGCGAGCAGAAGGCCGACATCTGCCGGGCCATGGGCGCCGAGGCGATCATCGACCGCACCGCGGAGCACTACAAGTTCTGGAAGGACGAGCACCACCAGGACCCGCGAGAGTGGAAGCGCTTCGGCAAGCGCATCCGCGAACTCACCGGCGGCGAGGACGTCGACATCGCCTTCGAGCACCCGGGCCGCGAGACCTTCGGCGCCTCCGTGTACGTCACCCGCAAGGGCGGCACGATCGTCACCTGCGCCTCGACCTCGGGCTACAACCACGAGTACGACAACCGCTACCTGTGGATGTCGCTGAAGCGGATCATCGGCTCGCACTTCGCCAACTACCGCGAGGCCTGGGAGGCCAACCGGCTCATCGTGAAGGGCAAGATCCACCCGACGCTGTCGAAGGTCTACTCCCTGGAGGAGACCGGGCAGGCCGCCTACGACGTGCATCGCAACCTCCACCAGGGCAAGGTCGGCGTGCTGTGCCTGGCGCCCAAGGAGGGCCTGGGTGTGCGGGACCACGAGAAGCGCGCCCAGCACGTCGACGCCATCAACCGCTTTCGTGAGCCAGGTATTTGACCTGCGCCGCCCAGCCAAGAAACGGGCCAGGCAGGAAGGATGCGGCAAGTACGGCGAGCCGGCTGTCCATCCACGCCTGGCCCACCAGGACGAAGCACTTCAGGTGGCATGAACCAGATCACGCAATGCCCTTGGGAGATCGGGCATCACCCTGACATGGTCGGCGGCGTCAAAGGATGACATCACCCAGTCACGAGGCGATCCACCGTCGTGATTTCGCCAGCTCGACGACAATGCCGCGGACCTCTCTGACCTGTGCCGCAGTGAGAGTATCGGCTCGTTCGAGCAGGGCTTCTGTGAGGTCGGCACGGAAGCGAGCGGCGTCCTGCGGACCCGCTTCAAAGGCGTCGTCGTCCGTGTCGCTCAAGAACACCGGCTGCCGCTCCGTTGGCGCGCTGTCGACCTCCGCACCCCGAGTGACCCGATGGGAAGAGGGTTGGTAGACGAGACGGATCTCCGATGCTTTGGGTCCTTTTTCTCCCATTTGCAAGAAGAACTCTACTTCGCTGCCCTCCTGATACAGGAACTTCTCGTCAAGGAGGTCATTCGCGTGCATGAACACGTCGTCGCCACCCTCCTTGGGCGCGATGAACCCATACCCCTTGACCTCGTCGAAGCGCAGGACCTTACCCAACGTCAACACAGCCATACCCCCAACACACACCGCAACATGAGGAGTCGCTCCCTCAATGAGCAACCCAAGGGAGGAATCTACAGTCCCTGCTCGGCAGCGTGCGTGCTTTATCGCCAACCCCCGTTGGGGGACAACACTGGCCCCTCGCCGAACCGTCCGGTCCGGTTTGATGCCCGAAAGGACATGGCAACGTCATGGCAGGAAACCACGGACCGACGGACACGTGGATCAGGTGCTTCCACCCGCTGCCGGGGGCCCGCATCCGCGTGGTGTGCTTCCCGCATGCCGGTGGCTCGGCGTCGTACTACCACCCGGTGTCGAGAGCGCTCTCCGACCCCGCCGAGGTGTTGGTGCTCCAGTACCCGGGCCGTCAGGATCGCAGGACTGAGCCCTGCATCGAGGACCTCGACGAACTGGCCGACGCCATCACGACGGCACTGTGTGGTCGGCTCGACGTGCCGACCCTACTCCTCGGTCACAGTATGGGGGCGGCCCTCGCCTTCGAGGTCGCTCGCCGCCTGGAGGCCGCGGGCACCGCGCCGTCGGCACTCATGGTTTCCGGGCGGCGTCCCCCCGGGCAACTCGTCCCTGAGTCGGTGCACACGTCAACGGAAGCCCAACTGATCGCACACGTCAGGAAGTTGAACGGCACTGACGCCGATGTGCTGGCAGACCCCGACATCCGCAGCATGGTGCTTCCCGCCATCCGCAGTGACTACAAAGCGGCCGAGACCTACCGCTATCGTCCGGGACCGGCTCTCACGTGCCCTGTCGTCGCACTCACCGGGGACAACGACCCTCAAGTGAGCGTGGCGGAGGCGGCGCGATGGGAGGAGTACACCACGGGAGAGTTCTCCCTGGAGGTATTCGAGGGCGGCCACTTCTTCTTCATGACAGCTCCCGACAAGCCGCTCGCCCTGCTGGCCGAACGGATTGCCGCGCAGACATGACCCGGCCGTGACGAGACGAGGAGTCGGCTCCCAGGAGTCCCCCGCACGTGCGTCGTACAACGTGGACGATGCGCGAACAGCACATTCGGATGACACAAACATGGCGGATATTTGAGGAAAACTCAGGTCAACCGAATCGTCGACGCAGACAACTCCTCTACAACCCGCGGGTCGAGCGGGTCACGGCAATACGCTGTGTGGCAGGCAGGGGGCGTCGGTGACGAACAACGGGGATCGGGTCGGTCAAGGGCGGGCACAGGGGGACGGGTTCGATCCCCTGCGTGTGCCGGTGGAGGGGAACCTTCGGGACTACTTGACCGACGCGGACGAAAGCATGGCCGACGAAGCCGCGGCGCGGGCCGAGTTGGGAAAGTACGTACGCACATATCTGGACGACGGCGCCGGAGTGCTGGTCCTCGCCGGGCTCCCCGCCGATCGCGACAGCGGTGAGCGGGCCGTCTCCCGCGCGACCAGCCTGATCGGCGCGCCGCTGCCGCAGAACCGGGAAGGCACCCTCGTCCGCGAGGTGAAGGACCGGGGCATGAGCATCAGCCAGCGGGGGCGTACCCGGTACTCCGACTCCCGGCTCGGTGGTGACCTGCACACCGATGGCGCCGAGGCGGCGCTGCCCGCGCCCGATGTGTTCACGCTCTTCTGCGTACGCCAGTCAGAGTGGGGCGGGGCTCTCCAGTGCTTGCACGTACGGGACGTGGAACGCGCACTCGAGCCGGGCGTTGTGCGGACCCTGCGGGAACCCTTCCATTTTGACCGGCGCGGCGACCAACAGCCGGGCGAGGCCCCCACGACAACCAAACCCGTGCTGTTCACCCAGCGCGGACGGCCCGCCATCACCTACCTGCGCAGCTATATCGACCAGGGCCACGATCGCCCGGACGTGCCTCCCCTCACCGTCCGGCAGCGGACAGCCCTTGACGCTCTCGACGCGTTGATCGGTTCGAGCAGCGCATTGCTGACCGGAAAACTGCGCGAAGGTGAACTCGCCCTGTTCGACAACCTGGCATTGCTGCATGGGCGCACGGAGTTCCGGGACGAGCCCGACCACACCCGGTTGCTCCTGCGCACATGGATACGTCGCACCATCGAAGCGTCGTGAACGCCGGCCAGGCGGCCGCCGCGGACATCGTGGTGGCTCCCAACTGCATGCGCGGACACGCCTCGGCCACTGAAGTGGCCGCCGCGCTCGTCGCAGGCGTCCGACGGGCCCGGCCCGCCGCGAGCGTGCTGGCCCGGCCGCTCTCGGACGGCGGCGACGGCACGCTCGACGTCCTGCACGCGACCCGCGGCGGCCGCCTCCACCCGCTGGACGTCATCGACGTTCTCGGTCGGCCGGCGAAGGCCCGATGGCTCGCGCTCGACCGGCACACCGCCGTGGTCGAGAGCGCCGGGCTCTGCGGTCTGGGGGCACTGCGCCCCCACGAACTACGGGTGCTGGAGGCTAGTTCGGCCTCGGTCGGCCACGCCATCGCCGCGGCCGTCGCAGCAGGTGCCACCACGGTCCTCGTGGCTCTTGGCGGAACAGCCGTCACGGATGGCGGCGCCGGCGCGCTGGCCGCGCTCGGAGCCCGCTTCCTGGACCGCGGAGGTCGCGAGACGGATCCCAGCCCGGGGCGCGTCACCGGGGCGGTGCGCGTCGACCTGACCCCCGCCCGCTCGCTGCTGTCCGGGGTGACCGTGCGCCTGCTCGCGGACGTACGCACACCCCTGTCGGACAACCTGGACACGTTTGGAGCCCAGAAAGGCATCACCGCCCAGAACCGTCCGGCAGCCGTCCGAGCCCTGCATCACCTCACCGGCCTGCTCACGGACGCTGGCGACCGCGGAGCGACAAAGCGATTCCACACCCCCTGGTTCGGGGCCGGCGGCGGCATCGGCTTCGGGCTCTCCGCGGTGACGGACACCACCGCCCGCAGCGGTGCGGAAGCACTGCTGGACATCACCGACCCGGACGACACCATCGGCCGAGCTGACCTGGTCCTGACCGCAGAAGGGGCCATCGACGAGGGAACCTGGCAGGGCAAACTGCCGGGCAGTATCGCCCGGCTGCGCCGCGAACGCGGACTGCCCACGGCCATGGTCGCCATGCGTGCCGACGAGCCCGCCGACCATCCGCTGGTCACCACTCACCTCATCGACAACCCGCGCCCCGGCGCCGCCCTGACAGGACCCGCACTCCGGCGGGGCCTGGCGCGGGCCGCCGCGGAGGCATGCGCGGCCCGGGCGGTCGCGGAGACGTAAGCCCAAAGCTCGACAAACAGTGCGACAAGCCGCCGATGACACGGCCGGCTCGAAGAAGGCATGGAGCTGGAGGGACATGTACCACAGTGATCGCACCGACCGGGCTTTCGTGGTCGGCAGTAAATCCCTGACCGAATTCGTCGTCGAAGCGCTCGTGTCGGTCGGCGCCGCCGAGGCCGACGCGGAAGTGACGGCCGAGGTCCTGCTGGCCGCGGACCTCGCCGGTGTCGACAGCCACGGAGTCGCCCGGCTCCGCCGGTACGTCGAGGGCTTGCGCGCGGGCACGATCAACAAAGGTGCGCGTCCGCGCGTGGTCCGTGAGGCCGGGGGCGTCAGCGTCGTCGACGCGGAGAACGGGTTGGGGCAGCCCGCCCTGTGCCTCGCCGTCGACCTGGCCGTCGAACGCGCCAAGGAACACGGCATCGCGGCGGTGGCAGTACGCCGGTCGAACCACATCGGCATCGCAGGCTGGTACACCGAACGTGCCGCCAGAGCCGGAACGCTGGCCCTGGTGACCACCAACGCCACCCCTCAAGTCGCTCCCTCCGGCGCTGCCGAGCCCATGTTCGGCACGGACCCCGTCAGCTACGCGGTACTCACCGACGGCGAGCCGCTCTGCTACGACGCGGCGACCAGCATCGTCCCGCGCGGCAAGCTGGAGCGGCTGCACCGGGAGGGCAGGCCCATGCTCCCCGGTTGGGCCGTCGGACCGGACGGTGTCACTTCCACCGACATTCCCCTGGTCGTCGCCGGACTGCGAGCCAGAGAGGGCTACGCGCTGCTGCCCGTCGGCGGCCTCGGCGAGGAGCACGGCGGCCACAAGGGCTCCGGGATCGGCCTGCTGGCCGAACTACTCTGCGGACCCCTCACCGGCGCGAGCTGGAGCCGTCACACCTACGGACCGCAGGGCGCGGACCTCGGACACTTCGTGCTGTGTCTGGACCTCGCTGCGTTGGGCGACATCGGACGCATCACGCGCGACATCACGGCGATGGCGGATGAGATCCGCGCGGGTAGCCCCATCGACGAACGGACTCCTGTCCGGCTTCCCGGCGATCGCCGCCATCGCTGCGCCGAGGAACGCTCGGCCAACGGCATACCGCTGCTCCGGCCCGTCGTCGAGGATCTGGGCAAGATCGCGGAACTCGCCGGTATCAGGCCGCTCACCGCCAGGGAGGGCCAGCTGTGAACGACGATCCCGGCAGCGCGACTTCCGCCCCATTCCTCCACGAGAAAGCCCCGGCGGCCGATCCCATAGACCTGTCGTCCGGACAAATCCTGGAGCCCTTACCCGAGATCGCACGCGCCGCTGTCCGCCGGATGCTGGACTCCCCACGCGTCGCCGCGTACGCGCCCGGCACCGGTGCGACGGAACTGCGCTCGGCCGTGGCGCACCACTACAGGCTCCGCACCGGCACGGCCGTCGACGCCGAGCACATCACGATCACCGCAGGCGGCCGGCACGGCTTGTTCGCGGCCATCGCCGCCGTGGCACGCGATGGCGAGATCCTCGTTCCGGCCCCGTACTGGAGCCACTACCCGACCGTCGTCCAGCTTGCCGGCGCCACAGCGGTCGCCGTGCCGGGCGACCCGGAACACGGGCTGCTCGTCGACCCGGAGCGCCTGGACGCCGCCCGTACGCGCCGTACCCGGGCCGTACTCGTCAACAGCCCGGTCAATCCATCGGGAGCCGGCTACGACGAAGAACGCATGCGCTCGCTGCGCGGGTGGGCGGCCGACCGGGACATACGCCTGATCATCGACGACATCTACTGGGCCTACGGCCCGGACGTCGACAACCGTGTCCAGCCCGGGCCGCACGAAGTCGTCATCGGCGGGGCTTCCAAGGTGTATGCCCTGGCCGGGCTACGTGTCGGCTGGGTATGGGCGGACCCTCGGCTGACGGCGGAGGTACGGGAGATCGTCGAGCACACCACCGGGCCCGTCTCCGGACCGGCCCAGGCCGCCGCCGCGGCGGTGCTGCGGCACGAGAACGACGCCGTCGGCACGAGCGCGGCCACCGGAGACGGCGTCGCCCGGCGTGCCGCGGAACTGGCCACTCAGCGGGCCGTGGCGCTGGAGGCCATGTCCGCGGTCCCGTACCTGAAACCACTGCCGGCTGCCGGTGGGATCTACCTCTGCCTCGACGCGTCGCAAGCGCTGGCACGCCGACTGCTCGGAGCCGACGACGACCAGCAACTGTGCCGCGCGCTGCGGCGCGAGGCCGGAGTCGGACTCCGCGCCGGCTCGACGTTCGGCATGCCCGGCCATCTGCGGCTCTGTGTCGCGGAACCCCATGACGTCCTGCGCACGGCCGCCCGTCGCCTGACCTCGTGTCTGACCGCGGCGGCCGAGCTGTCACTCACCACCGTAGGAGAAGCGTGACCATCACCTCATCCGAATCGTCGACCACCCACACGAAGTCCACTGTGTCCGCCCCGCGCGCCGCCGCGCTCCGGGAGGCGTTCGCCGATGGCCGACTGGTCAGAACGGCCGGCGCGCACGACGGCCTGTCGGCCCGGCTCGCGGAGGAAGCCGGATTCGACGCCGTCTGGGCGTCCGGGCTGGAGATCTCGGCGGCGAACGGCCTGCCGGACGTCAGCCTGCTCGGCATGGCCGAATACCTTGCCGGAGCCGTGGCGATGCAGCGTTCGGTGTCGCTCCCGGTGATCGCCGACTGCGACACCGGATTCGGCGGTGTCCTCAACGCCGCTTACACGATGATGCGTTACGAAGAGGCGGGCATCGCCGGCATCTGCATCGAGGACAAGATCTTCCCCAAGCGCAACAGCTTTGTGAACGCCGGCCAGAAGCTCCTGGCGGCCGATGAGTTCGGCCGTAAGCTCCAAGCCGCCAAGAGGGCCCAGCTGTCGGCGGACACCGTACTGATCGCCCGCACCGAAGCGTTCATCTGCGGCCTCGGGCTGGAGGAGGCGCTGAGCCGCTGCCACCTCTACGTCGATGCCGGCGCGGACGCCGTACTCGTCCACTCGAAGGCGGTGGACTCCACGGAGATCGTCTCTTTCATGCGGGAGTGGGACCACCGGGCGCCGGTCGTGATCGTTCCGACCACCTACGCCGACTTTTCCTCCACGCAGGCGCGCGAGGCGGGGATCGCGATGGTCATCTACGCGAACCACGGAATGCGCGCCGCCATCACGGCCATCCGCGACACCTGGGCCGACGTCCTCGCGAAGGGCTCCACCGCGGACTTGGAACCGCGTATCGCCACCGTCAAGGACATCTTCGCGCTGTCCGGCATGGACCAGTGGCTGGAAACCGATCGATGAGCCCCCAGGTCACCGCAGAGGAGTTCGTCGCCGCCCTGCGTGCCTACGGGGTGCGCAGTGTGGCGGGAGTGCCGTGCGGGCATCTCGCCGGCCCCTGGGCACTGTTCGACGACGCCGGGGATCTGACGCCGGCTGTGTCGGAAGGCGCGGCTCTCGCCATCGCCGCAGGGTGGGAACTGGCGGGCCGGACATCGGCCGTGCTCTGCCAGAACTCCGGATTCGGCAATCTCATCAACCCGCTGGCGTCCCTGCTGCTGCCGTACCGTGTGCCGTTGCTCGTCGTCATGACCATGCGTGGGTGGCCCGATCCGGGTGAGGACGAGCCGCAGCACGCCACGATGGGCAACTCCACCATCGGCATGCTGGAGAGCCTTGATGTGCCCCACACAATGCTGTGGGAGGGGAAGCTGGAGGAGGCACTGGCCCAGGCCGCGGAGGCACGGGCACAGGGCCGTCCCTTCTTCCTGCTGGTTCCTCGGGGCGCAATCGGAAAGGTCACCGGCGCCTACTCCGTCGCTGAGTCCACCGACGGCCGGCTCACCCGCCCGGACGTCGTCTCCTGCCTCATGGCGAAGCTGACGGACGAGCTGCTGGTCACCACCACCGGCTATCTGTCCCGACAGGCCCACCACGAACGGGACCGGCCGGACACCTTCTACATGCAGGGCTCGATGGGGCACGCCTCGGCCGTCGGCGTCGGCCTCGCCACCGCCCGGCCGGACCGGCGTACGGTCATGCTGGACGGCGACGGCGCTTTCCTCATGCACCTGGGAACCGGCTCAACCCTCGGCGCGTCCGGTGCCCGCAACCTCACCCATGTCGTCGTCGACAACGGCTGTTACGAGTCCACCGGCTGCCAGCCCACCACCTCCCGCCGACTCGACTGGGCGGCCCTCGGCACAGGGCTCGGTTACCGAACCGTACTCACCTGCGACTCACCCCGAGAGCTTGACGGGAGCATGCACACGGCACTGACCGCAGAAGGCCCGGTGCTCCTCGTGCTCACCGTCGTTCCCACGCCGGACGAAGTTCACCCCAGGGCAACCGCGTCGACCGGTCCGGTGGAGATCGCTGACCGTTTCCGCGTGGCTGCCGCAGCCGGTGGCGCGGTCGGCACCAAGACCACCCAGGACACGCCGTGAACCGCAGGACAGAGCTCGGTACCGGAAGTGGGCACATCACCGTACTGCTGGAGGGCAGGGGGAGCTTCGCTGAGGTCCCTCGCCTGTGCGCGGGCCGCCGTGTGCTCGTGGTCGCGAGCGAAGGAGCGCTGCGCCGGGTACCGGTCGCGGCGTGGCCGGCAGCCGACGTCGTCACCTTCATCTCATTCCAGCCCAATCCCACCCTCGCACAGGCGGTCGAAGCGGCCATGCTGTGTCAGGCGTCCGGCGCCGACCTGGTGGTGGGCCTCGGCGGAGGCTCCGCGCTCGATGTCGCCAAGGCCGGGCGCGTACTGCCCGGCGACGTCGCTGCGGCCGAGGAGATCATCGCCGGGCGTCGGCCGGCCACGGCGGACGGGCGGCAGTTGCTGCTCGTCCCCACCACGGCGGGCACCGGTAGCGAAGTGACGCAGTTCGCGACGCTCTACCGGGGACACCGCAAGGTCTCCCTCGACACCCCGGTGGCGCGTACCGACTTCGCCGTCGTGGACCCGGCACTGACCGAGACATGCCCACCCGGTCTGACCTGGACATGTGCTCTCGACACGCTGGCCCACGCCGTTGAGTCACTATGGTCGATCCGCTCCACGGCGGAGTCGCGGGAGCAGGCCACCGCAGCTCTTCGACTGCTCGTGCCCGTACTCCTGCACGCCGACGACCTGCCGGACCCGGCCGAGCGCGATCAGCTCAGCCGGGCGGCCACTTTGGCGGGACGAGCCATCGACATCACCCGGACGACGGCGGCGCACGCGATGTCCTATCCGCTCACCGCGCGTTTGGGCATCCCGCACGGCCTGGCCTGCGCACTCAACTTGCTGTGGCTGGCCCCGCTGGTGGAGGGGGCAAAGGCGGAGCAGGTCATCGACGCCCGCGGCCATGAGGCGGTGCAAGATGCGGTCGGAACGTTGCACGACCTCTTCAGAACCGCCGACGGTACGGACCTGGCCACAGTGCTGCGGACCGTGCTCGACCGGCGGGCTCCCCGCCCCTACACCTCAGTCCGGTACGACACGTCGCTCGACCTGCTCGTGCGGGAGGGCATGTCGTCGGACCGGATGAGCGGGACACCGGTGCGTATCGAACGGTCCCAGGCGCGTGCGGGGCTGGAAACCGTCCTTCGCGGCGATTCGAGGGAAGGAGTGAGGCACACATGCGCAACTACAGGGTGACGGGCCCCGTCGAGGTACCGCAACACACACTCGCGGCCATGAGCACCCGGATGGTCAGCCACCGTTCCGCGGGATTCCGCGAGCTCATCGGCGCCATCACGCCCCGGCTCGGCACGCTTTTCGGCACGGAGGGCGCAGTCCTGCCCCTGACCTGCTCCGGAACCGGCGGCATCGAGGCGGTCGCCGCGTCGCTGCTGCGGCCGGGGGACCGCGTGCTGTCCGTACAACTCGGCTACTTCGGCGAGCGCTTCGCGGACATCGCCACACACCACGGCGCGCAGATCGACGTGCTCGCCGCTCCCTGGGGCCAGATCGTGCCCACGGAGCGGATCACCGAGCGCCTCGCCCTCGGGTACGACGCCGTCCTGCTCACCCACAACGAGACGTCCACCGGCGTCATCGCGCCCCTGGGTGAGTGGGCGCGGGCCATCAGGGCTGTGAGCGACTGCCTGATCCTCGTCGATGCCGTCAGTAGCGTGGCCGCCACCGAGATCGGCTTCGACGCACTCGGACTCGACGCCGTCGTCACTGTGACGCAGAAAGCCCTGGCCTGCCCGCCCGGCCTCTCACTGGTCGCGGTGTCCGAGCGTGCGCTGGCCCGGGCCGCCGAGCCCGGCGAGGGCTCCTACTATCTGAACCTCGCCCGCGCCGCCGAGCACGCCCGGCAGGGCACCACCACGTACACGCCTGCTCTCTCGGTGCTCTATGCCCTGGACACGGCTCTTGCCGAGATCGAGAAAGAAGGCGTTGAGACCGTATGGGAGCGCCACGACCGTACGGCGCTGCGGTGCCGGGAAGCCCTGCGCGCCCAGGGGCTGACGGTCGTTCCCGACGAGGCGAACAGCTCCCCGACGGTGACCGCCGTCCGACTTCCGGCGCCCGCGGACGCGGAACGCGTGCGGGAGGTACTGGCGGCCGAGCACGACGTGTGGGTCTCGTCGGGACGTGGGCCGTGGAAAAGCGAGGTGCTGCGCATCGGCCACATGGGTCCGGTCGACCCCGACGACGTCGACGCGTGCGCCCTGGCCATCGGCGTGGCCCTGCGGTCCGCGGCCACGCCTGTCGGGGTCGCGAGGACGGGGGTGTAGCCCTGCCGGGTCAGGGCC
>NZ_JAAKZX010000097.1 GCF_011045025.1 Streptomyces ureilyticus
GGCGCCGACGGCGGGCGGCGTGGGGCGGTGGCCTGCGGCGTCGCCGGGGCTGGGCTCGCCGCCGCGCCCCGTCGGGTCGGTGCTCTGGTTGAAGGGCGAACCGGGGGTGGCGCCGCGGGGATCGTCCGCCCTGTGTCCTGAGTGGGCCACCTCGGCGGTCGGCCTGAGGCGGCTGCTCGCGCCATCGCTCGAGCCGCGCGCGGAGCCGCCGTGGTCGTCCGGCCGGTCGGCGGACAGATCGGAGCGGTGGCTCAGGCTGTCTTCGTAGCCGTGGCTGCGCTCGCCGCCGACCTGCTGGGCCGGGTTGGAGGTGCGCTCGGTGGCTCCGGCGCTGTAGCCGGAGGCGGCGCCGTGGTCGTCCGACCGGTCTCCTGGGCGGGCGCCGTCGGCGGATGGACCGGGGCGATGGCCCGCGTCGTCACGCCCAGCACGGCTTCGGGCGTCCGGCCGGTGATCCGGGTGGGCCACCTCCGCGGTCGTCCTGGGGCGGGCGCCCGTGCCGTTGCCGGAGCCGCGCTCGCCACTGGCGCGGCTGCCCGATAGGTGACCTGAGTGCGCGCTGTCCGCGGGCGAGCGGGTGCGGTCGGTCGCAGGGCCGTCGTGGGCGCGCCCGCCAGCGCCCAGGTCGCCCGATGGGCGGCCGGTGTGGGCGCCGCCGGCGGGCGGGCTGGTACGGCCACCCGTGCCGTCGCCGCGGGTGGCGCCGGTCGGGTCGTTCGACTGGTGACCCACGTGGGCGCTTGCGTCCGTTGCCCCGGGGCGGTTGATTGCGGCGTCGCCCAAGCCGCGTTCGCCAGCGGCGTGATTGCCCGTCGGGTGGCCTGGGCGGGCGCCGTCCATGGTCGACCCGGGGCGATCGGTGGCAGCGTCGTTGTAGGCGCGCCCGCCACCGCCTTGGCTGCCCGACGGGCGGCCCGCGTCGGCGGACGGGTCGGGACGTCGGCTCGCGCCGTCGCCCCGGTCGCTGCCGGCGCGGTTGCCCGATGGGTGACCTGCGTGCGCGCTGTCCGTGGTCGAGCGGGTGCGGTCGGTCGCAGGGGCGTCGTAGGTGCGTCCGCCGGCGCCCTGGCTGCCTGATGGGTGAGCCGCGATGGCACCGTCGGCGGACGGATCGGGCCGCCGGCTCACGCCGTCGCCGTAGCCGCGCTCGCCACCGCCTTGGCCGCCCGCCGGGCGACCCGCGTCGGCGCCATCGGCGGACGGATTGGAGCCGCCATACCCGCCCCCCGCATCGGCGTCGCCCGCCCGGCGCGCAGCCGGGACCGCGCGGGTCGTGTCCGGGGCGGCGGCGGTGATGCGGGCCTGGGCGCCGTGGGCCGCCGCGGTGGCCGCGTACGAGGGGCGAGGTCCCGTCCTGTGGCCCGTGTCCGTCGCGTGGTCGTCCAGGCGGCGGAGGAGTTCCTCTGTGCGGGACGTGGTCTGTTCGCGGTCGTAGGCCATGAGGAGGTGGCAGTCCTGGCCGTGGGCGGGGCGGACGTGGGGGAGCCAGCCGAGCCAGGACCACTCGGCGATGCGCTCCTCAAGGGGGCGCGAGCGGTCCGCGCTGAGCAGGACGATCTCCAGCGTGTCGGGGGAGTGCAGCGCGGCGAGCTGCGCCACCACCGCGCGCGCGAGCCCGGAGAGGCGGGGCCGCGGCCCGGCGATGCCCAGCGCCCCGACCTCACGCAACCCGGTGGTCACCGGCACCACGGGCAGCAGCCCGGAACCGTCGGGCGCGCTCCGGTCCGCCGTACCGAGCCGCACCGCGAGCGTCTCGGGGTGCTCTGGGTCGCGCTCCCACAGCCGGGGCCCCGGCCCGAGCGCGGTCAGGAGCAGCGCCGCGGGGTCGGGCCACCGCTCCGGCTCCCGGACGCCCTCCGTGACGGGCTCAGGAGGCGGCGCCGCGGCCTCTTCGAACGCGCCCTCCTCGTACGCCGACGTCCCGGACTGTTCGCCCCGGCCGCCCGCCAGGCGCCGGGCCCACGCCGAGAGCCCGCCGCGCTTGCGCGCCCCGCGCGGCACGTCCGTACCCCTCGTCGGCGTGTCCTTCCGGGCGCTCCCGGCCCTCCCCGTGTCCTCGGCCCTCCTGGTGTCCTCGGCCGTCTCAGCCTTCTCGGCCTCCGGTGCCGCGCCCTGACCCGACGCGACCGGCGGTTCCACGGAGCCGTGCCCCTGCGCCCCGGAGGAGCTGCCCTCCGCGGCTCCCCACCCCGCCATACCGAAGCCATGGTGCGTGTCGCTCGCCTTCAAGGCGACGGAATCGCCGGCGGCGGAATCGTCCCCCACGCGCGCGTGCGGCACAGTTCTGGCGGGTCCGGGTCCGGGTCCGGGTCCGGGCAGCGGCTGCGTCGCCTCGGGCGTCCCCAGCACCCGTACATGCCCCTCCCCGTCCGGCACCGTCTCCCGTACCGCCTCCCCATCCCCGGCCCGGGCGAGCCGCAACGCCGACTCGCCCACCCGCAGCAGCGCCCCCGGCGCCAAGCGCACCGGGCGCTCGCCCACGCGCGCGCCGTCCAGGGTCGTGCCGTTCGTGGAGCCGAGGTCCGCGACCGACACCCGCCCGTCCGCCGCGACCGTGACGGCGCAGTGCAGGCGGGAGACGTCCGGGTCGTCCAGGGGCACGTCCGCGTCGGCGGAGCGGCCGATGTCGATACGGCCGCCGTGCAGCAGATGCACGCCGCCCGCGTCCGGACCGGCGACGACATGGAGCCGGGCTTCGGCCGCGTCGACCTCGGGGCCGGGCTCCGCCGGGGCGCCCAGGCACAGCACGGCGCCGTCGATCAGCGGCGGCTCACCGAGCGTGCAGCGCTGCGCGTCCAGCCGCTCCGCTCCCGCGTACAGCACACCGGGACCCTCGCCCCCGACCGCCGAGGCGAGGCCGGAGGCCACCGCGGCGAGCGCGGTACCGGCGGGCGCCGTCACCAGCACGTCGCAGGACGCGGCACGCCCCTCGGGGTGCGTCCCCAGCGGGTCTACGACGGTCAGCCGGATCTGCATCGCCGTCAGCGGTCCCTTCTGCGCGGGCGCCCGCGACGAGGCTCCGCTGCGATCCCCACCGCAGCTCCCCCACCACACCGGGCACGTCGGCCAGTACGGGAAGCATCCTCGCACCTGCCACTGACAACGCGCCCGCATCCCGCGAACAAGTGATCTTGATTGCTCAGCTCCGCCCACAAAAATGCCTGACCAATGCCCCATTGAGATCGATCACGCCAAGATCCGGCAACCAACCGTCCAGGAGTGAGCGTCTTTGCCTGAAACGGAAGGCATCGCCCCACGTAATCCACAGGACGGCGTCCACAGGATGACGACAACCCGGTGCCAGTTCAGCGGCACTACAGTGGGTCGGAACACCCGTAGCAAGGGTGACGAACCAGCCAGGCAAGCAGCAGGGAGCGCATGACGTGCGGCCGGTAGGGAGCAAGTACCTCCTTGAGGAGCCGCTTGGGCGCGGCGCCACAGGCACCGTCTGGCGAGCCCGCCAGAGGGAGACCGCGGGAGCCGAGGCGGCCGTTCCGGGCCAGCCCGGCGAGACCGTGGCGATCAAGGTCCTCAAGGAGGAGCTCGCCAACGACGCGGATGTCGTGATGCGGTTCCTACGGGAGCGCTCTGTCCTGCTCCGCCTCACCCACCCGAACATCGTCCGGGTACGCGACCTCGTCGTCGAAGGCGACCTCCTCGCCCTGGTCATGGACCTGGTCGAAGGCCCCGACCTGCACCGCTACCTGCGCGAGAACGGCCCCTTCAGCCCCGTGGCCGCCGCCCTCCTCACCGCCCAGGTCGCCGACGCGCTCGCCTCCAGTCACGCCGACGGCGTAGTCCACCGCGACCTGAAGCCGGCGAACGTCCTGCTCAAGCAGGACGGCGGCCAGATGCACCCGCTGCTGACCGACTTCGGCATCGCCCGGCTCGCCGACTCACCCGGCCTGACGCGCACCCACGAGTTCGTCGGCACACCCGCGTACGTCGCCCCCGAGTCCGCAGAGGGCCGCCCGCAGACCTCCGCGGTCGACGTCTACGGCGCCGGAATCATGCTGTACGAGCTGGTCACCGGCCGTCCGCCGTTCTCCGGCGGTTCGTCCCTGGAGGTGCTCCACCAGCACCTGAACGCCGAACCGCGCCGCCCCTCCACGATCCCCGGCCCCCTGTGGACGGTCATCGAGCGCTGCCTGCGCAAGAACCCGGACGAACGGCCCAGCGCCGAGAACCTCGCCCGCGGCCTGCGCACGGTCGCCGAGGGCGTCGGCGTGCACGCGAACTCCGCGCAGATCGCCGCCGCCGAGGGCGTGGCCGTGCTGCTCGCTCCAGACCCGGCGCCCGCCACCGTCCCGGGCATGCCCGGCGCCGCCGACCCCACCCAGGTGCTGCCGCACGGCGCCGGCTCGTACGACCCGAACGGCGCGACCAGCGTCCTGCCGCACACCGGCGCCGGCCAAGGCTCCGGAGACGCCGACCCCACCTCCGTACTGCCGCACCGTGGCGCCCCCGACCCCACCTCGGTGATGCCGCCGATGCCGTCCAACCAGCCACCGCCCGGCGGCGGCCCGGAGGACCCGCACCCCTGGCAGAACCAGCTGCGCGCCGCCCGCGACCGCAACGAGCAGACGCAGGTCCAGTCGTATGTCGACCCCGGCCAGGACCCGCTGCGGCGACGTCCCCAGCGACAGGTCGCCCGCCCGCAGCAGCAGCCGCGACAGCGCCCCCAGCAGCGACCTCAGCAGGGCTACCCGCCCCAGGGCCAGCCGCAGCAGTACGCACCTCAGCGGCAGCCCCAGCAGCAGCCGCAGCGATACGCTCCCGCGCCGCCGCCGCCCCAGCAGCCCGCGTCGAGGCCACCTCGCGAACCCCGGCCGCCGCGTGAGCCGCGCCAGCGCAGCGCCAACCCGATGAAGATCCCCGGGCTCGGGTGCCTCAAGGGGTGCCTGTTCACGATCATCATCCTGGTCGTGGCGGGGTGGCTGATCTGGGAACTGAGCCCGCTCCAGAGCTGGATCGGGACGACCAAGGGCTACTGGGAGCAGCTGACGGACTGGTTCCAGACGGCGTCGGACTGGGTGGGGGAACTGGGCTCGGGTTCGAGTTCTGGTTCTGATTCCGGCCAGTAGGCCCGTCTTGTCTCTCAGATTCGCTCAGATCGCTTGAGATCCCTTTGGGCCTGTTCAGTCCTGTTCAGGATTGAACAGGCCCCTTTGCTGCGCCCGAATCCCCAGAACCGCACCGCGGTTCTGGGGATTTGTCGACACCTGGCGGGTGATTTCTGTCTCCGGAGTGAAGGTTGGGTCCGCGGGCGCGTAGCTTTAGCGACAACACGCGTCCGTAGGAGCAGTCTTGGCACGGAAGATCGGCAGCCGGTACACCGCGCACCAGATTCTGGGGCGGGGCAGCGCCGGCACGGTGTGGCTGGGCGAGGGGCCGGACGGGCCCGTCGCCATCAAGCTGTTGCGTGAGGACCTCGCCTCCGACCAGGAGCTCGTGGGGCGCTTCGTGCAGGAGCGGACGGCGTTGCTCGGGCTCGATCATCCGCATGTCGTCTCCGTACGCGATCTGGTGGTCGACGGCAACGACCTCGCGCTGGTCATGGATCTCGTACGGGGGACGGATCTGCGCACCCGGCTCGACCGCGAGCGGCGGATGGCTCCCGAGGCCGCGGTCGCGATCGCCGCGGATGTCGCGGACGGGCTCGCCGCCGCGCACGCGGCGGGTGTCGTCCACCGGGACGTCAAGCCGGAGAACGTACTGCTGGACATGCAGGGTCCGCTCGGTCCCGGCGGCTCGCATCCGGCGCTGCTGACGGACTTCGGAGTGGCCAAGCTCATCGACTCGCCGCGGCGGACCCGGGCGACGAAGATCATCGGTACGCCGGACTATCTGGCGCCCGAGATCATCGAAGGGCTGCCCCCTCGGGCGGCCGTCGACATCTACGCGCTGGCGACCGTTCTGTACGAGCTGCTGGCCGGATTCACGCCGTTCGGCGGCGGTCACCCGGGGGCGGTGCTGCGGCGGCATGTCACGGAGACGGTGGTTCCTCTTCCCGGGATTCACGAGGAGCTGTGGCAGCTGCTCGTGCAGTGTCTGGCGAAGGCGCCGGCGTCGCGGTTGAGGGCGTCCGAGCTGGCGGCACGGCTGCGGGAGCAGTTGCCCGAACTGGCGGGGATGCCGCCGCTGGATGTGGACGAGCCGGAGCCGGAGTCCGACGCGTCGCCCGCGGAGCCGGAGGCCCCGCGCGACACCGAGCGGGTGCGTCGGGGTGCGGTGCCCCTGGTGCCGGGGCGGGCGGCGCCGGACTCGAACCGTGACACGCATACGAGCATGCGGGTGCCGGGGCCGGACGAGCTGGCGGGCGGCGCCAGGGGCACGGCCCGCGCGCCGCGCGCCGCCGGGGCTCCGCGGCCCGGCTCCGCCCGCAACCGCGCCGCGGCCCGGCGCCGCCGCCTCACGCTGAGCGCGGTGGGCGTCGCCCTCGCGGCCGCGGTCGGCATCGGCACGTGGCTCGCCACGACGGGCGACAACGCGGACGCGAAGCCGCAGGGCCCGGGCGCGTCGGCTCCGGCTGCGCCGTAACCTCCGCCCCCGCGGCCGGGTGCCTACTGGGCAGGGTGTTGGGGGGCGCATTGGCAGCTGCGGGCCCGTTGCGGCTGGTCGCGCAGTTCCCCGCGCCCCTAAAGAGGCCTGCGGCCTCCTTTAGGGGCGCGGTCCGTACGAGGCGCGGTCCGTACGAGGCGCGGGCGGCACGACCAGGCGGCGCGGGCCGCATGACGGCCCCAAGCCCCCATTCACCCAGGGGCGTGGGGACTGCGCGTGCAATCCAGGACGGCCCGCAGCCGGCATGCGACCGCGCCAGGGGGCCGGGGGCGCAGCCCTCCGGCGGGGTCGTACGAGGCACGGGCCGTACGACGGCCCAAGCCCCCACCCACCCAGGGGTGCGGGGAACCGCGCAGCAACCCACGACCGGCCCGCAGCCGACACACGACCCCCCAAGGGGGCCTGGGGGGGGCGGAGCCCCGGTTTTCGGGACCCGCACACCGACCTCCCCACTTGGCGGAGCCAGTACGCTGGGGAGCGTGGCAGTTGTCGATGTATCCGAAGAGCTCAAGTCCCTCTCCGCGACCATGGAGTCGATCGAGGCCGTCCTGGACCTCGACAAGCTGAGGGCAGATATCGCCGTGCTCGAGGAGCAGGCGGCAGCGCCGTCCCTGTGGGATGACCCGGAAGCGGCGCAGAAGATCACCAGCAAGCTGAGCCACCTCCAGGCGGAGGTCCGCAAGGCGGAAGCCCTGCGCGGCCGGATCGACGATCTGGGCGTGCTCTTCGAGATGGCCGAGGAGGAGGACGACCCGGACACCCGCGCCGAGGCCGAGACGGAGCTCACTGCCGTCAGGAAGGCGTTGGACGAGATGGAGGTCCGGACGCTGCTGTCGGGGGAGTACGACTCCCGCGAGGCACTCGTCAACATCCGCGCGGAAGCCGGCGGCGTAGACGCCGCGGACTTCGCCGAGAAGCTCCAGCGCATGTACCTGCGCTGGGCCGAACAGCAGGGCTACAAGACCGAGGTCTACGAAACCTCGTACGCGGAAGAGGCCGGCATCAAGTCGACCACCTTCGCCGTCCAGGCGCCGTACGCCTACGGGACGTTGTCGGTGGAGCAGGGCACGCACCGGCTCGTAAGGATCTCGCCGTACGACAACCAGGGGCGCCGCCAGACCTCGTTCGCGGGCGTGGAGGTGCTGCCCGTCGTCGAGAAGACCGACCACGTCGAGATCGACGAGTCCGAGTTGCGGGTGGATGTGTACCGCTCGTCAGGGCCCGGCGGTCAGGGCGTCAACACCACTGACTCCGCGGTGCGGTTGACTCACCTTCCCACCGGAATCGTCGTCTCCTGCCAGAACGAGCGGTCGCAGATCCAGAACAAGGCGACCGCCATGAACGTACTGCAGGCGAAGTTGCTGGAGCGGCGCCGGCAGGAGGAGCAGGCCAAGATGGACGCCCTCAAGGGCGACGGCGGCAACTCCTGGGGAAACCAGATGCGTTCGTACGTCCTGCACCCGTACCAGATGGTCAAGGATCTGCGCACGGAGCACGAAGTGGGCAACCCGGAGTCCGTCTTCAATGGCGAGATCGATGGCTTCCTGGAGGCCGGAATTCGCTGGCGCAAGCAGCAGGCGAAGTAAGCGACTTCCGTAGACATAGTTTTGTCGACAGGGCAACTGCCTCCTCACGGACGGCAGTTGCCCTTTCTGCAGCCCAATGTGTGGGTTTTACGTCACACTCACATTGCGTCTCGGCCGTCATATGACCTTGATCTGGACATCACGGTCGCAACGACCTTGACGATGCTTTGAAGAACAGGAAGGCTGACGCGCGGCATGCGTATCTCTGGGGCGCATGTGAACCGGGGGGCTTCGAGAGCGTCCCTGATGTCGTCGCCCCAGGCGCTGCTCCATTGACGATTAGCTATCTGGGGGTAGCAGGCAGATGACCAAGAAGACGCGGATCCGTGTCGCGCGGGTGGCCGCCGGTGCGGTGATCGCCGCCGGCGCTTCGCTGACCGCCGCGGGTGCCGCTTCGGCCCTCGACGTCGGCGTCGAGGTGGGCGGTCTGAACGTCGGCGCCAGCGCCGACAAGGACGGTGTCAATGTCGGCCTCGGTGTCGAGGACCCGACGGAGGACCCGACCGAGGAACCGACGGACCCGCCCACGGACATTCCGACGGACATCCCGACGGACGAGCCGACCGACGAGCCCACGGACGAGCCGACGGACGAGCCCACCGAGGAGCCGACGGACGAGCCGACCGACGAGCCCACGGACGAGCCCACCGAGGACCCGACCGACCCGGGTGACGACGACGGCGTCGGCGGTGGCGGCAACGACACCGACCCCGACGGCGGCGGCTCGCAGCCCGTCGAGCAGGGCGAGGGCAAGGAGAGCCTGACCGAGACCGGCAGCGGTACCGGCACGGGCGCGGACGCCTCCGCTCAGGGCACCGGTGGCGGCGGCGAGCTCGCCGAGACCGGCGCCGCCGAGACCACCTTCCTGCTGGTCGGTGCGGCCACGATGATCGCCGGCGGTATCGGCTTCCGCATGCTGCCGCGCCTCATGAACAACCGCGGCGCCGCCGCCTGACGTCTGTCAGCGGCTGACCTGCCGTAGGCGGCCCGGTCTACCAGGTACCAGGTGTACGAACGCGAGAAGGGCCCGGAGTCCAGTCCAGGACTCCGGGCCCTTCTCGTCGCACTCGTCGTACACGTAATGCCGCTTGCCGTATGTGCCGTACGAGCTGATATGTGCCGTACGAAATGCCTCGCCGCTCGCTACGCGGTCTGGTGTGCCAGCAGTGCCACGGCCGCGATCAGCACGGCCAGCAGTGCGATCAGCGCCATGGGGTTCAGGCCCGCGAACGGGCTCTCCTGCTGCAGCCGCTCCCTGTTGGCACGGCAGACGGGGCAGCGGCCTTCATTCACGGGCGCGGCACAGTTCGCGCACACCAACCGGTCGTACGTCATGCGCTCGCCCTCCTTGCACCGGTTCCACGTAGACAACGCTCTCAACGCTCTCAGGAACGAGAACGTTCCCCTCCACTGTGCCAGGTTCCCCGGATTTAGGCTCGTGTCCCCTTATCCTTCGCGGTCCCGGCGCATTCAAGCCCTTCCCATGTACGACAAAACGTGCAACCCTCGCGCAACCCCGACCGGCGACTGCAGCCGCCCACCGGGTTCGCGTATGGTCACGCTCACCTACCCCCGCTGACTCGTGGTGCATCCGTGATCCGATTCGACAACGTCTCCAAGGTCTACCCAAAGCAGACCCGCCCCGCACTCAGGGATGTCTCCCTGGAGGTCGAGCGCGGCGAGTTCGTGTTCCTGGTGGGCTCCTCCGGCTCCGGAAAGTCCACCTTCCTGCGGCTGATCCTCCGTGAGGAGCGCACCAGCCACGGCCAGGTCCACGTCCTGGGCAAGGACCTCGCGCGCCTGTCCAACTGGAAAGTGCCGCACATGCGCCGCCAGTTGGGGACGGTGTTCCAGGACTTCCGGCTGCTGCCGAACAAGACGGTCGGCGAGAACGTCGCGTTCGCGCAGGAGGTCATCGGCAAGTCCCGCGGCGAGATCCGTAAATCCGTGCCCCAGGTGCTCGATCTCGTCGGGCTCGGCGGCAAGGAGGACCGGATGCCGGGCGAACTCTCCGGTGGTGAGCAGCAGCGCGTCGCCATCGCGCGCGCCTTCGTCAACCGGCCGAAACTGCTCATCGCCGACGAGCCGACCGGAAACCTCGACCCGCAGACGTCCGTCGGCATCATGAAGCTGCTCGACCGCATCAACCGGACGGGCACCACCGTCCTGATGGCGACCCACGACCAGAACATCGTGGACCAGATGCGCAAGCGCGTCATCGAGCTGGAGCAGGGCCGCCTCGTCCGGGACCAGGCACGCGGCGTCTACGGCTACCAGCACTAAGGCCCTGTGCCGGAGCCCTGAACCGCCACCGCCCCCCAGCCGTCCATGGAAAGGCCTGAGTAGACGCCATGCGCGCCCAGTTCGTCCTGTCGGAGATCGGCGTCGGTCTCCGCCGCAATCTGACGATGACCTTCGCGGTCATCGTCTCCGTGGCCCTCTCCCTCGCCCTGTTCGGCGGCTCGCTCCTGATGAGCGATCAGGTCAGCACGATGAAGGGCTACTGGTACGACAAGGTCAACGTCTCGATCTACCTCTGCAACAAGAGCGACGCGGAGTCCGACCCCAACTGCGCCAGGGGAGCGGTCACCACCGAGCAGAAGAAGCAGATCGAGAGCGACCTCGACAAGATGTCCGTCGTCGACACCGTCGCGCACGAGACGGCGGACCAGGCGTACAAGCACTACAAGGAGCAGTTCGGCGACTCCCCGCTGGCCAGCTCGCTCACGCCGGACCAGATGCAGGAGTCGTTCCGCGTCAAGCTGACGGAGCCGGAGAAGTACCAGGTCATCGCCACCGCCTTCGACGGCCGTGACGGTGTGCAGTCCGTGCAGGACCAGAAGAGCTACCTGGACAACCTCTTCGAACTGCTCAACGGCATGAACTGGGCGGCCCGCGCGGTGATGGCGATGATGCTCGTCGTCGCGCTGATGCTGATCGTCAACACGGTGCGCGTCTCGGCGTTCAGCCGTCGCCGGGAGACCGGCATCATGCGTCTGGTGGGCGCCTCCGGCTTCTACATCCAGGCGCCGTTCATCATGGAGGCCGCCGTCGCCGGACTCATCGGCGGTGGTGTCGCCTGCGCCTTCCTGCTGATCGCCAGATACTTCATCATCGACCACGGTCTGGCCCTGTCCGAGAAGCTGAACCTCATCAACTTCATCGGCTGGGACGCGGTCCTCACCAAGCTGCCGCTCATCCTCGCCACAAGTCTGCTGATGCCCGCGCTTGCCGCGTTCTTCGCGTTGCGCAAGTACCTGAAGGTGTGACGCATGCCAATGGGGCCGTACTGCCAACGAGGCGTACGGCCCTTTGCGTTGTCCTAGACTCACCGGCATGTCCGGCCGCGACCTGTTCTGTCCGCCCCGCCGTATCCGCCGCGGGGCGGCCCTGACGTTGGTCTTCGCGAGCGTCCTCGCCACCGGTGCCGCGACCGGCTCTTTCGGCGCCTCCGACCAGAAATCGTCTTCCCAGGGGGCCCGTACGGCGACGGTCGGGTCCGCCGGCTCCGCGGGACGCCAGGAGGACGTCACCGACGCCGCCGCCGAGGCGATGGCCGACGGCAAGTCGCCCGTGGAGGCGGCCGAGCGGGCTGTGAGCCGCAGCGGCGACCGCTGGGGCGCGGTGTACTCCCCGGGGGAGTACGAGGAGTTCGAGGAGGCCCTCGACGGCTTGTACACCGGCGTCGGCCTGGCCGCGCGGCGCGAGCGCGACGGACGTATCGCAGTGGCCCGCGTGCGGGACGGCTCGCCTGCGGACGCCGCCGGGATCCGCCAGGGCGACCGGCTGCGCAGCGTCGACGGCGAGCGCGTCGACGGCAGGCCGGTGACCGAGGTCGTCTCCTTACTCCGGGGCGACGCCACCGACGCCGCCGCCGGTACGGCCGTCTCCCTGGGCCTGGAACGCGGCACGCGCGCGTGGACCGAGACGGTGCGCCGGGCGCGGCTGTCCACGGAGTCCGTGACGGTACGGGAACTCGCCGGCGACGTCACCGTGATCAAGGTCGCCGCCTTCACCAAGGGCTCCGGCGAACTCGTACGGGACGCCGTGACCAGGGCCCCCTCCGGCGCCCGGATCGTCCTCGACCTGCGCGGCAACTCCGGCGGCCTGGTCAGCGAGGCCGTCACCGCCGCCTCCGCCTTCCTCGACGGCGGCCTGGTGGCGACGTACGACGTACGCGGCGAGCAGCGCGCCCTGCACGCCGAGCCGGGCGGCGACACCTCCAGACCCCTGGTCGCGCTCGTCGACGGCGGCACGATGAGCGCGGCCGAGCTCCTCACGGGCGCCCTACAGGACCGCGGCCGCGCGCTCGTCGTGGGCTCCAGGACCTTCGGCAAGGGCTCGGTCCAGATGCCGAGCCGACTCGCGGACGGCTCCGTCGCCGAGCTGACCGTCGGGCACTACCGCACTCCCTTCGGGCGCACCGTCGACGGCAGCGGCATCAGCCCCGACCTCGAGGTCGAGGAAGGCGTGCTGGAACGGGCCGAGACCGTACTGAGCGGGCTCGGCGACCCCACGTAGCCGACCGCGCACGGCCTTCGTGGCCGACGGGTCATGGCCTTGGTAATCGGCTTTCCCCGGGACCCCCCTCTAGTGCGAAAATGGCAGCACTATGAGCAAGGGCATGTACGTACCGAAAGAGTCCCAGCCGAAGCAGGGCGGGGGAGCCTCCGGCAAGGCCAAGGACGGCAAGCGCAAGATCGTCGCGCAGAACAAGAAGGCGCGGCACGACTACGCGATCATCGACACCTACGAGGCCGGGCTCGTACTCACCGGCACGGAGGTGAAGTCGCTGCGCCAGGGCCGCGCCTCGCTCGTCGACGGCTTCGTCCAGATCGACGGGAACGAGGCGTGGCTGCACAACGCCCACATCCCCGAGTACAGCCAGGGCAGCTGGACCAACCACTCCGCGCGCCGCAAGCGCAAGCTGCTCCTGCACCGCGAGGAGATCGACAAGCTGGCGTCGAAGTCCGATGAGACGGGGCACACGATCGTGCCCCTCGTCCTGTACTTCAAGGACGGTCGCGCCAAGGCCGAGATCGCGCTCGCCCGGGGCAAGAAGGAGTACGACAAGCGGCAGACGCTGCGGGAGAAGCAGGACCGGCGGGAGTCGGACCGGGCGATCGCGGCGGCGAAGAGGAAGCAGCGGGGCGCCTAGCAGACGGGTGGCGGGCGGGTGGCGCCCGGCCGTCGGGAATACGGTGGCATCGTCGCGCGTTGGTCACGTACGATGGCGTCAGCACCTCACCGAGGGTGCGTGGGTCGAAAGATCCGGCTTTGAAAAATGAACATGGGGATGATCGGTTTCGACAGCGGCTGTCGAACCAGGGGAAGCGAGCCGAGGAAGCGGCAATGATCTCGTTAACCATATGTCGCAACCAATAATCGCCAATTCCAAGAGCGATTCCCAGTCCTTCGCCCTCGCTGCCTAATAAGCAGTGAGTGAAGGACCCTTAATGGGTGTCAGCCCGGGGGTGTTCCCGACCCGGACCCTGGCATAATCTAGGGAACTAAACCATCGAGCCCGGTCACGGGGTTCGATGGGAAATCAAACAGTGACTGAGCCCGTCGGAGACTTGTTCGCGTGATCTCCGGGGCTGAGAAAATCGCAGCGAACTGCGCTCGGAGAAGCCCTGATTCTGCACCGGTGGACGCGGGTTCGATTCCCGCCATCTCCACTTTCCCATGTTTTCAATTGAACACAGCAGGCACAGGCCCCGCTGCTCAGGCAGCGGGGCCTTTGTCATGTCTATCGGGCACACGACGCAAGACCGCGTTGTGGTGTCCGGGAACATATCCGGGGTCGATTCACGCTTCTACGGTCCCTCCTCATGACCGAGACCAGAGCCGCAACATTCACACGTCTTGTACTGGTGGCCCTCCTGGCCGCCCTGCTGTCCCTAGTCCTGCCGCCGGGGCGGGCCGCTGCCGCCTCCGTGCAGGAGGTCACCGGCTTCGGGGCCAATCCCGGGGCTCTGAAGATGTTCCGGTACGTGCCGGACGGGCTGCCCGCCGGACGGCCCGTCGTCGTCGCGTTGCACGGGTGCACGCAGAACGCCGCCGGGTACGGCACCGGCAGTGGCTGGACCCAGCTCGCCGACCGCTGGGGGTTCTCCGTCGTGCTGCCGCAGCAGCAGTCCGGCAACAATGCCTCGTCGTGTTTCAACTGGTTCCAGAGCGGTGACATCGCGCGGGGACAGGGGGAGGCCGCCAGCGTCGCGCAGATGGTCGACCGGCAACTCGCCGACGTGTCGGGGGACGCCTCGCGGGTGTACGTCACCGGGCTGTCCGCCGGCGGCGGGATGACCTCCGTGATGATGGCCGCGTATCCGGAGAAGTTCATCGCGGGTGGCGTGGTCGCGGGGCTGCCGTACGGGTGTGCGCAGGCCGCCGGGTCGCCGTACGTGTGCATGTACGTGGGTGCCACCCAAAGTGCGGGGCAGTGGGGCGACCGGGTGCGGGCCGCCCGGCCCGGGTACGGCGGGCCCTGGCCGAGGCTCACTGTGTTCCAGGGGACCGCCGACTACACCGTCAAGCCCGTCAACATGACCGACCTCATGAAGCAGTGGACCGACGTGCACGGCGCCGACCAGGTCGCGGACGTGAGTGACAGCGTCGCCGGTTATCCGCACCAGGCGTTCCGGGACGGGAGCGGGACGGTGGTCGTGGAGACGTACAGCGTCACAGGGATGGGGCATGGGCAGCCCGTCGATCCGGGGAGCGGTGGTGAGCAGTGCGGTACGGCGGGGGCGCATGTCCTCGACGTGAATCTGTGCGCGGCCTACCGGCTCGGGCGGTCGTGGGGGCTCGGCTGAATCCGCCAATCGGGGCGGTGAGGGTTTTCGCCCTCACCGCCCCAGTCCTCGGACAGTCGGTCAGCGGAGCGAGAACGTCGACAACCGCATGCTGTCGCCCAGGACGAGGTACAGGTCCTGACGGCCCTTGGCGGCGCTGGAAAGCGAGGCGTTCACCGTCTCGTACGTGTAAGGCGACCCGGTGCCGGATGCCGTCGCCGTACCGACGATCGTGCCGGTCGGCGACCCGAGCCGGATCTCGACCTTCCCGGCTGCCCCGGCCACCCGGGCGCTGAACTTCGAAGCGCCGAAGCCGAGTTGGGAGTCGGCAAACTTCACCCAGGCTTCGTCCCCCGAAGCCCCCACCGCCGTTCCCCGCGCCTTCGACTCGTCGACCAGCCGCACACTCTCGTAGTCGTCGAAGTTCTCGGCCCGCGTGACCCGGGACAGATCCCGCGCCGGAATCGTCTCGCCCCGTACCTTCAGCGCCGTACGCGACCGGATGTCCTCCGAGGAAGCGCCCACGAGAACGTCGTAAGTCCCGCTCTCCACCACCCACTTGGACCGCGTGACATCCCAGTGCGCGAGATCGTCCACCGAGAGCTTCAGCTTGACCGCCTTCGTCTGGCGCGGCTTCAGAGACACCCGCTGGAACGCCTCCAGCTGCTTTAGCGGTTGCTTGTCGCGTGAGGCCCGCTGATGGGTGTAGAGCTGCACGACCTCGTCGCCGGCCCGCCGCCCGGTGTTCGTGACGGCGACCTCGTAGCCGTCGGAGACCCGCTTCGGCTGCCCGTAGCGGAAAGAGGTGTACGAGAGGCCGTGGCCGAACTCGTACAGCGGATCGCCCTTGAAGTACTGGTACGTGCGGTCGTGCTTGATGTTGTCGTATTCGAGGATCGACGGGAGGTCGGACTCCGACCGGTACCAGGTCTGGGTGAGGCGTCCCGCCGGGTTCACGTCGCCGAAGAGGACGTCGGCGAGGGCGTTGCCGGTCTCCTGGCCCGCGTGGGTGGTCCACAGCAGGGCCGGGACCTCCTTCTGGAGGTCGCCGAGGGTGGTCGGGTAGCTGTTCTCGACGACCACGATCGTCTTCGGGTTGGCCTTGCGTACCGCCTTGACCAGGGCTTCCTGGGACGGGGCCAGGCTCATGTCCTCGCGGTCGTCGTTCTCGCGGCCGTTGATCGCGGGCATCGAACCGACCACCACCACGGCCGCGTCCTTGCCCTTCACCGCGGCCGCGGCCTCGTCGGTGCCGCTGCGGACGACGTCCTTCGTGTAGCGGGCGGCCTCCTCCTTGGTCACCAGACCGAGAGTGCCGTCGTCGCCGGTCGGGCCGAGGTAGACCGGGTTCGACCACCAGGGTTCCCTGGTCTCGTAGCCCGCGTAGCGGAGCAGGTACGTGCCGTCAGGCTGCTCCTCCAGCGCGAACTGCTGCTGCACGAACCAACCGCCGGGCTGCACCTGGTCGTTGACGAAGTTCGACCCCTTGGCGCCGACGTACTTGCCGTTCGCCGCCGACCTCAGGGTCACGATGCCGGCGCCCCAGTCGAATACGTCGAACTGGACCGCCGTACCGGACGAGGCGCCGCTCTCCCTCAGGGGCTCGCCGTCGGCGTCCGACCCGGCTGTCACGTAAGCGCCGGTCGAGACGTTCTTCAGCGCGATCCGGTCCACGCCCTCGCTGCTGGTCACCGGGGCACCGACCTTCGCGGCGATGCCCTCCTTCGGCGTGACCGCGTACGGGAGCGTGCCGGAGTACCAGTCGGTGTAGAGGGTGTCGGCGAGCGGGCCGACGACGGCCACGTTCTTCGCGGAGGTCTTCAGGGGCAGGGCGCCGCCCGAGTTCTTCAGCAGTACGGCGGCATCAGCCGCCGCCTTCCGCGCGAGCCTCTGATGCGCCGGGCTGTTCACGACCGATTTGTCGATGGAGCCGTACTTGCCGCCGCCCGGGTCGAATTCGCCGAGCCGGACGCGGATGCTCAGGATGTGCCCGGCCGCCGTGTCGACGTCGGACTCCTTCAACAGGCCCGTGGACAAGGCGGACTTCACCGAACTCGTCGTCGGTACGGAGTTCGCGTCGTCCGTCGTGAAGCTGTCGATGCCCGCCTTCAGCGCGGCCGCGTTCCCCTCGGCCAGGGTGTCGTAGTACTTCTGACTGCCGGTGCCGATCAGGTTGTTGGGCGCGTAGGCGTCGGTGACGTTCAGCAGGTCGTACGAGGACCAGGTCCGTACGTCGTCGTCGAGGGCCGGATTGACCGTCGCCGGGCGGCCGTTGACCAGGTTGTACGCGGACATGACGCCCGTGGCCGCATCCGCCTCGATCGCCGGCTTGAACGCCTGCTCCTCGTACTCCTTCAACACGCGCGGGCGCAGGTCGGACGACGTGGTCGTGCGGTCCGCCTCGTTGTTGTTGGCGAGGTAGTGCTTCAGCGTCGGCGCCGTTTTAAGGTGGTCGGGGTCGCCGCCGGTCAGGCCCGTGCCATACGCAATCGCCATCGCGCTCGTCAGACGGGGGTCCTCGGAGTAGCCCTCCTCGTTGCGGCCCCAGCGTGGGTCGCGCAGCGGGTTCACCACGGGCGCCCAGAGGTTGAGGCCCCAGCCGGGCGGCCGCTCCTGCTGGAAGCCGCGCGCCTCGTCACCGACCGCCGAGCCGACCCGCTTCATCAGCGCCGGGTCCCAGGTCGACGCGAGCCCCACGGCCTGCGGGAAGACGGTGGCCTCACCGAGCCAGGCGACCCCGTGCAGGGCCTCGGTACCGGTCTTGAACGACTTGATGCCGAGGCGCGGGATCGCGGGCTGGTACTGGTGGAACAGGGAGATCTTCTCGTCGAGCGTGAGCCGGGTGAGGAGGTCGTCCACGCGCCGGTCGACGGAGAGCTTCGGATTGCGGAAGGCGTACGAGGGCGCGTCCGCGCCGGCTGTTCCGGTGGCCGTGACGCCGAGTCCGGCGATCAGCGTCAGGGCCAGAACGGGCACTGCGCGTGAGCCGACGGTTCTGTGTCTTCTCTTGCCTTGCATGACACGGCTCCTCACAACTAGGGCCTAACACTTGGGGCTTGGACAGGTGCTCTTCCATGGGGGCTCTTCGTGCGGGGGGCTTTGTGTGTGGGGCTTTTCAGGGCCGCCGCCCCGTGCTCTCCCGCACCGTCAGCCGAGGCGGCAGCAGCGTGGCCTCCGGTGCGGCCGCGCCGCCCAGCTTCTTCATCAGCAGTTCGACGGCTCCGGCGCCCACCTCGTCGGACGGTATGGCCACCGAGGTGACGGGGACCGGGACACGACCGGCGAGCTCGTCCGGGCAGATCGCGGTGACGGACAGATCGCCGGGCACGCGCAGGCCGAGTTGCTCGAAGGCGTCGATGAGGGGTTCGACGATGGGCTCGTTGTGGACGACGACGCCTGTCAACGCCGGGCGCTCGCGCAGGAGTTGCTCGGCGACCTGGCGGGCCGCCGCGGGCTCCGCCTCGCACGGGTGCACCGAGGAGGACAGCCCGTGCCGGTCCGCCGCCGCGGTGAAGCCCCGTACGACGCGCTGGGCGAAGCCCGTCTCCCGCACGTACACCTCGGGCGGCGAGCCCACCAGCGCGATCACCCGGTGGCCGAGGCCCGCCAGATGCTCGACGCACACCTCGCCCGCCGCCTGGAAGTCCAGGTCGATGCAGGTGAGCCCGTCGGGCTCGGCCGGGAACCCGATCAGCACCGAGGGCCGGTCCAGGGCGCGCAGCAACGGCAGCCGTCGGTCGTGGAGTTGGACGTCCATCACGATGAGCGCGTCCACGAGTGCTGTGTCGGCGACTCGGCGCAGCCCGTCCTCACCCTCCTCCTGGGTGAGCAGCAGCACGTCGTGGTCGTGCCGGCGTGCGGTCGTCACCACGGACACCGCGAACTGCATCACCACCGGCACATGGATGCCTGCCCGTAACGGCACCACCAGCGCGAGCACATTGGACCGGCTGCTGGCCAGCGCCCGCGCGCCCGCGTGCGGCCGGTAGCCCAGCTCGCGGATGCTGTCCTCGATCCGCTGCCGGGTCTCCTCCGAGATCGGGCGCTTGCCGCTCAGCGCGTACGAGACGGTGCTGGGGGAGACCCCCGCGTGCCGCGCCACGTCGGTGATCTTCACCATGGCCCTTCCTGTTCCGGGGAGTTCAGTTCCAGCGACAGAAATCCGGTCCCGGCCTTCGCCCGCACCGTCCGTCCGCCGCCTGCCAGTCCCCAGGGCGCCGAGGGATCGCTCGACGAGGCCCGCAGCGTGTCCCCCTCGCGTACGACCGTGAACGTCACGCCGTCCACCGGCACCGTGACCTGCGCGCCGCGTTCCAGGCCGTACGCGTGCAGGGTGACGCCGTCCGCGTACGGATAGTCGGGCCGGTCCTCGACGGCGCCGACAGGAATCACCGCACCAGGCCGGACCAGGAGCGGCACGCTCGCGAATCCGTGTTTCTCGCGCACCCAGCGCGGCCCGGTCACCGTCTGCCCGCTGAGGAAGTGGGTCCAGGTGCCCTCAGGGACGTAGTACGACACCTCTCCCTCGTCGGAGAACACCGGCGCGACCAGCAGATCGGGCCCGAGCATGTACTGCCGCTCCAGATGCGCGCACCCGGGATCGTCCGGGAACTCCAGGACCATCGCCCGCATCATCGGCACCCCCTCCGCCTGCGCGGTGCGGGCGGCCTCGTACAGATACGGCATGAGGCGGAGCTTGAGCCTGGTGAACAGCCGCAGGACGTCCACGGCCTCCTCGTCGAACAGCCACGGCACGCGGTACGACGACGAGCCGTGCAGCCGGCTGTGCGAGGACAGCAGGCCGAAGGCGATCCACCGTTTGAAGAGGGCGGGTGTCGGCGTGCCCTCGAAGCCGCCGATGTCATGGCTCCAGTAGCCGAAGCCGGACAGACCGAGCGACAGCCCGCCGCGCAGCGACTCCGCCATCGACTCGTATGTCGCCTCGCAGTCGCCGCCCCAGTGGACCGGGAACTTCTGGCTGCCGGCGGTCGCCGACCGCGCGAAGACGACGGCTTCGGACTCTCCCCGGTGCTTGCGCAGCACGTCGAAGACGGTGCGGTTGTAGAGGTACGTGTAGTAGTTGTGCATCCGCTCCGGGTCGCCGCCGTCCGCGTACGCCACGTCCACCGGGACCCGCTCGCCGAAGTCGGTCTTGAAGCAGTCGACGCCCTGCGCGAGCAGTGCCTCCAGCTTCGAGGCGTACCAGTCGCGGGCGGCCGGGCTCGTGAAGTCGACCAGCGCCATCCCCGGCTGCCACAGGTCCCACTGCCAGACGCTGCCGTCCGGCTTCTTCAGCAGATGGCCGAGGGCCTTGCCCTCCGCGAAGAGCGGCGAGCGCTGCGCGATGTACGGGTTGATCCATACGGAGATGTGCAGTCCGCGTTCCTTGAGCCGCTTGAGCATGCCTTCCGGGTCGGGGAAGACCCGCGGATCCCACTGGAAGTCGCACCAGTTGAACTCGCGCATCCAGAAGCAGTCGAAGTGGAAGACGGAGAGGGGGAGTTCGCGCTCCTGCATGCCCTCGATGAAGGACGTGACGGTGGCCTCGTCGTACGAAGTGGTGAAGGATGTCGACAGCCACAGGCCGAACGACCAGGCGGGCGGCAGGGCCGGGCGGCCGGTGAGTGCCGTGTACTTGCGCAGGATGTCTTTGGGTGTCGGCCCGTAGATGACGTAGTACGTCAACTGCTGTGTCTCGGCGCTGAATTGAACCCGAGACACCGTCTCCGAGCCCACCTCGAACGACACCCGCCCCGGATGGTCGACGAAGACGCCGTAACCCGCGTCCGTCACATAGAACGGCACGTTCTTGTACGCCTGCTCCGTGGCCGTGCCGCCGTCGGCGTTCCACATGTCGACGACCTGGCCGTTCTTGACCAGCGGCCCGAAGCGCTCGCCGAGACCGAAGACGTTCGTGCCCACGCCGAGGTTCAGCTGTTCCCGCAGATAGTGGCCGCCTTCGGCGTCCCGCATGATGCCCATGCCCTTGCGGCCACTGCTGGTGAGGGTCCGCCCGTCGGCGAGGAAGTCGATGTGCCAGGGGCCGTCGCGGGAGACCTTGACGGAGAGGCCGCCGGAGGTGAGGGTCGCGTACTCGTCGTCGTACGAGGCCGTCGCCGCGACCTCCTCTTTACTCACCTCGAACTCGGGCCCGCGCGGCTCCTCTCCGTCGAAGTGCGTGAACGTCACGCCGATGACGTCGGGCATCGGCGCATGCGCGCTGATCGTCACGACCGGTCCCTTCAGCAGGTCGCCGCGGTGGCGGATGGGCTGGGTCGGCGCGTGGATCTCCAACGTGCCCTGCTCGGCGGTGACATCGAGCACCTCGACCGGATGGGCCGCGGTCACGCCCTCGCGCAGCAGCCAGTAGCCGTCGCTGAACTTCACCGGCACACCCCTTACTTGACGGTCATTACTTGACGGTCATTTGACGGCACCCACGGCGATGCCGCGGGTGAGTGTCCGCTGGAAGACGAGGAAGAAGACGATGGCGGGCAGTACGCCGAGGAGAGCCGCCGCGTTCGTCATCGTGGCGTCCATCAGGCGCTGGCCCTGGAGGACGCCGAGCGCCACCGACACCGTCTGGTTGTCGTTCGAGATCAGCATGACCAGCGGCAGCAGGAACTCGTTCCAGGTCCAGATGAAGAAGAGGACGAGCAGTACCCCGATGGTCGGGCGGCTGACGGGGACGACGATCCGCCACAGCACCTGCCACTTGTTCGCCCCGTCGATCCGGGCGGCCTCGATGATCTCGCGCGGGAACTGCCCGAGAATCGACGACAGCAGATACGTACCGAAGGCCGCCTGGATCACCGTGAACACGATGATCACGCTCAACCGGGTGTCGTAGATGCCGGCTTCCTTGCTCAGGTAGTAGATCGGGTAGACCAGCGCTTCCTGCGGCAGCATGTTCGCGAGCACGAAGAACGCGAGCACCCAGGTGCGGCCCTGGATCCGGCCGATGCCGATCGCGTACGCGTTGAGGACGGACAGGACGACGGCGCCGAGCGCGACGGACCCGCTGATGAGGACCGAGTTGATCAGCTTCTGCCCGAAGTCGACGCGTTCCCAGAAGTCCTTCAGGCCGTCGAGGTAGAGCCCCTCGGGCAGGCTGAGCGGGCCGTTCGCCGAGTACTCGGCGGGCGACTTCACCGCGTTGACCGCGACGATCAGAAAGGGCAGGACCATGAACAGGGCGCCGATGAACAGGGCGACGAGGATGGGATAGCGGCGTACGGCGGTCATACTCGAAGCCCTTCCTCGGCGTCCTCCGCGCGGGTCTGGAGCTTCAGACCGACCAGGGCCAGCGCCAGGATGATCACGGTCAGTACGGTGGAGATCGCGGCGCCGTAGCCGACCTGCGTCTTCTCGAAGAAGGTGGTGAAGGAGAAATACGACGGCACGTTGGTCTCCCCGCCCGGACCGCCCTTGGTGAGCACGTACACCGCGCCGAACACCTTGAGCGCGGCGATCGTGCACCAGAGGAGGACCACGTAGATCTCCGGGCGGATCTGCGGCAGCGTGATGTGCCAGAACCGCCGCCACCATCCGGCGCCGTCCAGCTCGGCGGCCTCGTACAACTGCGGGTCCACGCGCTGGAGTCCGGACATGAAGACGACCAGCGGGAAGCCGATCTGCACCCAGACCATGACGCCCATGACGCTGTAGAGCGCGAAGTCGGGGTCGCCGAGCCAGTCCTGCTGGAAGCTTTCGAGACCGACGGCCTTCAGGAGCTCGTTCAGTGAACCGTTGTCCGGCGCCAGGATCCAGCTCCACACGATGCCCGCGACCGCGATCGGCAGCACCTGCGGGAGGTAGAAGCAGGCGCGCAGTACGGCCGCCGTCCTCGTCCCGAAGTGCTTGCCGACGTAGTCGAACAGGGCGGCGGCGAGGACGAGCCCGATGACCGTCGGTACGGCCGCCATGGCGACGACCATGAAGAGGCTGTGCCGGAAGGAGGCCCAGAACTCGCTGTCGTCCATCAGCTCGCGGTAGTTGGCGAGCCCGGACCACTCCGGGGAGCCCACGCCCTGCCAGTCGGTGAAGCTCACCCCCGTGTTCATCAGGAACGGCACGACGACGACCGCGAGGAAGGCGAGCGCTCCGGGGAGCAGGAACAGGGCGTACGAGTCACGGGGGCGGCGCGGGGGCTTGGGGCCGGAGTCCTTTTCGACGACCCGCCCGCCCCGTTCGACGGTCACCGTCATTGCTTCGGTACGTCCTTGTCGTACGCCTCCTGCAGTGCCGTGAGGTAGTCGTCCGGCGACCCGCTGCCCGTGATCAGTTTCTGCGTCTCGGAGACGAGGACGTCGTAGAAGCCGGGGACGGGCCAGTCGGGATAGAAGGCCAGACCGTCCTTCTCCGACAGGGTGTTGAAGTCGCCGATCAGCTTCTTGGCGTTCGGGTCCGTGATGGCCGACGCGTCGGCGGCCACGGGCACGCCGCCCTTGTTGCCCAGCAGGTTCTGGATCTTCTCCGACATGGTGATGTCGATGAAGTCGTACGCCAGCTCCTTGTTCTTGGCGCCCTTGGGCACGACCCAGAGGTTGCCGCCGGAGCCGAGGGTCAGGTCCGACTCGGGCCAGAGGAACGTGCCCCAGTCGAACTTGTTCTCCTCGGCGAAACGGCCGTACCACCAGCTGCCGGAGAACAGGATGGGGTGCTCGCCGGAGATGAACGCCGTGCCCGCGTCCTCCGCCTTCGTGCCGCTGGACTTCTTGCTGATGTAGCCCTTCTTCACCCAGTCCGCGAAGGTCTCCGCGCCGTACGTCCAGGCCTCGTCGTGGAAGTCCGTCTTGCCCTTGTAGAGCTCGTACTTGTCGACCCAGGCGCGGTCGGCCTTGGTGAGCGCGAGCTGGTAGAGGTACTGGTGGGCCACGTACTCGGCGCCGGAGTTGGCGAGCGGGGTGACACCCTCGTCGACGAACTTGTCCATGGCGGCGGTGAGTTCGGCGAGGGTGGTGGGCTCCGCGATGCCGTGCTTCTTGAAGAGGTCCTTGTTGTAGAAGACCATCGTGTACTCGGCGTAGTTGGGGATCCCGAACCAGTTGCCGGATCCCATCACGCCCTCGGCGCTGTACTGGCTGGTGGTGCGCACGCCGGAGCTGAGCTTCTTGTCCCAGCCGCGCTTGGTGGCTTCGCCGGTGAGGTCGGTGAGGAGCCCCTGCTTGGAGAGGAGTCCGGCCGTGGCGTTGCCCTTGTTGTACTCCATGAGGTCGGGCGCGTCGCTGGAGTTGAGGACCATCGGGGCCGTCTTCTGGATCTGTTCGAAGCCCTTCTCCTCGAACTTCACCTTCACGCCCGGATGCGTCTTCTCGAACTCCTTGATGGCTTCGTTCCAGGCCACGCCCATCGCGCTGTTGGGCGCTTCGTAGTGCCATAGCCGCAGCGTCTTCCCATCGGAAGACCCGCTGTCCGAGTCGCCGCAGGAGGCCAGCAGCAGGGCTCCGCTCAGAGCCGCAGCGGCCACTGCCACCACACGCCTTCGTGTCGTCAACATCCAGTGCCTCCAAGGGAGTCGGATGGGTATCGGGACATCACGCAGCGTTCATCGAATCGATTCGACAGATAGTGTCGAAGCGCTTCGACGGGGAAGGTATGCGGGGGACGGGTGGCGCGTCAATGAGGTGGGCTTGGATTGGGGCGAAGTGGAGGTGACGGTTTCGGTCGTGCCTGGTCCGCCGGCCTCCGGTGAACGGCGCCTCAACGGCTTTCAAACTTCTGTGCCGTGCGCAACTAGTTGGTGGGCTTTGTGAGTCGTAGGTGGTTGTTGGGGCTTTTTGAAACCCCCAACTGACCAAAAATGACCATGATTTGCCTCACGGAGGCCATGAAATGTTGCGTTCCCACCTCGTCAGCCGCCGCGTGTTACGTACCGCCACGACGCTGACGCTGGCTCTTGGCGCGGGGCTGGCTCTGCCGACCGCCCTGGCCACCACGGCCGGTGCCGCGACGCCGGCGGCAACCGCCGTAGTCAACTTCGACCGCGAGGTCTCTTATACGGCCGCCGCCGGCCAGACCAACCAGGTGACCGTTACCGAGTCGCGCACCGGGGCAGAGCAACTCACGTTCGTCATCGATGACAGCGTCCCGATCGAGGCGGGCACCGGCTGCGCCTACCCGGACAGCGCGGACAACACCAAGGTCTCCTGCACGGTCGTCATGCTGGACAGCCAGAGCCCGTACAACGCCCTGCTGATGGACCTCGGCGACAGCGACGATGTCGTCGCCTACCACAACAACAGCGACCAGGCCTTCTACACCAACGACATCGAGCTGGGCGCCGGCAACGACGAGCTGACCGACTTCGGCAGCGTCGACGCCAACTTCGTCTCGGGGGGGGGCGGGCGACGACACCATCACGGTGCTCGAGAACGGGGTTGCCTTCGGAGACGAGGGCAACGACACGATCTACGCCAACGGCGACCGCGCGATCGCCGCCGGTGGCGCGGGCAACGACCTGCTCCGTGGCATCGCGGGCGACCAGACCCTGCAGGGCGACGACGGCCACGACAAGCTGTACGGCGGGGACGACGGCGACCAAATGGAGGGCGGCCGGGGCAACGACGTCATGTACGGGGAGGGCGGCCCTGACTTCATGTGGGGCAACTCCGGCGACGACGAGCTGTACGGGGGCGCCGACACGGACACGCTCTCAGGGGGCGCGGGTAACAACATCGTCGTGCAGGACTGACTGACGGTCTTCGACTCCCGGGTTCGACTCCCGGGTTCGACTCCCGGTTTCAACTCCCGGATTTGACTTCCGGATTTGACTTCCGGTTTCGCCGCCCGGGGAACTGCCGCGTCACTCGCGCAGCTCCCCGGGCGGTTCCCAGCGCGCCTGTCAGCGTCTGCCCAGGTCCACCCGCCAGTCGTTCGACATGATCCAGTGGCCCTTCGGGTACTCGAACTCGACCTCACCCAGCAGCTCGAAACCGGCCCGGCGGCACACCGCGTTCGACGCGGGATGGTCCACGCCCGGAAACGCATGCAGGTACTGATGCTCCCGGAGAGCCCGCGCCGCTTCGACGACCGCACGTGCAGCCTTCACAGCGAGCCCCCGTCCCTGGAACTCGGGCAACACGCCCCACCCCGTCTCCCACACCGCCTGGTCACGCCACACCCGCTCCCAGAAGCCGATCGAGCCCACCGTCTCGCCGGTGTCCACCAGCGTGACCCGGTACATCTGCCCTCGCTCTATGCCGAGGTAGCGCTGGTGCCGCGAGGCAAGCTTCTCCTCGCTCTCGGGGCCGCCCAAGTGCTCGGTCATCTCAGGGCGGTTGGTCCGCTTGAGCAGCCAGAAGTCGTCTTCCGTCCAGGTTTCCAGCCGTACCTGCCCCGCATCCGTGATGTCCATGGTGGCCACCCTAGGACGGGGGTCTGACAACGTCGGGGCGCGCTTGACCGGCCGCATGCGGGCTTCCTCAACTGGCCTTGTCCGCAAGACTATTGTGGTTGGGACGCGTGTACGGCGACGGGAGGCGGCGGATCATGGCGACGGTGACCGCGAGCGTGCAGGCGCCGATCGTGGCGGGAACGCCACTGTTCGGTTCGATGAGCGAGCTGCTGAACGATCCGCTGGCGGCGTATCTGCGGGCGCGGAGCCGGTACGGCGACGTGGTGCGCTTCCGCGCCGGGCCGCCGGGGCTGCGTCGGGACCTCTACGCGGTGTTCTCGGCCGAGGGCGCGCAGCAGGTTCTGGCGACGCGGGCCGCCGACTTCCGCAAGGACAACGTCTTCTACGAGGAGCTGCGCGAGTCCATCGGCAACGGGCTGCTCACCAGCCAGGACGACGCCTACCTCCGCCAGCGCCGCCTCATCCAGCCGCTGTTCACCCGCCGCCGGGTGGACGGCTACGCGCACCAGGTCGCCGACGAGGCGGCGGCCGTGGCCGAGGCCTGGCGCGAGGCGCCCGGTGAAACGCTTGAACTGGCCGGTGAAATGCGCCGGTTCGCACTCCGCATGGTCGGACGGATCCTGTTCGGGACGGACGGGGAGAAGGCCCTCGAGGTGATCGAGCGCACGATGCCCCTGCTGCAGGAGTACTCACTGAAGCGGGGTATGGCACCCGTCAAGTCGCCTCGTACGTGGCCCACGCCCGCCAACCGCCGCGCCGGGCGCCACCAGGCCGAACTGTTCGCGCTCTGCGACACCATCATCGAGAGCCGCCGCGGCGGACGGGGCGATGCCTCGCAGGACGACACCGGGGACGACGGCAGCGAAGACCTGGTCACCCTCCTCGTCCGTGCCGAGAACGCCGAGGACGGCAGCCTCGACGCCGCCGAACTCCGCGAACAGGTACTGATCTTCCTGCTGGCCGGCCACGAGACCACGGCCACCGCGCTCGCCTTCGCCCTGCACCTCCTCGCCCGCCACCCCGAGCAGCAGAAGCGCGTACGGGACGAGGTGGACCGCGTGCTCGGCGGCCCCGGCGGGCGGGCGCCCACGGCGGCGGACATGGCGGAGCTGCCGTATCTGACGATGGTGCTGAAGGAAGCGATGCGGCTGTATCCGTCCGCGCCCGTCATCGGCCGCCGCGCGGTCGTGGACGCGGTGATCGACGGCGTACGCATACCGGCCGGCGCCGACGTCCTGGTCAGCCCATGGGTCACCCAGCGCCACCCCGAGTACTGGCCCGATCCGGAGCGCTTCGACCCGGAGCGCTTCACCCCGGAGGCTGAGGCGGGCCGCCCGCGCTACGCCTGGTTCCCGTTCGGGGGCGGACCACGCGCCTGCATCGGACAGCACCTGTCGATGCTGGAGTCTGTGCTGGGGCTCGCGGTACTCCTCCAGGCCTACGAGTTCGAGGCCACGGACACCGGAGAGGTCCCGCTCGGCGCGGGAGTCACCCTGATAGCCAAGGCCCCCGTCCGCTGCCGGATCACACCCCGCTCGAGGCCTTAGCGGATTCCGCGGAACCGTGCCCCGCCGGCGGGAGGCGCAGATCCAGACGATGGCGGGCCGCAAGCTGTCCTGGGCGGCCACGCGGTTCACCGCGCTGCTGGTCGCGCTGTGGCGAGAGAGATCAGCAGAGCGACCGCCGCCGCGGTGACCGGGACGCCGTACCCGGCGGCGGCCGACACCCGCTCCACCACCCACCCACCGGCCGCCGAACCAACCGCGATCCCGCCCAGCAGACCCGTCACCGCCAGCGTCATCCCTTCGTTCAACCGGCCCTCGGGCGTGCGGTGTTGGATCAGCGTCATGGCCGTGACCATCGTCGGGGCCGTTGCCATCCCGGCCACCAGTAGCGCGCCGGCGAGGACCAGCAGCGAGCCCGTGAGCGTGGCGGCCAGCAGCGGGCCCGACATGAGGAGGGCCATCGCGGCGAGGCTCCACGGGTAGCGCCGCTCGGTCGGCCCCGGTGGCTTCAGCGCCCCGTACAGCAGGCCGGCCGCGCCCGAACCGGCCGCCTGGAGCGCGATGATCACGCCCGCCGCCGACCTGTGGCCCTGTGCGTCCGCGAACCCGATCGTGACCACCTCCATCGATCCGAAGACGGCGCCGGTGGCGAGGAAACCGATGAGGAGAGGGGGCATGCCGGGTGCGCGTAGAAGGGATGCCGCGGCCGTGCGAGGACGCCCCCGCACCGGCGGCTCCGTGGCCCGCTGGGCCGCGAAGACCAGTACGCCCGTCAGCATCAGCACCACCCCGGCCAACGTGCCCGCCTCCGGGAAGAACGTTCCGCACAGGAACACCGCCAGCATCGGGCCGAGCATGAAACACAGCTCGTCCACGGCCTGTTCGAAGGAGTTCGCCGTGTGCAGGCCGGCCGGATCGTCCTTCAGGAGGCGGGCCCAGCGAGCGCGGGACATGCCCCCGGTGTTGGGCGTCGTGGCCGTCGCGGCGTACGCGGCGAAGAGCGTCCAGTCGGGCGCCCCGTACCGCACACAGAGCAGCAGTGCGAGCGACCCCAGCGCCGCGATCGCCGTCGCGGGCACGGCGATCCGCGCCTGCCCGTAACGGTCCACCAGCCGTGCCGTCCAGGGCGCGACGACCGCCGTCGCGGCAAGGCCGGTCGCCGTGACGGCGCCGGCGAGAGCGTATGAATCCCGCGTTCCCGCGATCATGATGACGGCGCTGATGCTGAACATGCCCATGGGGAGACGGGCGATCAGGTTCCCGGTGGTGAAGGCGAGGGTGCCCGGGATCGTGAAAAGGCGGCGGTAGGAGTTGCCGGAGCCGGACTTCCGCCTCGGAGGGCCGGGCGCCTTTCGCCGGGGGCCGAAGTCGGCGGCCACCAGGCTGTCGGCGGTGACGGTGAGGAGGACGGTCGTAGGGCGGTCTGGCGCACGGCGGTCCGTCGTACGCGGGTCTGGTGCGCGTCGGTCTGGCGGACGGCGGTCTGTCGTACGCGGGTCTGGTTCACGTCGGGTTGGCGCATGGCGGTCAGGGGGCTGTTGCGGCATGGGTCAACCGTCGCCGGTGCCCTGACCAGCGGTCCAACACCTACTCCGTTCCGATTCACGCACCTGGGTTGTAAGTTCGCCGGATGCCGTCGTCCTCTTCTGGTCCCGGTGCGGTCGACCCCCGCCTCCTCCGCGCCTTCCTCGCCGTCGCCGAGGAGCTTCACTTCACCCGCGCAGCCGGCCGGCTGTACGTCGCCCAGCAAGCCCTGAGCCGTGATATCCGGCGCCTGGAAAGGGAGTTGAAGGCGGACCTTTTCGTACGCAATACCCGGCGGGTCGCCCTCACGGCTGACGGCCAGCGGCTGCTCCCGTACGCGCGCCGCGTGCTGGAGGCGCAGGACGCGCTGCTGGCCGAGTTCGGTCGGGCCGCGGACGACGGGCTGCGCCCCCTGCTCGTGGATGTGAACAGCCCGGGCCTGGTCGGCGAGCGCATCCTGCCCCGGGCCCGTGAACTCGCGCCCGACTGTGAGCTGATGGCCCGCTTCGAGAGCGGCCTCACCGGCGCCGCGGCCGAACTGCTCGCCGGCCGGCTCGACGCGTCCTTCGGCCGGTTCGCGGGCCTGGACCCGGCGATCCGTGCGCGCCTGGAGCAGCAGCCCGTACGGTACGAGCCGATGGCGGTCCTGCTGCCCGAGGATCATCCGCTGGCTGACCTGGACGTTGTGCCGCTGGACGCGCTCGCGGGGGAGTACGTCTACGCCGGTGCCGGCAACCCCCGTACGCCCGAGTGGACCGACCTGGCGCGGCAGCTCTTCGAGGGGCGCGGTATCGAGATCGCGCCGCCCGCGCCGCTCGCCGTGGGGACCCAGGAGTTCCAGCGGATCATGGCCAAGACGCGGAACCTCGTCCTCGCGGTGGTGGATTTTCCGGCCATGCCCAAATCGATACGAAAGGCTCTCGTCGATCCCGTGCCCCTGTCGCCCGTGTCACTGGTGTGGAGAAGGGGGCTGAAACACGGGGGGTTGGAGGCCCTCCGGGCCGCCGCCGCGGAGCTGGCCGAGGTGGAGGGCTGGCTTCGGCGTCCGGCCGGTGCATGGATTCCGGCCACCGATGAGCTCGTCATGACGCAATCCGCATGACACGTGGCACTCACACAACTCCCACGTGCGCTACATTCGAGGGCCGGGTGCAGTGTGGTAATAGGGGGGCGCCCGGATCGAGCGGGGGCTCGATCCGGACAAACAAGTACGTAGTGCCCGGACTCGTACGCGCCCGATCGGTCCCGTGGGGGGATTTACGTGCGCGTGGAGAAGTGGCGGGAAGACGCCCTACCGGCTGGCAGGCATGCCGACCAGCCGGACAAGGGTGAGGGCTGTCCGTCGACCCGTCTAGATGCGGGGGATTCGTTTCATGATGGTTCTGGCGATATATCCATGCCCAAACAGCGAGATGGCCGAGACGGCGACGACAATGAGCAGGACATAGTCAGCTCGCAGGACAGACACGGCTCGCAGGACAGAGGCAGCGCGCAGCCGGCGGGCCCCGTCCCGCGCGCAGGCGAGACCCAGCAGTTCTTCGCCCTGCCGGAGACCGCGACCGAGCATCACCATGACCCGGACGAGGTCACGGTCCAGCTCGACGTCGCCGACGCGCACCTGGAGGACTGGCTGGTTCAGCAGGCCAAGACGCCTCGGGGCGGTCAGGGCGTCCAGGAGGGTTCGGACGGTCCTGTCTTCGTCGACGAGACGGGCCGGCGCAGCCGCAGGTACCGCCGTATCGGCATGGCCCTCGGCATGGCCTGCGCCGTCTACGCCGTCGTCATCATCGTCACGCTGCTGTCGGGCAACTCCAGCGCGCCCTGGCTCCCGGTGCCGGGCAAGGAGGACAATAAGCCGGCCGGGAAGGTCGACTCCCCGTCGTTGCCGCCCGCGTCCGAGGGCCCGTCCGCACCGGCGAACCCCCCGTCCGGGCTGAGCCCGCAGCCCACCGACGGTACGTCGTCCCTGCCGGACGTCGCCCCCTCGCCGAGCAAGTCGCCCAAGCCCACGGAGTCGGTCAAGCCCACGGAGTCGGACGAGCCGACGGACCCGAGCACGAAGCCGGACCCGGACCCGACCACGTCGGACGACCCCCCGGCCGACCCCCCGGCTGATCCGCCGGCCGATCCGCCGCCGCCGGACCCGGACCCGACCCCGTCGGACGAGACCCCGGCCGATCCCCCGGCAGACGGCGCCGACCCGGTCGCCGCCCCGCCGGCGGTCGGTGACGCTACGCCCGTAGACCCGGTCGGCGTCATCGACGTCATCGAGCAGCCCCCCGCCCCGTCTTCTTCGGAGATCACCCTCTGATGGCATCCCGCTCCCGTCGTGGCGGTAAGGCACCAGCCTCCGGTGCAGTACGTCGTCGTCGCCTGCCCCTGCGCTATCTGCTGCCCTCGCTCGTCCTCGTCGCTCTGATGGCGATGCTGATGCTGCGCGGCTTCGTCCACAGCGAGATCCTCGCGGACTACCGCATCAACAGCCCCGCGTCCAACGACCGGGTCCCCCAGGAGGTCCTGAAGGGCGGCCCGGTCATCGACACCCGTCGTGACGGCACCGACAGCAGGCACGTACTGGACCGTCGTATGGTCCTCACCTTCGACGACGGCCCGCACCCCGAGTGGACGCCCAAGATCCTCGACGTGCTGAAGAAGCACGACGCGCACGCGGTGTTCTTCATCACCGGCACCATGGCCTCGCGCTATCCGGACCTCGTCCAGCGGATGGTCGACGAAGGCCACGAGATCGGCCTGCACACCTTCAACCACCCCGACCTCTCCCTCCAGTCCCAGCGCCGCATCAACTGGGAGCTCTCCCAGAACCAGCTGGCGCTCGCGGGCGCGGCGGGCATCCGTTCCTCGCTCTTCAGGCCGCCGTACTCCTCCTTCGCCGACGCCATGGACAACAAGTCCTGGCCGGTCACCGAGTACATCGGCAGCCAGGGCTACATCACCATCGTCAACAACACCGACAGCGAGGACTGGCGCAGGCCCGGCGTCGACGAGATCATCCGCAACGCCACGCCCAAGGGCGACAAGGGTGCGATCGTCCTGATGCACGACTCCGGTGGCGACCGCTCGCAGACCGTCACCGCGCTCGACAAGTTCCTGCCTCAGATGAAGGACAGGGGCTACCGGTTCGAGAACCTCACCAAGGCTCTCGGCGCACAGAGCGCCCACACCAAGGTCACCGGCCTCGAGCTGTGGAAGGGAAAGGCCTGGGTGTACGCGGTCCAGGCCTCCGAGCGGATCACCAGCGTCCTCGTCGTCGGCCTCGCGATCATCGGTGTCCTGGTCTTCGCCCGCTTCGGCCTGATGCTCCTGCTCTCCGTGGTCCATGCCCGCCGGGTACGCCGCAAGGACTTCCGCTGGGGCCCCCGCGGGCCGGTCACCGAACCCGTATCGGTGCTGGTTCCCGCGTACAACGAAGCCAAGTGCATCGAGAACACGGTGCGTTCGCTGATGGCCAGCGAGCATCCCATCGAGGTCATCGTCATCGACGACGGTTCGAGCGACGGCACGGCCCGCATCGTGGAGGGCCTGCGGCTGCCGAACGTACGCGTCGTGCGCCAGCTCAACGCGGGCAAGCCCGCCGCGCTCAACCGCGGTATCAAGAACGCCCGTTACAACCTCATCGTGATGATGGACGGCGACACGGTCTTCGAACCGGCGACGGTGGGCGAGCTCGTCCAGCCCTTCGCCGACCCGAGCGTGGGCGCGGTCGCCGGCAACGCGAAGGTCGGCAACAAGGACTCCCTCATCGGCGCCTGGCAGCACATCGAGTACGTGATGGGCTTCAACCTCGACCGCCGTATGTACGACATCCTGCGCTGCATGCCGACGATCCCGGGTGCGGTCGGAGCCTTCCGGCGCTCCGCCCTGGAACGCGTCGGCGGCATGAGCGACGACACGCTCGCCGAGGACACCGACATCACGATGGCGATGCACCGCGACGGCTGGCGCGTCGTCTACGCGGAGAACGCCCGCGCCTGGACCGAAGCACCGGAATCCGTCCAGCAGCTGTGGTCCCAGCGCTACCGCTGGTCGTACGGCACGATGCAGGCGATCTGGAAGCACCGCCGCTCGATCATCGAGAAGGGCCCGTCGGGCCGCTTCGGCCGCGTGGGCATGCCGCTGGTCTCCCTGTTCATGGTGGTGGCGCCGCTGCTGGCCCCCCTGATCGACGTGTTCCTCTTGTACGGGCTCATCTTCGGCCCCACGGGCAAGACGATCGGCGCCTGGCTGGGCGTCCTGGCCATCCAGGCGATCTGCGCGGCGTACGCCTTCCGCCTGGACCGCGAACGCATGACGCACCTGATCTCGCTGCCGTTGCAGCAGCTCCTGTACCGCCAGCTCATGTACGTGGTGCTCCTGCAGTCCTGGATTACGGCCCTGACCGGCGGCCGGCTGCGGTGGCAGAAGCTGCGGCGTACGGGGGTCGTGGGGTCGGCGCCGGGTGGTTCGGTTCCTGGTGCGGTGCCCGGGCAGCGGGCGGCGCGTGGGGATGAGCGGAGGCCGGTGGGATGACGCGGGGCGACTCGTACTGCTG
>NZ_JAAKZX010000098.1 GCF_011045025.1 Streptomyces ureilyticus
CCGCCCACCTCATGCCCCCGCTCGGCACCGGCGTCAACCTCGCCATGCTTGACGCCGGCGAACTCGCCCTCGCCCTCGCGAACGGAGCCACTGTCGACGACGCCATCCGCGTCTATGAGAAGACCATGCTCCCCCGCTCCATCGAGACGGCCCAGGCCATCGAACATGGCACCGAACAGCTGCTGTCCGCCGATTCCTCCGCACGGCGGCTGAGCACCGTAGTGGCCAACTCGCTCGCCAAGTAAAACGCTCAGAGGACGGTGTGAGAGGGCGTTTGGTCGCTGGCGTGGGCGGTGTGGGTCCAGCCGGTGAGGCGGGCCACAGCGCCGGGCGGCCGAGCCGGTAACGGCGGCCCTGTCGACGGCGCGGATCGGGCAGCATGTCGAGGACGTCGGCAAGGTCCAGGAGCAGATCGAGTTCCAGCTCTACGGTGCGGTGGCCGCCACCCGGGCGGTGCTGCCCGCCATGCGCGAGGCCGGTGCGGGCACACTGCTTTTCACCACCGGCGGCGGTTCGGTCAACCCGTACCCGATGCTCGGCAACATCAACGCCGCCGGCGCGGCGCAACTGGGTGATCAGTCTCCACAACGAGCTCGCGGACAGCGGGTCCAGGCCGCCCATGTCGCGATCAGCACCTGGATCGGCGAAGGCAGCCCCGAAGGCGATAGAAACGCGGTCACCGCAGCCAGTCCGTGAGCTTGGCGGGCGGGCGTCGTCGGTTCGTCGGGGTGAGCGTGGTGTCGAACTGGTCGAGGAGTTCGCTTTGTCGCTCGTGGTAGCGGGCGACGTTGTCGAGTTTGAGCTGCTCGTAGCCCCGGATCATGTCGGGGAGTTGGGCGAGGGAGACGGCAATGGCGTGGTTGCGGGGCGCTAGGTCGCGGATGAGCCGCCGCAGAAGTTCGGCGTACTCGTCGCGGAGTTGGCGCTCGATGACGCGGACCTGGGCACGACCGAACGGATCCCAGCGGGTGCCGCGGATTCTGCGCATGCCCCGCAGTACCGCGAAGACCGGCCGGAACCAGCCTTTGAGCTGGAGCTTCCGGTCCATGCCAAGGGCGCGCAGCATGGGCGGGTGCAGGTGCCAGGCTGCTTTGGCGCCCTGGCCGAACTGATCGGCCAGGGTGGTCTCGACGGCCGGGTCCAGTGCCAGGCGCGCCACCTCGTACTCGTCCTTGTACGCCATCAGCTTGTAGAGGTACCGGCCGGCGGCCTCAGCCAGGGTTGTCGAGCCGGGGAGGATCTGGGACTCCTTGTCGCGGACGGCCTCGATCAGGCTGCTGTATCGCTGAGCGTAGCCAGAGTCCTGGTAGGAGGCCAGATCGTTGCTCCGCGTCCGCACGATCCGGTCGAGTTCGGTCTCTCCGGGCAATCCGGCCCAAGGATCGGCCTGAGCGTCCAGGGCGGGTCGCGACCAGGCGAGGGCGCTGCGGAGCGCGACGGGATCGGAGACGTATTGGCGGCCGCGGCGGAATGCCTGCAGGTTCTCCTCCACCGCTACTGCATTGAGTTGGATGGCCTCTTCGATCACAGTGCTGGGCAGGGGCAGTGCGCCCTTTTGGAAGCCCACCCCGAGCAGGAACATGTTGGTGAACTGATCGTCGCCGAAGAGCGTGAGGACCATCGCTCTTGCGTCGAAGAACTCCGGACCGGGCCGGGCCGCGGCGGCGATGGGGGCCACCAGTTCCTCAAGGTCGGGGAATTCGAGGGACGCGTCAGTGACCATCTGGCCGGTGGGGACCTCGGTGGTGTCGACCACCGCGATGGTGCGGTCCGCGGCAGCGGCCGACAGGTTCGCGGGGTCTGCGGCCACGAGCAGGTCGCAGCCGAGGTAGAGGTCGCACTCGCCGTGAGCGAGCTTGTTGGAGTCACCGGGTCCCGTGCGGTGGAAGCGCACATCGGAGACCACGGCACCGCCCTTCTGGGCGAGGCCGGTCTGATCCAGGGAACGAACCGTCCAGCCGGCAAGGAGACCGGCCATGGCCAGCACCTGCGAGACGGTCACCACTCCGGTGCCGCCGATCCCGGTCAGTCGGATGTTGAAGGCGGTGGTGGAAACCACCGGGCGTGGTGCCGGAGACTCCCCATCCGCCAGCGTGGGTCGCTCCGGTTGGTCCTTTGTCGGACGACCTGGAGTGACGGTCATGAAGGCGGGGCAGTCGCCCTTGAGGCAACTGTCATCGGCGTTGCACGAGGATTGGTGGATCTGGGTTTTGCGTCCCAACTCGGTGAGCACCGGCTGGACCGAGAGACAGTTGGATTTCCGGCCGCAGTCGCCGCAGCCCTCGCAGATCCGCTCGTTGATGAACACGCGTTTCTGGGGCGTTGGAGTCACGCCGCGCCTGCGCTTGCGTCGCTTCTCGGTCGCGCATTCCTGATCGTGTACCAGGACGGTCACGCCTGAGGTGGCTGCCAGCTCTCCCAGCGCATCGTCCATGCGGTCCCGGTGCCAGACGGGGACGTCGCGCGGCAGTGTGCGATGCCGGTGCCGCGTGGGATCCTCGGTGGTGACGATGATGCGGGCGACTCCCTCGGCACGCAGGACGTCGATGATCTGGGGCAGTGACATGCCGCTGGCGGGCTGTTGCCCACCGGTCATGGCGACCGCGGAGTTGTAGAGCAGCCGATAGGTGATGTTGACGCCGCTGGCGACCGCCGCACGGATGGCCAGCGAGCCGGAGTGGTCGAAGGTGCCGTCACCCAGGTTCTGCACGAAGTGATCACGGTCCGTGTGGGGGGACATGCCGATCCATTGCAGGCCCTCTCCGCCCATCTGGCACAGCCCGGTGACGGAGCCGACCTGCTTCTGGTCCATGAGCAGGACCAGGGCATGGCAGCCGATGCCGCCGCCGACGAGCGTGTCACCCGCGGACCTGGCAGAGGAGCTGTGCGGGCATCCGGAGCAGAAGTACGGCGCCCGCTTCATCGCGGGCGCAAAGGCCAGCGTCGTCCGGCCCGCCGCGACGGTGGGGTCGCGATCGGGGTCGGCGACCGCGATTCCGTGAGCCGCCAGGCGGCGATGGACTCGCGGGGCGAGGGTATCGACGTCGAGCTCGCCCCAGGAGGGCACCAGGTCGCGGCCGTCGGGATCGGTCTTCCCGGTGATCCTCGGGGCACCGGGGGTCCGGTACAGGATGTCGCGGAAGGCGCTCTCCATGAAGGGCCGTTTCTCCTCCAGCACCAGCACCTCGTCCAAACCGGAGGCGAACTCTTCGACGACCTGGGGCTCCAGCGGCCATGGCATGCCCACCTTCAGCAGGCGCACCGGGGTGGAATCCAGGTCGGCGGGATCCAGACCGACCTTGCGCAGCGTGGCGGTGAGCTCCTGCCAGATGCGGCCGGCTGCGACGATGCCGATGCGGTCGGCCTCCCCGCGGCCCCAGATAGTGTTGAGCTTGTTCAACGCGGCGTACTCGCGGGCGATGCGGAGCCGAGTGGTGAGCTGGTCGCGCTCCAGGGGGCCCAGCGTCGGCTGGAGGAGTCGACCGGTCGGCACGTGGTTCTTGGAACCCTTGGGCAGCAGCGGCAGGTCGCTGCGCTGTCCCGCGGTGAGATCGACGGTGGAGGATCCGTCGGCGACCGCGGTCACGATCTTGAGACCGACCCACAGGCCGCTGGCACGGGACAGCTCGACGGCGTGCAGGCCCAAGTCCAGGACATCCTGACTGTCTCCGGGGTAGAGGAACGGGATCGCGAGGTCGGCGAAGGTGAACTCGGATGAGCACGGCACGCTGGAGGACTTGGCGGCGGGATCATCGCCCACCACGACCAGCGCACCTCCCGCAGGATGAGCGCCCATCAGGTTGCCGTGCCGAATCGCGTCGGAGGCCCGGTCGAGGCCAGGCGCCTTTCCGTACCAAACGCCGAGCACGCCGTCCCGGTTGGCGCCGTCGAAGGTGTTGACCAACTGGCTGCCTTGGATCGCGGTGGCCGCAGCCTCCTCGTTGAGACCAGGCTGGAACGTGATGTCGTTGGCAGTCAGCAGGTCGCGCCGACGGCCGAGTTCGAGGTCGAGTCCGGCCAGCGGTGAGCCTTCGTAGCCGGAGATGAAGGTCGCGACACGACGACCGGCCGTCTGATCTCGACGGTGCTGGTCGACGGGTAGCCGGGCCAGTGCCTGGACCCCGGTCAACTGGACCCTCCCGGCGGTGAGCGCATACCGGTCGTCCAGCGAGATCCGGCGCGGTCCCGGCGCTGCCGGGGTCGCATCTTGCGATGTCGCGTCTACAGCCACAATGGATCACCTGTTCCCAGATTTCCCATGCCAATAGCTCCCTAGTTGGCCGCCCAGCCGCGCTTGTTGGCAAGCAAGTGCAAGCATTTGGGGCCAATGGCAAAAGATTCGCGGGAGATTCGGGTGGTGGCTGAGCCGTTGGCTCAGCCTGGGCGAAGAGGGGAAGAGCGTGGCGAACGAAGTTGACCTGCTGGACCTGAGGATCCTCCTGCTGGCTCTGGACGAGCCTCGTGCCGGCGTGCGCGAGTACGGTCGCCGGCTCCAGGTGGCGCGGGGCACCGTCCAAGCGCGGCTGGACAAGCTCAGCCGCCTCGGGATCATCGGCGCCTGGGCGCCGACCATTGATCCAGTCGCCCTCGGACACACCACCAAGGCATACGTCCGACTCGGCCTGGCCCAAGGGGTGCTCGATGAGGTGACCGAGCATCTGAAGGCCATCCCGGAGGTCCTGGAGGCGGATTCCACCGCCGGCGACAGCGACATGCTCTGTGTGGTTGTGGCCCGAGGTCCGGAGAACCTCGAAGAGGTAATCCAGCGAATCCTCGCTGTCCCCGGCGTCGAGCGCACGCGCAGTGAAACGGTATTGCGCCAGAGGATCCCCCGTCGTGTCCGACCGCTGCTCGAGGGCATCCGACGCGAGATCCTCGACGACCCGGCGCGGCGGAGACGCTGAGCCGGCCGACACCGATCTGGCCTGTGAGCCAGTCCATCCCGGACTGTATGTACGCACAGCCAGTAGCGGCGGCAACGGCTGCTTGCCTTAGATGGTGCCGACGGCGTCAGCCCAGGCAGCAGGCACGTCGGAGGTATCGGAACTGCTGTCTGCGGCTGTTGAGCCGCCAACCGCAGCGAAGTGGCCGCCAGCACAGCAGGTCCCGGATGCGTGGCGCGGCTCGACCGTGGCCGCGTTATTGCCGCACCCATTGTGAGGGAGATCCGAGGGATGAAGTTGAACCAGAAGCTCCCACTCGCGCATGACGTGCTCTTCACGAGGCGGGTGCGATGATACGTGCACCACACGTGACCCCCGACCACATGCGCGTCGTGCTCGGCCACTTCTGCTCCGGGGTCACCGTCATCACATCCATCGACGATGGCGGACCCGTCGGATTCACCTGTCAGTCCTTCAGCTCCCTGTCGCTGGATCCGCCGCTGGTGTCGTTCAGCCCGTCCCGCACGTCGACGACGTGGCCGAGGATCCGCTCCGTGGGAACCTTCGCGATCAATGTGCTCGCGGCCCATCAGGATGCGCTCAGCGACGGGTTCGCGCGTTCCGGTGCGGACAAGTTCGCCGGCGTCGCCTGGAAGGTCGGGCTGGTGGGTGCACCGCTCCTCCAGGGCGCTGTTGCCTGGGCCGAGTGCCGACTCTGGGCCGAATACGACGGCGGCGACCACACGATCGTCGCAGCCGAAGTCCTTGGCTTGGAGGCGAATCCTGCCGCTGCACCGCTGGCGTTCTTCCAGGGCCGCTATCACCTGATCAACCCCCCACCTGGAGGACCCGCCACCGCCGCCGAAGAGTTCGGCAGTGATGAGCGGAAGACCGGCTCTCCTGCTGAGTGGGACAGAAGATCTCGTCGATCCCGATCCCCGCAGCCGGGCGAAGAAGTCGCCTCTGCCGAGTCACAAGGGTCGACCCAGTCACTCAGTAAAGGAAGGTGAGCGTGGAACGTCTGGGGTTCGAGGCAGAGCATGAGGCGTTCCGGGAGAGCGTCCGCCGGTTCGTGACGGAGCACGTTGTGCCGCACCGGGAGGACTGGGAGCGGACAGGGCGGGTGGGCCGTGGACTGTTCCGGGCAGCGGGAGCGGTCGGCATCCTTGGGGTGGCGGCGCCGGAGGAGTACGGCGGGGGCGGCGTGGACGACTTCCGCTACAACGCCATCCTGTCCGAAGAACTTGCCACAGCGGACGTGCTGTCAGCGGGCCTGGGGCTGTCGCTCCAGGCCGATATCGCGCTCCCCTACCTGCTGCACAACTGCACACCGGAGCAGGCGGCGCGCTGGCTTCCCGCAGTCGTCTCGGGGGAGGCCATCCTCGCTCTGGCGATGAGCGAGCCCGGCGCCGGATCCGACGTGGCGGGCATCGCCACTACCGCGGCCAGGCAGGGCGACCACTACGTCGTCAACGGCTCGAAGACGTTCATCACCAACGCGCTCAACGCCGACCTGATCGTCACCGCGGTCAAGACCGACCCGTCGGCCGGCCGCAAGGGCATCTCCCTGCTGGTCATCGAGACCGGCGCCGCCGGCTTCTCCCGCGGGCCGAAGCTGGCGAAGGTGGGACAGCACGCAGCTGACACGGCGGAGCTGTTCTTCGATGACCTCCGCGTGCCGGTGGCGAACCTGCTGGGCGAGGAGGGCCGGGGCTTCTACGTGATGATGAAGCACCTGGCCCAGGAGAGGCTGGCGGTCACCGTGCAGGCCACGGCCCAGGCCCGGCGCGCGTTCGAGATCTGCGTGGAGTACGTCAAGGGCCGCCACGCGTTCGGCCAGCCGATCGGGTCCTTCCAGCACAACAGGTTCCTGCTCGCCGAGATGAAGACCGAAGTCGAGATTGCGCAGACGTACGTCGACCGGTTGCTGCTCTCGCACGTGCGCGGCGAACTCACCGCCGTCGAGGCCGCGCAGGGCAAGTGGTGGACCACGGAGCTCTGCCAGCGGGTCGTGGATCGCGGGGTGCAACTGCACGGTGGCTACGGCTACATGGCGGAGTACCCGATCGCCCGCGCCTGGATCGACAGCCGCATCCAGACCATCTACGCCGGCACGACCGAGGTGATGAAGGAGATCATCGGTCGTTCGCTAGGCCTGTGACCTTCACAGCACCGCATCGAACAGGAGGGCCGTGACGTGACAACCGAACAGGCGACCATCGTCCGAAACGACCGCGACCGGGTCGCGGTCCTGCTGATGGACTACCCCGGCAGGACGATGAACATCGTCGACGAGCGCCTGCTCGACGATCTGCGGACACACGTCGACCGGATCCTCGCCGACGCGTCCGTCGACGCGATCGTGCTCGGTTCGGCGAAGGCGGCCTTCGGAGCCGGTGCCGACGTGGCCTGGTTGCCGACGCTGGTCGCGCGGCCTGACGCCGAGGAGTTCCTGGCGAAGGTCCATCGGCTCATGCTGGAGCTGGCCGGTTCGCCCAAGCCCGTCGTGGCCGCCGTCGCTGGCAGCGCCCTCGGCGGAGCCCTGGAGCTGGCCCTCGCGACCAGCGCGATCGTCGCCGCCGAGAACGCCCGGCTGGGACTGCCGGAGGTGACCTTGGGCCTGCTGCCCGGCGGGGGCGGCACCCAGTTGCTGCGGCGGTTCGTACGCCTTGACGCCGCTGCCGATCTCCTCACCACCGGGCGGTCTGTCGACGCGCGCCAGGCCGCCGACCTCGGTCTGGTCCAGCAGGTGGCCACGGGCTCCGACCTGATCGCCACGGCGGTCAGCGTCGCCCTGGGACGGGTGGGGGCCCTGGCCGGAGTCGCCCTCCTCCCGGGCACCGCGAGCGTCCTGGACGCCCAGCGCGACGCGCTCGCGGACAGCAGGGCGGGCCTGACCTCCGCGGCCGCCAAGATCCTCGACGTGCTGGCAGCCGGCATCGCGGACGGGATCGAGGAAGGGCTGGCCCAGGAGCGGCGTGGCTTCCTCGAGCTGGCCCGCAGCCCGTACTCCCGAGCGGCGATACACATGTTCCTGGTCGAGGCCGACGCCAAGCGCCGCGCCCGCACCGCCGAAGAGCGCGTCGGCGGCGTCGCGGTCGTCGGGGGCGGTCAGATGGGCGCCGGCATCGCCGCCACCGCGGTGACCCGGGGGCTGTCCGCGGTGGTACGCGACGTCGGCAGCGAGGACTCCCTCGACCGGGCTCGGGCCTACCTCGACGCGGTGCTCGCCCGCAGCGGCCGGAACGACGACGAGGTCCGCGACCGATGGACTGCGACCGTGGATTGGGAGGGCTTCTCCGATGCCGGAGCGGTCGTCGAGGCGGTCTTCGAGGACCTGGATCTCAAGCAGCGCGTTCTAGCGGACGTCAGCGACCACGTCCCTGACTCGGCGCTCGTCGCCACCAACACGTCGGCCATCTCGATCGCGCGGCTGGCCTCCGCAGTCAGCCATCCCGACCGGTTCATCGGCATGCACTTCTTCAGCCCGGTCGAGCGGATGCCGCTGGTCGAGCTGATCCCTCACCGCGACACCGCTCCGGAGACGGCCCTGCGCGCCGCGGCCCTCGGAAGGCAGCTCGGCAAGGTACCGGTAGTGGTGGGGGACGCACCGGGCTTCTTCACCTCACGGGTGTACGCGCGTTGGCTGATGGAGGGGATCCGCCTGCTCCTCGACGGCCTTCCTGCCGAGGAGATCGACGCGGCGGCGCAGTCCGCCGGCTTCCCCGTGGGACCGCTCCGGGCCCACGACGAGGCGACGCTCGAGCTCGTCATACAGGCGTCCATCGGTCAGGTCGCCGAGAACGTCATGACCGACCGCCTCGACGTACCTGCTCTGCGCGAAGCGCTCGGGAAGCTCGTCGCCGGTGGGGTGCGTGGCCGCCGGTTCGGCAAGGGCTTCTACGTCTACGAGGACGGCAAGCGCAAAGGCCCGAACGACGAGGTGATCGCGATCCTCGGCGTCCCGCCCTCGGAGGCGGCACGGGACACCGCGGCAGAGCGGCTGTTGCTCGCCTTTGCCACCGAGTCCTTCCTGTGCTGGGATGACGGCACCCTGTGTCATCCCGACGACGGCGACCTCGCTGCCGTTCTCGGCATCGGCTTCCCCCGCTTGCTCGGGGGCCCGTTCCACTGGGCGGACGAGCAGGGAGCCGCGGCGATCGTCAAGCGATGCCGCGCGCTCGGGACGTCGGCCTTCCCGCCCGGCGTCGCTCTCGAACGCCTCGCGGCCGAAGGAGGCCGCTTCGCGCACGCCCGTCGCCGGATGGCGCCGTTCACCGACGCTGCGGAACAGGCATGAAGAGCGACCCGCGATCGGGACCGCTGACAGGCCTTCGTGTGATCGAGCTGGCCGGCATCGGACCGGCCCCGCACGCGGCGCTGGTCCTCGCCGACCTGGGAGCTGACGTCGTACGCGTGGAAGGGCCACGCGGCCGGCAGCTCCAGCTCGCTGACGCCGACCACGTCGACATGGGCCTGCGCGGACGACGTGTCGTGGCGGCTGACCTGAAGTCGGCGGAGGACCTGGAGATGGTGCTGGACCTGGTCGGCCGGGCCGACGTCCTCCTTGAGGGCATGCGCCCGGGAGTGGCCGAACGGCTCTGCATCGGACCGCAAGCCTGCCTGAAGCGCAACTCCCGGCTGGTCTACGCCCGCGTCACGGGCTGGGGCCAGCACGGCCCGCTGGCGACCGCGGTCGGGCACGACATCAACTACGTCGGCCTGTCGGGCGCACTGCACGCGATGGGAGACCCCGGAGCCCCGCCTGCTCCGCCTCTGAACCTCGTGGGCGACTACGGCGGCGGGTCGATGCTGGTGCTGGTGGGCATCCTCGCCGCCCTCTTCGAGCGCTCGCACTCCGGACGCGGGCAGGTGGTCGACGCGGCGATGGTCGACGGAGCAGTGTTGCTGAGCCAGATGCTGCTCGCGCTGCGCGCGATGGGCGGGTGGAGCGACCGGCGCGGCACCAACATCCTCGACGGCTCGGCTCCGTTCTACCGGACGTATGCCTGCGCCGACGGCCGTCACGTCGCGGTGGGAGCGCTCGAGCCGCAGTTCTTCGGGGCACTGGTCGAAGGGCTGGGACTGTCGCCCGAGACGGTGGGCGAACAGCACGACCGGCAGAACTGGAACAGTATGCGAGAGCTGTTCGCCGAGCGGTTCGCGTCGCAGACCCGTGATGAGTGGGTGGCGTCGTTCTCCGGGCTCGACGCCTGCGTGACCCCCGTCCTGGCGTACGGCGAGGCGGCAAAGCATCCCCATCTCGTCGCCCGGCAGACCTACGTCGAGGTCGGCGGCGTCGTACAGGCCGCTCCCGCACCCCGGTTCTCACGTACGCCGAGTGGACCGCCGTCGTCGCCGCCGGCCGGGAAGGTACCGGTAGCCGAGGTGCTCACGGACTGGTCCGCGTAGCGGCTACCGCAGGGTCGACCAGCCGCCGTCCACGGGCAGCACCGCGCCAGTGATCCACGACGCGGCCGGCGATGCCAGGAAGACGGCGGCGCCCGCCATGTCGTCCGCGGAGCCGGTACGGCCCAGCGGGACCTCCGCGACGAGCTCGTCCTCAGAGGCGTCGAAGGCGAACCGGGACAGCTTGGTGCGGACCAGACCCGGGGCCAGGGCGTTGACGGTGATGTGGTCTGAGGCCAGCCGCTTCGCGAGGTGGCGGGTGAGGTGGTGCAGGCCCGCCTTCGAGCTCGAATAGGCATAGGACTCCCACCGCGGCACGTGCATCCCGTCGACCGAGCCCACGTTGACGACCCGCGCCGGCCCCTCCGCGGTGGCGGCCGCCCGGAGGAGGGCGAGGCAGGCCACGGTCAACTGGAAGGGCGCCTTCAGGTTCAGCGCCAGGATCTTGTCCCAGGCCTCGTCCGGATACTCCTCGATGTCGGCGCCCCAGCTCGCTCCCGCATTGTTGACCAGCACGTCGAGCCGTGGCGTGAGGGCGCCCACGGAGGCCGCGAGCCGGCGGCAACCCTCCTGTGTGGACACGTCGGCGGGCAGCGCATGGGCCCGGTCGCCCAGCTCGTCCGCGAGCGCCTCGCAGGCGGCGGGGTCCCGGGCGGAGACGTACACGACAGCGCCCGCGGCGTGGAAGCCTCGCGAGATCATCTCACCGATGCCCTTGCTGCCTCCGGTGACGAGGACGTGGCGACCCGCCACGTCGAAGAGCGAGTGGGCCACGATCGGGTCGACTTCCGCCATGGTCAGCCGAGCCTCTCGATGATGGTGGCGTTGGCCATGCCGCCACCCTCGCATATCGTCTGCAGGCCGTAGCGCCCACCGGTCTGCTCCAGCACATTGAGCAGCGTGGCCGTCAGCTTCGCGCCGGAGGCGCCGAGCGGATGCCCGTTGGCGATCGCTCCGCCGTGGACGTTGACCTTTCTCAGGTCGGCTCCGGTCTCCCGCTGCCACGACAGCACCACCGGCGCGAACGCCTCGTTGACCTCGAACGCGTCGATGTCCACGACCGAGAGACCTGCGCGGCGGAGGACCTTCTCGGTTGCCGGGATGACTCCGGTCAGCATGAAGATCGGATCGTCGCCCACCACGGCGAACTCGCGGACGACGGCCCGCGGCATCAGGCCGAGGGACTCCGCCTTGGCCCGCTCCATGAGCAGGACGGCCGCCGCGCCGTCGGAGATCTGCGACGAGCCTCCGGCAGTGACCATCCACTGGATCTCAGGGTGCGCGGCGGCGAGTTCGTCGCTGTAGAAGGCGGGCTTCAGCGCACCGAGGGTCTCGGGGCTGGAGTCCGGCCGGATGCCCTCGTCGGTGGTCATGATCTCCCCGGTCTCACCCTCGCCACGGTCGACGGGGATCGGCAGGATCTCGCGAGCGAACCGGCCCTCGTCGGTCGCCGCCGCGGCACGCCGATGGGACTCGGCGGAGAACCAGTCGAGGTCGGCTCGGCTCAGGCCCCACTTGGCCGCGATCAACTCCGCCGAGATGCCCTGGCTGAGCAGCCCGCCGCGCTCGCGATAGCGCTCGGTAACCCTGGGTCCGGCCGCGTCCTGTCCCATCGTGGAGGAGAACATCGGCACACGCGACATCACCTCCACGCCTGCCGCGATGGCCACCTCGTAGGCGCCGGCCACGATCCCCTGGGCGGCGAAGTGGAGAGCCTGCTGCGACGACCCGCACTGGCGGTCGACTGACGTCGCCGGCACCGACTCCGGGAACCCGGCGGCGAGCACGCCATGGCGGCCCACGTTGAACGCCTGCTGGCCGGCCTGCGACACGCACCCGGTGATCACGTCATCCACGATCGCCGGATCGATGCCGGTCTTGTCGATCAGACCCGAGAGCACCTGGCCCAGGAGGTCGGCGGGGTGCCAGCCGGAAAGCGCGCCCCCTGGCTTCCCCTTGCCGATCGGTGTCCGCAGGGCCTCGACGATGACTGCTTCACGCATAACTGCTCCCTACTCCTTGTCTTCGACTGTGAAACGCTGCGAACCGGGACATCAGCAGACCCGCGATGGTCTCCCTCACGGCTTCCCGCGGACCCCTCTCAGGGGCGAAGCACCGGTGGGACCAGACCGAGGCGCCCAGCAGCGTGGACGACGCCACGAACGGGTCGACGTCGCGGAACTCCCCCTCGTGACACCCTCGGCACAGACGTCGCGCACCAGCAGGGTGTACTGGCGCTCCCGCCTGCGGACATCCCGCTCGCGTTGCGGCGACGGCATGCCGCGCGAGTTGTAGAACGCGGTGTTCGCCTCGATGTTCTCAACGAGGATGAGCCTGGTGTGCTCGACCAGCATGTCGCGGAGCCGGTCCGTGACAGAGCCTCCTCCGGCGGCTGGCAGGTTCAGCGTATGAGGTCTGGGGGCTGCCGGCCTGCGCGAGTTGTGAGGTCGTCGCGGATGGCGCGCTTGTCGATCTTTCCAACGCTGGTGCGGGGGATTGACTCGACGATGTGGATTTGATCAGGCATCTGCCATGGGGCGAAGAGCCCGTCGAGGGTGGTGAGGATCTCCTCCCGGCCGGCCGAGGTTCCCGGCGCCAGCACGATCAGGGCCACCGGACGCTCCTGCCAGCGGTCGTCGGCGACTCCGACCACGGCAGCCTCCAGCACATTCGGATGGGCGGTGAGCGCGTTCTCCATATCGATTGAGGAGATCCACTCACCTCCACTCTTGATCACGTCCTTCAGGCGATCGGTGAGCTTCAGATAGCCGGTGGGCAGGATCTTGCCGACGTCGCCGGTTCGCCAGTACCCGTCGGTGAAGGAGGTGTTGGTGCCCTCGGGCTTGAAGTAGCTCGTGGCCACGCCCGGACCCTTCACGAGGATCTCGCCGATGGCGTGTCCGTCGTGCGGCAAATCGCGGCCTTGGTCGTCGACGATGCGGATCTCCATTCCCGGCAGCGGAAGTCCCTGACACCGCTTGAGATCCCATTTCTCCGCCTCGGTCAGTGACTCCTCCAGAGCCGGCTTCATGCGGTTCAAGGCGATGAGAGCCGTGGTCTCCGTGGCACCATAGCCGTGGATGATCTCGGCACCGGTCTGCTCGTACATGCCCTGCATCAACGACAGCGGCGGCTCGGCCGCGCCGCACAGCATCCGCACGTTCCTGAGGTCAGCCGGGGTCTCGCGGGTGCGGATCTGATCGAGTATCGGCTGATAGATCGCGGGCGCCCCGTTGATGACCGTGGCGTCCTCGGTGAGGATCGCGTCCAGAAGCACGGACGTGTCGGCGGCTGTGTAGCGGCCGGGCAGGACTACCTTGGCTCCCGCATAGACCGCTGCCTGCGGTAGACCCCAACTCAGCGCGTGGAACATGGGGGCGACCAGCATGACGCAATCGCGGTTGCTCATCTCCAGCAACGCCGCCAGCGTCATCGCGTGCAGGTAGACCGAGCGATGGGAGTAGTAGACGCCTTTGGGCCGGCCCGTCGTGCCGGTGGTGTAGCAGGCGGTGTAGGCAGACCGCTCCGACACCATGGGCCACTGCCCGGTCTGCCCCACGTTGCGCATGAGATCTTCGAAGAAGACGACGTCAGGCAGGGTGGTCTCCACCTGGTTCGAGGGCCGATCGGTCATCACCACCCAGCGACGCACACCCGGGGTCATCTCGGCGATCGATTCGGCGACCGGCAGGAGGGACTCCTCGACCAGCACGACTGATGCGCCGCTGTGAGCGGTGACGTAGGCCAGGTCCTTCGGTGCGAGCCGAAGATTGATCTGCAACAGGACCGCACCGGTCGCCGGGATGGCCCAGTAGAGCTCGAAGTGCCGTTTGCTGTTCCAGTCCAGAACGCCGACCACATCGCCGGGCCTGATCCCGAGCCCGGCCAGCACCGAGGCAGCTCTCGAGGCGCGTACGCCGTAGTCACGGAAGGTGTACCGGCCCCAGGCCCCGTCGGCTGTCCGATACACGATCTGCTGTTCAGGGTGTGTGCGCACCATGTGGCGGAACAGCGTGGTGACGTTGAGCGGGAAGTCGTCGCCGCTGGTCGCGGGGTGACCCTCGAGAGGATGGGTGTTCATCGCTCACCGGATCCGCTCGCGCAGGAAGCCGGCGGCCTGCGCGAGCGCGGCCCGGCCCTCACTGAGCATGTCGGCGTAGAGGTGCCACACATGCGGCATCCGCGGCCAGACCTGGAGCCGTACGGCAACGTCGGCGGCAGCCAGGCGACCGGCGATGCGGTGAGCGTCGTCGAGCAGGACCTCGTGCGAGCTGACCTGGATCATCACCGGCGGCAGTCCGGCGAGGTCGCCCAGGAGGGGCGACGCCCTCGGATCGGTCCGGTCTTTCTCGGCGATGTACTCGCCCATCATCCGCGTCAGCTCATGGCGGCTCACGAGGGGATCCAGCTCCGCTTTGGTCAGCATCGAGTCGCCCTCCAGCATCATGTCGACCCAGGGGGCGATGCAGAGTGCTGCGCCGGGCACCGGAAGGCCTGCGTCGCGCAGAGCGATCATGAGCGCGATGGCCAGCCCGCCGCCGGCGGAGTCGCCGCCGACCGCGATCCGTTGCGGTGCAAAGCCTTGGTCGAGCAGGTGGCGGTATCCGGCGACAGCGTCTTCGACCGGGCTGGGGAACTTGTGCTCGGGGGCGAGCCGATAGTCGAGCGCCAGCGTCCGGACGCCGGCAAGAGATCCGAGGTTGGTCACCAGGCCGCGGTGGGAGGCAACCGATCCGAAGGTGTAGCCGCCACCATGGAGGTAGAGCAGAGTACTGGTGGGATCGGCGTGAGGCGTGGAGGACCATTCGGCCCGCAGAGCGCCGATCGTCACCTCCTCGAGGACCACGTCCTCCGGAAGCTTGGTCGTGGCACCGGCCTGGTCGAACATCGCGCGCAGCTCGGGGATCGACATCGAACCCGGGGCGGGGATCGATCGGAGCAGGTCGAAGACGACCTGTCGTTCCTGTACGGTCATGTGTTCCTCCAGCGTGGTGGTCGGGGTGAACAGCTGCTAGATCGGAGCCTGCGGCGGTAGGCCGAGCAGGACCTCTCCGTAGGTTTCCGATGCTCGTTCCACGTCCAGCGTGGCGTGGGTCCGCATCATGTTGATGTCTCGGAAGTGGCGCTGCAGGGGAGAGCTGTTGCGGTAGGCGTTGGCCCCGGCCGCGGCGACCAGCTGGTTGATGCCGGCGGCGCAGAAGTCGGTGATCATCGCTCCCTGAGCCTTCAGTCGCCCACGGGTCGCCGGGTCGCGGAGCACCTCCATCTCGGTCCCGCCCAGCGCCTTGAGGTAGCTGTCCAACATCGAGTCGGCGAGCGCCGCGCCGGCCTCGGCTTTCCCGAGAGTGATGCGGGTGCTCTGCTTGCTGTCAGCGCGAGCGCCGGTGTCGCTGAGAAAGCGGCTCTTGGTCACGCGTTTGAACTCCGTGGCGGCGGCCTGGTAGGTCCCCACCGCCACGGGAAGGATCTCGCCCACGATGAACGGCATCACCGGAAGGGCGTAGAGGGAATTGCCGTGCAGCGCCGCACCCGGCGTGGTGCCGTTCAGGACGTCGACGGCCTCGACCGTGTGGTGTTCGGGGATGAACACATCCTCCATCGCCACGTCGTTGCTCGAGGTGCCCCGCAGCCCCGCGACCTCCCAGTTCTCGATGAGCGTCACCTCGGCCCTGGGCGCCAGGAAGAAACGCAGGCTCGGCGCCTCACCGTCCACCTGGACCAGGCCACCGTTCATGAACCAGTCCGCACCCGCGCTTCCGGAGTTCCACGAACTGCGGCCACTGGCCAGGTAGCCGCCCCGCGTCGGCGTCAGGGTGAAGGAGGGGGCGAAGGTGCCGGGGGTCAACGCGTAGGACCGCTCTGCGAACACCTCCTCCTGTGACCGTTCCGGGAAGAGCGCATGCAGCCAGTTGTGCCCGATATAGAAGGCGAGCACCCATGCGGTCGAGGTGCAGCTTGCTGCGATGGTGCGCACCACCCGAGCCATGGTGTCGACGTCGAGCTCATAGCCTCCGTAGCGCCGGGGCACAAGGATCTTCATGAAGCCGGCCTCGCAGAAGGCCTCGAGGATGCTCGGCGACATGAAACCGCACCGCTCGGTGTCCGCTGCCTCGCTTGCCACGAGCTCGGTCAGTGATTCTGCCCGTTGGATGAGCTCAGTCTTGAGTTCGCTATCCGTGCCGGTCTTGAGTTCCATGCGGTCTTCTCGTCTCTCTCTGGGTTTCGGGGCTGGGTCGTCGACGTCGCGGCACGATGGCGGGACGGCTTCGCTTCGTGCCGAAGGGAGGAGGAGTGGAGGCTGGTCTGGGCGAGACTGCTCAGCACTCCAACAGGTCCCGTTCCTGGAGCCAACCGGCGATCAGGCGGACCATGTCTCGCAGGATGTCGTCCTGGCCGGCGTAGTAGTGATTGGCTCCCTTGACCACATGCATGGTCTTGTCTGCGCTGGCGCAGGCGTCGAAGAACCGCTGAGTGTGCGGCTGTGGCACGGCGTTGTCGGCGGTGTTCTCGATGGCAAGCACCGGGACCCGGATGTTCCGGGCCGCGATGTCCGCGCGGGCGCGGCTATCCTCCGCCGACCACTGCGACAGCCAGCCGCGCAGCGTCGAGCTGCGCGCGATCCCAGCAGGACTGGTGTTGGCCAGCTCGGGAACCCCCATGAAGGACATCCCGATCTCTCGATCGTTCGGATCGATGGTGGCGTCGAGAAACCGTGGGTCGGCCAGGGTGCGGTGGGTCAGGATCACGCGCTCGGTCTCGCTGCCGCCTGCGCGGCGCAGATGCTCCAGCAGTTCCTTGACGTAGGTGGTGCGACGGCGGATGCGTGCTGCCTGCTGGGAGCGGAAGTGCTCCACGTAGTCCGGCGAGTACGGCGGTTTGTTGGGGTTGCGCGGATCGTAGAGGTCGAGTTCGACCTCCCGGATGTCCGGGTTCGCCTCGTCCAGGACCGAAGGATCGATGAAGTCCCGGAGCATCTCGGCGCGTCCCAGATGCGCCGCGTGGAAGATGAATCCGTCACCGGGCATCAGGTCGCTCAGGTCCACCGGATCACCGGCAGGCGTGTCGACGATCGAGGGCTTTTCGGCCTGCGACTGATAGAGCGCGGTCAACGAGCCGCCCCCGGACCAGCCGGCCAGCACCACCGTCCGATAGCGCCACACCTCGCGGGCGTGGCGTACGAAGGCGCCGTAGTCGGCCAGCACCTTCTCCATCACCAGCGCGGTGTCGTTGCGGGTGTAGCGGCTCTCTGCGCACAAGACGTGCATGCCCGCCGCTGCCATGGCCCGGGGCACGGGCAGGCGCCTGACCGTGCCCGTGGGATGCATGAAGATCACCAGCGTCGCCGACGGTCTCCCCTGCGGGACGAATCGGACACCGTCGAGGACGACTCGATGGGGCTCGGAGTATCCGTAGATCTCCTTCACGTCGCTGACCTCGGTGTGACTGATGGTCACAAACTCGGTAGCGATGTCGGTGTGTTCTGGGCCGGTCACCGGATCTGGATTCCTTCCTGCGTCCCGAGCCGCTTGGTGAAGCCCTCCCACTGGGCGGCGTAGTTGGAGACCTGCGGCATGACGTCGGCGAACTGCGTCAGCTGCATCGGGAACCGGGATTCCAGCAGCAGGATCTTCTGGTCCTCCACCTTCTGCGGAGACAACTCCATCGCGCGTGCCATCTCCAGCGTCCGAGTGCCAGGACCGTGCGGCGTCCAGTTGTTGGTCAGCGTCGTGCTGCCGGGCTCCATGGCCTTCCCGAACTCCCCCGCGAGGAAGATGCTGAACTCCCCGACGCAGTTACGGTGGTAACCGGGGGGCCGGAAGCTCCTTTCCGCCACCAGCCATCGCGGCGTCAAGGCCATCACGTCCATGTTGGGGCCGAGAATCGGGTCGGAAGGCGATGTCAGGAACGTGAAGATCGAGGGATCGGGATGGTCGACCGACAGTGGCCCCATCGGTACGAAGCGGTCCAGGTCGTACTTGAAGGGGTAGAGGCTGCCCCGCCATCCGACCACGTCGAGCGGTGAGTGTTCCAACGAGGCTGCCCAGAGGTTCCCGGCGAACTTGTGGACGAGTTGCACGGGACGTTCTTGATCCTCGAACGCCGCCACCGGGATCTCAAAGTCGGCGACGTTGGCCAGTCCGTTCGTACCGATCAACCCGAGCTCGGGAAGCCGCAGCGGCAGTCCGAAGTTCTCACAGACCAGGCCGGTCGCGGAGTCGTCGAGGAGGTCGACCCGGAACTTCAAGCCCTTGGGGATGACCGCGACCTCGCCGAGCCGCAGATCGAGCTTTCCCATCTCGGTGAAGATCCGGATCCGACCTGTCTGCGGGATGATCAGCATCTCACCGTCGGTGTCGGCGAACACCCGGTCGTGCATCGATCTCGTCGCCGCGTAGACGTGCACGGCCATGCCCGACTGCGAGTGCGGTGAACCGTTGCCGCACAGCGTGGCCATACCACTGATGAAGTCATCGTCGGAGACCGTGCTCGTGAACGGCCCCCAGCAGTAGTTGTTGGGCGATGGCGGCGCGTCGAACGGTGGCGTGCGCAGGTTGCCGCCGTCGATCTGCTCGAACCGGCCGTGGACGACCGACGGACGGATGCGGAAGACATAGGAGCGACGGTTGTGCGCGCGGGGCGCGGTGAACGTGGTGCCGGAGATCAGCTCGCTGACCAGCCCGTGAGGCACCCTCTGTGGGCTGTTCTGGCCCACCGTCAGCGTCCCCGGAATCGCCTCGGTCTCGAGCTCGTTGCCGAGGCCACTCTGGTAGATCAGCTCTTCACTGGCAGAGCCGGTCGTGGCGTCGTCGACCCGCTCGCTGTTCTCTGTGCTCACATGAACACCTCGTCTCGTTCGTCGCTGGTGTCCCAGGTACGCCAGTCGCGGTCATTTCCCGACGCCCTGACACGCCGGCCATCCGATCCGCATGAAGGGGCTCGGCCTGGCCGTCGTGAAGGGCAAAGGGGGCCGTTGCCACCAGCAATTAACCACGGTGTTACGTTGGTCAGTACTGGCTGGAAGCACAGGCATCCAGGCGATGACTGGCTCCCGCACCAAAGGTGCAATGCTGGACTGCGGTGCCGCCGGATTCCCCAGGCGGAGGGAGGAAGAGAGACGCCCATGCAGTGGCTCGGGAAGCTGTCGGCCACACGCTCCGAAGGGCATGACCTGGAATGGCTCGGACCCGATGCCGAGCGAATCCGGAAGGCATGGGGCCCGGGCGCGGTGCTGTGGGCAGCCGAGGTCGGCGAGCGTGTCATCGAGAAGGCGGGGCAGGAACTGCCCCTCCTCGGCGGAAGCGGGTCGATCGTAGATGCCCTTCGCCGGGCGACGATGTCGACCACCTTGCGCGTACTGGCAATCGTCTCCGGCTGCGCGGAGCCAGAAGCTTCGGTGGTGAGCGCCGAGGCCGAGGAGGCCACGCGAGACATGGCACGCCGCGGTCTGAAGCTGCATGAGTTCACCCGCTCGATTCGCTTCGGCCACGCGGTGCTCACGACAGCGTTCTTCGACGCCATCTCCGCCGCGTCACCCCCGCACCACGACGACGGCGAGCTGCGGCGAGTGACCTTGCAACTGTTCCCACTGATCGATGAGTTCATCGCCGCCATGTCGGCGGTGTTTCTCGACGAGCAGAGCGCTTGGAGCGCCAGCAGGTCCGCAGCACAACTCGAGCTGGTCAGGAAGGTGGTCGAGGGAACTCCGGTCGATCACACCGCGGCCGAACGACTTCTCGACTACCCGTTGACCGGAACACATCTGGCAGTCATCGCCTGGCGCATGTCACCGGGCGAGGGCACCGCACACGGTCTTCGCGAAGCCATCGACCCGGTGCTGCGCTGCTGGGGCACACCAGAGGCGTCGCTGGTAGTACCGGTGGGATCCAACACGTTGTGGGCGTGGGGTGCCTTCGAGACGAAGGCGCATCTCACGCCAGGTGTGGTGCTGCCCGAGTTCGACGACGTCAAGGTCGTCGTCGGACAGGTCGGGTCGGGGGTCGAGGGGTTTCGGCGCAGTCACCGCGAGGCACGCGCGGTGGAGCGACTGCTCCGCCGCGGATCTGATCGGCAGCGCGCCTCCCTGGCCCATCAGGACGTCGACCTGGACGTCCTTCTGCTGGAGGACCGGGAAGCCGCGCACCAGTTCGCCGACCGTCACCTCGGCCCCCTCAGTGCCGACGACCCGCGCATGGCCGAACTGCGCAGCACGCTGCGTCGCTACCTCGACACCAACCACAGCCTGGCAAAGGTGGCTACCATGGAGCAGATCTCACGCAACACGGTGACCTACCGTGTACAGCAGGCGTTCACCCTGTGCGGCCACTCCGGGGACGCCCCGACCGACAAGCTACGCGCAGCCCTCACCGTCGCCGAATGGCTCCTCCACTCACCGCACACAGGCCAATAGCATCCGCCGACGCAGCCTGACCAGCACAAGTAACGTGCCGAGGTTGCTCAAATCGGCGACGCACCAGGTCCTCGCTCAGCTGCTGACGGTGCCCGGCAGCGCCGGGGTGAAGGCGCTGGCTGTCGTGGCCGGGATGGTCCTGTTCCGCGCGGACGTCGCGTTCTACGCCGCCGAGGTCGTGGCCGCCTGCCGCCGCGCCGGCGACCACTTCTCGCTCACCGTGTGGCTCAACCCGACAATCCACGCCGCGATCGCCACGATCGACGAGGACGCCTGGATCCCGGGTGACGGCGAGGTGGATCGCGCGGCGTTTGCCGGCCTTCGTGTCGCCGTGTGGGTCTTCGCGACGGCCAGCACGTAGTCGAGCTGGCGGCGGGCGAGCGCGGCGCGCAGTGCCGGGTCGTTGCCGTAGACCTCGTCGTCGGCGGCCCAGCGGGCGGGGGTGACTACGTGGTCAAGCCCTTCGACGTCGAGGAGGCCTTCGCCGGCCGCGCGCCCTGCTGCGCCGCAGCAGCCCGGAGAACGGCGTTGCGAGCACCGTTGCCGAGACCGATCTGTGCGAGGCGCCCGGCTGCCCGGAGTTCCTCACCGTCGATGTTGTTTGCGGGCGGTGCGCCACCGGGCCCGCCCCCGATGACCGACTCCGCCTGGGGCTGTGGAAAGTCCTCGGCCTGGTGGACTCCGCCGTGGTACCCGTCACGCCCTACGACCTGACGACGACGGACCTGGTGAGGTCTCTGCGATCGCCGTCTCTCACGTGCGCTGGGCCCTGGAATCCGGTAAGCACGCGTGCACCACCACCAAGGGACCGGTCGCCCTCGCCAGCCCAAGGCGCCTGCGTGCTCACGGCTGCCTGTCGCCTGCGCAGGGGACGATTCATTCGGACCCAGGCAGGCGGCGGGCCGGCATCCCTAGTTCGACGGTTGGCCTCCGTGCCCGTCGTTGGGTCTCCTCGCGTTTCCCGCGTAGGAAAGTGAGCGTGAGGTTGATGCCTTCGGCCTCGCCGAGCCAGTTCTCATCCTCAGCCCGCCGGAGGCGGCCAAGAAGGTCGGATTCGAGTTCTTCGAGCCGGCCGAGCATCTTCGGGTTGATGTGGAGCATCGGGCATCGGATGCGGGGCGTGCTCGTGCCGACAAGGGGTGCCGTAAGGGCGTCCGCAGGAGCCGAGTTCGACCTTGCGACGGTCGAAGTGCTCCTCGAACTCCCCCCATTCCTGGACCGTCGTGTCGCGATACTCGCTCTCGGGCCGAATCTGGCGGCGGTGGTGCAGATGCTCCTGGTAGTGCCGAACGACGTCCTCGTCGAAGACCGCGACGTAACCGCGGGTGGTCTGGATGTTGAGGTGACCCAACAGGGCCGCTCCGATGTGGATCGGCAGGCCGCTGTTTACGAGTTCGGTGGCGAAGATCCTTCGGAAGTCGTGCGGGGTGAACTTCAATCCGCGGAACCCCGGATGGGCTTCGGCAAGGGGCCTGCCCGCGTCGACTGATCATCTCCTGGATGGTGCCCGTGCCCTGCGCAACCTCGCGATCAGCGTGTTCCGCCAGGACGGCCGGACCAACATCGCCGCCGCCTGCCGTCATACCGCCCGCCATCCACAGCGACCCCTGAGAGCCCTCGGCATCAGCTGATCAACCTGGACAGATCGACTGCACGCAATGGCCCTGGGACGGGGACGGGGACAACGGTGTCGTTGCAACAGGTGACCAACTGATGAATCGGGCGATAGGCACGGTCAGATTCTCTTCGGCGTGGGCACTCCAGTGGGCAGGTGGCCGGCGGCGAGCAAGTCGTTCCACAGGGCTGCCGGAAGTGGCTGGGACAGGAGGGCGGCCGCGTCACGTACTTCGTCGGCGGAACGGGCGCCGACCAGCACGCTCGTCACCGCCGGATGACCGAAGGGGAACTGCAGCGCGGCGGCGCGCAGTGCGACCCCGTGGCGCTCGGTGGCTGCCTGCAGGTCCACAGCGCGTTGGACGAGTGAGGCCGACGCGGGTGCGTAGTCGTAGGTCGCACCCGGGCGCGGTGCGGCCAGCAGGCCGGAGTTGAAGACCCCGCCGATGACCACGCTTGTGCCGCGTGCGGCGGCGGCGGGCAGCAGATGGCCGATGGCCTCGTGATTGAGCAGGGTGTAGCGGCCGGCCAGCAGTACGGCGTCGACATCGGTCTCCGTCACGAACCGGGTCAGCGCGGCGCTCTGGTTCATTCCCGCGCCGATGGCGCTTATCACGCCCTCGCTGCGCAGTCGCTCCAACGCGGGGTATCCCTCGCTGAGAGCCTGCTCGAGGTGGTCGTCGGGGTCGTGCAGGTACACGACATCGAGCGCGTCAAGGCCGAGGCGGCGAAGACTGGCGTCGATACTGCGCAGTATTCCGTCGGCGCTGAAGTCCCAGATCCGGCGGTGCGTGGCCGGAACGGCGAACCCTTGCGCGCAGTCGTCACCGGTGGGGTGGTCGACGGGATCCAGTAGGCGGCCCACCTTGGTGGACACGGTGAACGAGCCGCGAGGCCGGCCTGTGAGGGCCCGGCCCAGTCGGATTTCGGACAGACCGAGTCCGTAGTGCGGGGCGGTGTCGAAGTAGCGGATGCCGGCTTCCCAGGCGGCATCCACTGTGGCGGCGGCGCTCTCGTCGTCGACGGGCGTGTGGAGGTTGCCGAGGGCGGCAGCCCCGAAGGCCAGTTCGGTGACGGCGACGCCACTGCGTCCGAGGCGTGTGCTGCGCATGTGGCTCCTCACTTCTCCGCGGGGCGCAGCCGCAGCCCCGCCATGCCGCCGTCGACGGCGAGAGCGGTACCGGTGACCGATGCGGCGGCGGGGCTCGCCAGATACACGATGGCCGCGGCCACCTCTTCGGCGGTCACCAGGCGCCCCATGGGCTGTCGGGCGTTGAGCGCCGCCCGTTCCGCCGTCGGGTCGTCGGATGCCGCCAGCAGCGCGCTCACCCATGGGGTGTCGGCGGTGCCGGGATTGACGCAGTTGACGCGGATCCCTTCGCGGACGTGGTCGGCGGCCATGGCCAGGGTCAGGGCGAGGACCGCGCCCTTGCTGGCCGAGTACAGGGCACGCTGCGGCAGGCCGGCGGTGGCGGCGATGGAGCAGGTGTTGACGATCGCAGCGTTGTCGGAGGCGCGAAGGCTCGGCAGGGCGGCCCGGCTGGTGCGGACGACGCCGAGTACGTTGACGTCGAGAACGCGGTGCCACTGCTCGTCGGGATTGTCCTCCACTGTGCCCGCGGCGCCCACTCCGGCGTTGTTGACCAGGATGTCAATTCCGCCCAGTCGTGCCGACGCCTCGGCCATGGCGGCGCGCACCTGGGCGTCGTCGGTGATGTCGGCCCGCAGCGCGACGAGTGGCTCATCCACGCCGGTGGTGTCCCGGTCCAGTACGGCCACCCGTGCTCCCTGAGCCGCCAGCAGGTCGGCCGTCGCGCGGCCGATACCTGAGGCGCCGCCGGTCACCACCGCCCGCAGACCGTCCATGCGGGTCATACGGCGAGCTCCTGGCCGTCGGTGGTGCGTGCCGCCAGGTCATCGGCCCAGAACTGGCCGTGTGGGTAGGTGTAGCGGGTGATGGAGCCTGGATGCATCTGTGCGGAGTATCCGGGGGCCGTGGGCGGGAGGTAGCGGCCGCCTTCGATGCGTACGGGATCGGTGAAGTGCTGGTGGAGGTGGTCGACGTATTCGATGACCCGGTCCTGGACGGTGGTGGACACGGCGAGGTAGTCGAACATCGACAGGTGCTGGACGAGTTCGCACAGGCCGACGCCGCCGGCGTGGGGACAGACGGGTATGCCGAACTTGGCGGCAAGCAGGAGGATGGCGAGGTTTTCGTTGACGCCGCCGACGCGGGCGGCGTCCAGTTGCAGCACGTCGATGGCTTCGGCCTGGAGCAGCTGCTTGAAGACGATGCGGTTTTGGACGTGTTCGCCGGTGGCGACCTGGACGGGCGCGACGGCCTTGCGGATGGTGGCGTGGCCGAGGACGTCGTCGGGGCTGGTGGGCTCTTCGATCCAGTAGGGGTCGAACTCGGCCAGCGCGGTGGTCCAGGTGATGGCTTCGTCGACGTTCCAGCGCTGGTTGGCGTCCATGGCGATGCGGATGTCCGGGCCGACTGCGGCACGGGCAGCCCGGAAGCGCCGGATGTCGTCGTCGAGATCGGCTCCGACCTTGAGCTTGATCTGCCGGAAGCCGTCGGCCACCGCGCGCTGTGCCAGGCGGGTCAGCTTCTCGTCGGTGTAGCCGAGCCAGCCGGGCGAGGTGGTGTAGGCGGGATAGCCGTGGGCGAGGAGGTCGCTTTCCCGTGCGGTACGTCCTTCCCGGCCGCGTTGCAGGATCGTTACTGCTTCCTGGCGGGTGAGTGCGTCGGTGATGTACCGGTAGTCGATCTGGTCGGCGAGCCATTCGGGGTCGGCGTCGGCGAGGAACTTCCACAGGGGCTTGTCGGCCCGCTTGGCGGCCAGGTCCCATACGGCGTTGATGACGGCGCCGATGGCCATGTGCATCACACCTTTTTCGGGACCGAGCCAGCGCAGTTGACTGTCGCCGGTGAGGTCGCGCGCGAGGCTGCCTGGGTCGTCGCAGAGATCCTCTACGGACCGGCCCACGACGTGGGCTCGCAAGGCGTCGAGCGCCGCGACCTGCACGTCGTTGCCACGACCGATGGTGAAGGCGAAGCCGTGGCCCTCCAGGCCGTCTTCGCTGTCCGTCCGCAGTACGAGATAGGCGGCCGAGTAGTCGGGGTCGGTGTTCATCGCATCCGACCCGTCCAGCTCCCGGGACGTGGGGAACCGTATGTCGTACGTGTCGAGACCGGTGATCCGGGAGACGCTTGTTGAGGACACGCTGAGCCTTTCGTGATCGGTGAGACTGACGGACAGTGCCAGGGCCGGCAGCCGCCACCGCATCGCCGGGACCGACCCCGCTGACAGATGGGTCCGGCTGAGCCGGGTACCTGAGGCCACCGGCGGAAGCACACGTGGGGAGCCTCCTGTGCGGCCGTGTGCCGGCCACGCCGATTGACCCCGTCGGCGAGAAACAGTGACCTGGGCCCGTGCTTCGGACGCCCTCGCCCAGATGTGTGGACGGGGCCGGGAAGGTCACGGGCGGGGAGCGCGCCGACCTTCGACGGGCCCGTCCCTCGATACTTCGGATGATTTTTCTGCGGCGGTGCCTGACAGTACGACCGCCGGCCCGTTGGCGCAATCAGTCCTCCGATGTCTATGGTCGAGGACGGGTCCTGAAAGTGATCAGATGGGCGTTTTATCCTGGTGATCTATCTCGGCGTTCGTGCCGTCGGTCACGATCCTGCGCATACATCGGATGAGGCTCTTGCCAAGTGTGGCAATGCGCTCGTAACGTCACGCCACGCTCCAAAGGCAGCCGAGGAAGACCCTCGGTGGTGAGACGGTTGCGCGCCTGAGGTCGCCCCCGGCAAGGCATCGGATGTCTGGTCGTATCGCTGGGGGAAGCTTTCGGCCTGACGGTGGAGAAAACAACCTTGTTTCGGCCATTGCTCGTTGCTGGAACGCGGTTGTAACGTTTCACGTCTTAGGCGCATGGACTGAGTAGATCCGATGTTTTACCCGGCTTCGCGAATTCGAATCGCGCCCTATCGAGGGGTTTCCCGACCATGAGACGTTTCAATGAAGCACGCCGAAACCCGCTGCCTCGCGCCCTGACGGCGCTGTCCGCGGTCGCCGTTCTCACCTCCTCTGCCGTGGCGTGTTCGTCGTCGGGGAGTGAGGGGAGCGACACCACGGGCTCGGCGCCGGTCACTCTGACCGTTCAGCAGCAGACCGGGCAGGAGACCTTGTTCGGCTACTTCGCCAAGGCCTTCCACAAGGCGCACCCGAACGTGACGGTCAAACTGCAGACGATCAGCCAGGAGCAGAAGGCCGGCTCGAACCTCACTGTGCTGGGCTCGGCCAACGCGCCCGACGTCGGCTTCGTCCCGGTCGGCTCGTCGCCCTACACCGCTCTGACCAGCCGTGGCGGGCTGACCGATCTCAGTGACGTGTGGAGTTCCGGTGACCTCGCCAAGCGCTACGGCAGCGGCGTCTCCGGGTCGCTGAAGGTCGGCGGCAAGCCGTACGTCGTCGCCTTCTCCCAGGCCATCTACAACGTCGTCTGGTACAACCCGGCAGCCTTCGCCAAAGCCGGCGTGACCGTGCCGACCGATCACCGGTTCGCGACGCCGGAAGACCTCATCGCCGCGGCCAAGAAGCTGAAGTCGGCCGGGTACGCACCGCTGCAGCTCGGCGGCGCCTCCGGCTATCAGGCCAGCTGGATGGTCGACGCCCTGCTGCCGACCTCGGCGTCGCCGGCGCAGCTCGAGAACTACCTGGCGTCCTACAACAGCAAGACCGCCGTCACCGCGAAGTACACCGACCCGGCCTTCACCAAGGTGCTCTCGACGCTTGAGAACTACCGCAAGTCGGGCGTCTACCAGGACGGGTTCCTCGGTCAGAAGTACCAGGACGCCGAGACGCCGTTCCTCGCGGGCAAGGCGGGAATGTTCCTCGGCGGCAACTTCACGGCGGCCGACTTCGTGCCCGCGAAGACCTCGGTGAAGCCCGACTGGCTGCTCCTGCCGCCGGTCAACGCCGGGACGAAGACCACGCAGACCGGCTACTACGGCGACGCCCTGGGCATCCCGGTGAGGGCGCAGCACAAGGCGTGGGCGAAGAAGTTCCTCGAGTTCGTCATGTCCGAGAAGGCGCAGTCGGAGGGCGTGGTCGGCACCGCCAATCTGCTCCCCGGGGTTAAGGACCTGCCCGCCTCGGCCTTCACGAAGTTGGACGCGAATTCCCGCAGCATCCTGGCTGACATCGCCAAGAACGGCAGTGCGGCCGGCTGGACGTCGGTGGTGCCGAACGCGCTTGCGCAGACCTTCATCGACCCGAAGATCCAGGCGATGTACTCCGGCAGCCTTTCGCCGTCCGCGCTGGCACAGCAGCAGCAGGACGAACTGCTGAGCTTCCGCAAGTCCGCGAGCTGAGCCGACCGTGAACGAGCCGTATCCCAGTTCGAGGAGAGGTGTATGAGCACGCATTCCGTGATCACGGCGTCGGACCCGGGGGCCGCCGCCGGCGACGCCGCGAAGTCCACGGGCGTCGTGCCCAGCCGGGCGCGATCGCGATCCGCGAGGCGTCCCGGCGCGGGCGGGAGGGGGTCGGGTCGCCGGTCGAGGGCCACCACCTCACCGTTGGTGACCCGCCTGGCACTGGTGCCCGCGCTTGTCCTGCTCGCCGTCTTCGTCCTCGGCGCGATCGTCCAGACGGTACGCATCAGTACCACGGACTGGGTCGGCTTCGGTCCCATGCACTCCGTGGGGCTGGACAACTACCGCACTGTTCTCAAGAGTTCGGACACCTACCAGTCGCTGGGCGTCACTCTCGTGTACGCCGCCGCGTCGGCGGTGGCGACGATCGTCATCAGCAGCCTTCTCGCCGCGGCGGTCAGCCACGGCGTGAAGGGCGGGCGCTTCTACCGGGTCATCTGGTTCCTGCCCGGTGTCGCGCCCGCGGCCGCCGTGTCGATCTTCTGGACGGCGAGTTTCCAGCCGCACTCGGGCGGCGTCAACCAGGTCCTCGGCCACATCGGACTCGGCAACGCGCACGCGTGGCTGGGTGACGCCTCCACGGCCGTCTGGCCGGTGGTGTTCGTGACCGTGTGGGCGGGCGTCGGCTTCGCGTTCCTGCTGCTGCTCGGGGCGATGGAACAGGTCCCCGTCTCCATCTATGAGGCCGCGCGCATCGACGGCGCCTCGACGGCACGACAGTTCTTCAGCATGACTCTCCCGATGATCCGGCCGGTGTTCGTCATGACGGCCCTGCTCGAGTTCATGTGGGCGTTCAACGGATTCACGACCGTGTGGGCGATGACGCAGGGCGGTCCGGGCACGGCGACCTCGATCCTGCCGGTGCGGATCTACCGGGAGGCGCTGCTGAAGGGGCAGTTCGGCCCGGCGTCGGCACTGGCCGTGCTCTCGGCAGTCGTACTCATCGCGGTCGGCCTCGTCGGCGTACGGGCCAGCCGCTCGAAGGAGGCGTGATGCGTAATCTGCTCGGTCGAGGCACCGCACGGGCCGCCCTCGTGCTCTGGACGCTGCTCGCCGTCGTGCCGTTCGTGCTGATCCTGCTGCTCAGCGTCAGGTCCAACGCGGACATCTACCTGAACGGCCTCGGTATCACCGGAAAGATCCTGCCCGGCAACTACGCGCGGGCCTGGCAGGGTTCGGCCGGGACGGCCGGACTGACCAGCTACTTCAGCAACAGTCTGATCGCGGCCGTCACCGCGCTCGTCTTCAACCTCGGGGCCGGAGTGACGGCGGCGTACTTCGCGACGCACCTGTCCGACCGCAGCCGCATCTGGTTCACCCGGCTGTTCGTGTCGTCGACCGTCCTGCCGATCGTGCTGATGATCGTTCCCTACTACCAGGCGTTCAACGCGTTCGGCCTGCTCAACATGCCGGTGGTCATCGGCATCGCGTACGGCGCCCTGGCCCTGCCGACCACCGTGCTGATCATGCACTCGTTCTTCGTCGACTTCCCGGTCGAGCTGCTAGAGGCAGCCGCACTCGACGGCACAGGGGCCTGGCGCACGTACGTCCGCATCGTCCTCCCGCTCGCCAAGGGCGCGGTGACGGCGGTGGCGATGCTCACGCTCGTGTTCGTCTGGGGCGAGACACAACTCGGCGTGGTGCTGCTGCAGTCCGGTGAGTCGCAGACCGTGCCGGTCGGTCTGCTCTCGTTCCAGGGCCAGTACACGACCGACCAGGGGGCGCTGTTCGCCGGGCTCTCGCTGGCGTCCATCCCGATCATCCTGCTGTACCTCGTCTTCCACAAGAACGTCACCAAGGGCATCGCGCTCGGCGGAGTGTTCAAATGACCACCAACCCCCTGTACGCGCCACTGTCACAAGCGGTCGACGGCCTCGATGTGAGCCGCCGCCACCCCATCGTCCGCACGCCGGCCGCCGGCGACTTCTTCGAGGGCGCTCTGCTGGGCAACGGGGAGTTCGGGGCGGTCGTCGTGCCGCGGCCGGACGCCATCGTGATCCACCTGGGTCACAACGCTGTCTGGGACAAGCGGGCCCAGGTGGTCGACCCGGACCGGCTGGGGACGTTCACGGACGTGCTCACCGCCGCCGAGGAGGCAGCCCGGCACGGACGCCCGGACGAGGACGAGGAGTTCGCCCGGTACCTCGCCGACACCGAGGAGGGCTACGGGGCTCCGTACCCCAAGCCGTTTCCGTGCGGCTCGGTCCTGCTCAGCCTCGACACCCGGCGCTGCGAGGTCCTCGGCTATCACGTCGACATCGCCACCGGGATCTGCAGCGTGCAGCTCACCATCGACGGCGCTCCGTCCACGGTCGAGATCTTCGTCGCGGCGGATTCCGACACCGCGTGGGTGCGCTGGTCGGCGCACGGTACCGCGACGCTGCCGGTACGGGGCCTGCGCGTACTCCCCGACCCGCTCGGTTACGACGGCGCGGACGGGCCCGCCGACCCCATCGAAGCGGGCAACGCCTACACGCGCCCGAAGTCGGCGTTCACGCCGAACGAACACCTCACCCACGAGCAGTCGTCCCATCACCTCGCCTTCGTGCAGGGCCTGCCCGTCACCGGCGAGGCTCTGCCCGACACTCCGGCATTCCGGCTCGGGCTCACCTCCGACACCGAACTCACGGCCGGAACCGTCGCCGGTTTCAAGGGGCGACGCGTCGCTCTCGACCCCCTCGCCACGCATGTCGCACCGACCCGCGAACTCAACCTGCGGATCGATCTGACCCAAGACGAACTGTCGGCGCTGTCGGCCGCCCCGGTCGCCGTCGAGATGGGTGACCAGGACACGGCCAGGTCGGCGACGACGGCCTCATGGCGCGACTTCTGGGCCCGCTCGGCGATCGACGTCGGTGGCCACGAACTCGAGGCGCTGTGGTACCGCAACCTGTACTGGACGCGCTGTGCGCTGCGGGACGGCGGTGTCGCGCCCGGCCTGTTCGGCCCGTGGACCTACCGGAACATCGGCTCCGGCTTCCACGGCGACTACCACTTCAACTACAACGTGCAACAGCTGTACTGGGGCCTGTTCGTCACCGGCCACGAGGACCTCCACCACCCCTACCTGGATCTGCTGGACTCGCTGCTGCCACAGGCCCGGCGTACCGCAGAGCAGTACTACGGCATGCCCGGTGCGGCCTTCTCACTGATCGGCTGGCCGCTGGAGACCACGCTCGCGCCCTACCTGTGCCCGAAGTGGGCGTGGGAGGCGTTCATCCCGGCCTGGGCGGTGCAGACCCTGTGGTGGCACTACCTCTACACCGGTGACGTCGACCTGCTGGCGGACCGCATCGCACCCTTCCTGGTCGACGTCGCCCAGTTCCTGCTCGACTATCTCGACGCCGGCACCGAGCGCCTGGCCCGCGACGACGGACGGTTGCACGTCTACCCCACGGTCGTCCCGGAGGTGTACGGCCTGTCCGACGGGCTGCGCCTCAACGTCGACGGACACGTCGACATCGTGTTCTTCACCTTCGCCTTCCAGGCACTGGTGGACGCGGACGAGGCGCTGCGTACCGCCGGACGGGACGCTCTGCCCGAAGACCTCGTGGAACGCGCCCGCGCCGCGGTGTCCCAGCTCGTCCCGCTGCCGACGACAGAGACCGACGAGGGCACCGTGTGGGTGAGCGTCGCAGGCGAGGACCCGGACGTCGTCTACAACGTCCCGGCCGCGGCGATGGCGGTCTTCCCGTGCGAAGCCGTCTCGCTCTCGTCACCGGCCGACCAGGTCGACATCGCCCGCCGTACGGTCCGCCGCCAGCGCACCGAGGGAGGCAACGACCTCGTGTTCGTCGCCATGCAGGAGGCACGGCTCGGTCAGCTCGACCTCGAGCGGTGGCTGCGCCACGTCCGGTACTGCACGATCCCCAACGGCACGGCGACAGCACGGGTCCAGCGCGCCGGCGGCCGGTACGACGACGCGACACCCTTCGACTTCATGGCGCGCATGGGGGTGTGGACCGAGAACTTCGCGGTCGGCGCCGTGATCTCCGAGTGCCTGCTGCAGAGCCACGACGGCGTGATCCGCATCCTGCCGAACTGGCCCCTTGATCTCCCGGTCAGCTTCACCGAACTGCGAACTCGCGGGGGTCACCGGGCTTCCTTCACCCGGCGCCCCGGCGAGGCAGACCGGCTCGAGCTGACCGGAGGGCACGAACGTGAACTGACGGTCGTGCCGCCGTGGTCCGGACCGAGCACCGTCCACCCGGCCGCGGACAGCACCGAAAAAGCGCAAGCGATCCACCATCCGCCCGGGCCGATCCGACTGCCGGTGCAGACCGGGACGGTCGTCCGTATCTCACCTGTTCCGTCCCTCAATGACGAGCTCGAAGGAACCACCCCATGCGCGATTTCCTGAGACCACGCCAGCTCCCAGCCGTCGGAGCGGCCGCCGCCCTGGTTGCGGGGCTGTTCGCCGGTGCCGACAGCGCGGCCGCGGCCAACAGCACCTACTACGTCAACAACCAGGCCGGAGGGGAGGGGGCTCCGTGGCGCTGAGCGGCCGTCTGCCGGGCCGGAGTTCTGGCGGGCCGCAGTACCCCCGCCGTCACGAATGCGGGCGCGTGAGGCGACCCGGGGCCCGTCCTGGGCTGATGGGGAGCAGCTGCTGCCGCGATGCAGCTGAGGCCGTCACGCTGGTCAGCCGTGCGGGCATCGCCGTGGCTAAGCGTCCGGCTGCACGGATTCCGTGGTGGTGTTTTGGGTGTCAGGTGGCCGACCGTGGACCGAGGCAGCCTACCGCCCCCCATGTCGCGGACGGCTCCGCATCCGCGATTCACTATGTCATCGGCATGCAGCGATAGCGGTATCGGAACCGGCCTGCCTTCTCGCCTGCCAACCTGCGCGGTTCTTCGCCGAACAGGCGGCACGAGCCGCGACATGGCGCAAGGTCGGCCACACGAACACGGTTGGCACGGCCGCGGTCGGGGCACGGCGCCGCCCGCCATGCGCTCGACGGCCTCTCGGCTCATCGGTGGCGAGGCCATGTCCTCATTGGCCGCCCGGACCATGTCCCCGGCCAATCACTCAGCGGTGAGGAAGGTGTGGGGCGGCGGTCACGAGGGGGACGGGTGGTGCCGGCACGGCCAAGAGTGGCCCTGGAAGGTCAAGTCCCAGGCCGCGACGGACGGTCGACGGCCTTGCCCGGGGACCGCACGCGCACGGCGGCGAAGCGAGAGCGCAACCCGACCTATCGGCTGAATACATCCTATGTTCGGGGCAGTTAGCCCTGAGGGTCGGACGCGTCTGCCAGCTGCACTCTCGGGGCTCACCTGGCGATTTCTGTCGAGGCCCTAGACGGACCACCGATTGGTGTCCCGATAATACATCCGATGTTACCCCCGCCGGCACATGCTGTTTGTAAGGCCAGTCATGACATCGTGTGCTGTCCTGCGAACTGCCAAGAGAAGGCCTTGTCGGAGCCGATCACCCGCCGAACGGGCGCTCGGCGGCATGGCGGTCACCCGCGGCGGGCTTCGCCCATGCGTCCGCAGCCCTGTCTCACGTCAGGTACTACCGACACAGAAGGAACGATCATGCCCATGACACAAAGACATCGAAGGTTCCTGCCACGGCTGCGGGCCACGCTGATCGCCAGTGCCGCCGCCCTGGCGTGCATGCTGATCACGCTTTCCGCGCCCTTTCCGGCGTCGGCCGTCGACCAAGTGACCAGGACCGATGACTTCGAACGCGCCAACGGCTCCCTCGGGGCGAACTGGGTCTCCGACCGGGGAGCGTGGTCGATCGCATCCGGTGAAGCTCTCTCCGCTGCCACCCCGACGAACGCTGTCGCCACCTACCGTCCGGTTCAGCTCGGTAGCTCGTACACCGTGAGTGCTCAGATCAGGATCGTCAGCAGCTCGCCTTCCGGTGCGGAGTGGAGCGGTATCGCGGCGAACGTACGGGGAACGACCTCGCTGGACTACTACGTCCTGCGCGTG
>NZ_JAAKZX010000099.1 GCF_011045025.1 Streptomyces ureilyticus
AGTCGTTGCTGCCGGGCTTCCTGGCGGAGCTGCGGGCGGCAACGCGAACCAGCCATGCCCGCCGTACCAGTGGCCGCCCGCCCGCAGATGTTCCCCGACCGCCCGCTCCACACTCGAACGCCGCGGCAACTCCTCCACCGGCAGCTCCGGATCTCCGAAGACGAAGCCCACCGCGCTCTTGTCGTCCGCTTTCGTCTCCTCGTACGCGAGCTGAAACCGCTCCTGGAATCGGACGATGTTGGAGTCTGCCGAGAGATACCGCTTCAGCTGCGGGTCGAGCAGCCAGGAGTGGCAGACCGCCACCCTGTATCGCTCGTCCGGGTAGTGGCGGGCGAAGAACTCCCGTGCCAGGTCCAGTGATTGGTCACATGCGCGCGGCGACAGGGGCCCGCGGAAGTCGGCGATGTGCAGGCTCAGACAGGGATCGCCGGGGCCGGTGTCGAGACCCGCGGCGGCAGCCGCCCGCCCCGTGCGCCCGCCGAGCCGTGCGCGCTGGAACTGCAGCCGCCCCAGCTGGTACAACTCCCCGTGGAAATGCAGGGTGAGCCACCACGGCACCAGGAGACCGCAGGTACCGAGCCGCCGCCGGTGCACGGCCATGTGCCGCCCCAGATCGGCGAGGCTGCGCCGGGACACGGCCTCCGGGATGCCGCGGTCCCGGTGGTATGCGCGCACGTGAGGCAGTGCGGCGACGAACACGAACACGTGGAAGCTGCGGCCGAGCGGCCCCGTGGACTCAGGGAAGGCCGGTGGTTCCCATCCTTTGCCGATCTCCCCCATATCACGCACGAACCGGCTGACGCACCGGCGCAGCAGCGTCATCGCCTCCGGATCCGCCGCCAACCGCTCCCGCTGCGCGACGAGTTCATTGACGCACTCGTGCGGCACGGACAGATCGAGGAGTACGTCCGGCAACGCGACCGCGTCCGGAAGAACGGCCTCCACCCGCGGGACGGCCTCGCTCTCCAGATCCCTCAGCCATTCCGCGAGCCTCTCCTCGGCCCGCAGCGACTCCAGCAGCACAGCCGCTCCCCCGTTCGTCCGTCCTTTGGTGAACGTGCACTACGAAGAGTACGTTTCCGAGTAGGAGCAGTGATCCGGATGCGTACGGGCAGTGAACCGACGACTGCGCGCAGTGCGCTGCGAGCGCGCATGTGGCTCAGCGTGTGGGGTCTGGTCTGGGCGATCGCGGGAACCGCGGCCTTCGCCCTCGCCGGGCGGCCCGGCTGGGCAATCGCCTGCGGGGTGCTGTGGCTGATCATCACCGTCGACCTGACGATGATCCTCCGCCACATCCGCCAGGGCCCCCACTACCAGCCGGGCCCGGACATCCCGCCTTACCGGCCACCGGACAGACGCCGTTAAACGGACTTGCGCCCTTCAGAGAAACCGCCTTACCCAGCGGAGCTCTCCGTCAAGGTCAAGAGTCGAAGCGAGCCGCAGCCACATACTCCGGCTGCGGATCCAGCGCCGCCGCGAGCCGGAAGTGACGTAGCGCCTGCTCCGGCCGACCCGAGCGCTCGTATGTACGCGCCAGCGCGAAGTGCGCGAACGCGTTGTCCGGCTCGCGCTCCAGCACGACCGTGAACTCCAGCTCAGCGGGCCGAAGTTGAGCCGCCGCGAAGAAAGCCCGCGCGCGCAGCAGCCGCGCCGCAGTGTTCTCCGGATGCGCGGCGATGACGTTGTCGAGCAGCTTCACCGCACCCCGCGGATCACGCGCGGCCAGCAGCTGCTCGGCGGCGCGGAAGTCGATGACATGCGTCTCCGGAGTAGGTCCGGTGGAACCTCTGGACTCAGACACGCCTCACTCCTTCCCTCGCTGCCCCGCTTCAACGCCCCGGACGGGGCCCGCTATTCCAAGGTCGTTTTCTGCTGTGCCCGCACCACAAGATCCGCCCACACCTCCCGTACGCGCCGCTCCAGCTCCTCCAGCGGTACGTCGTTGTCGATGACGATGTCCGCTGTGTCCAGGCGCTTCTCACGGGTGGCCTGGGTGGCCATGCGGGCGCGAGCATCCTCCTCGGTCATGCCGCGCAGCCGTATGAGCCGGTCGAGTTGGGTCTCGGGGGCTGCGTCGACGACCACCACGACGTCGTACAGCGGCGCTAGGCCGTTCTCGGCGAGGAGGGGGACGTCGTGCACGATGACGGCGTCCTGGGAGGCGGCGGCCTCGAGTTCGCGGGAGCGGGCACCCACGAGAGGGTGCACGATCGAGTTCAGCTGAGCGAGCCTGTCCGGGTCCGTGAAGACGATAGAGCCCAGTTTCGGCCGGTCGAGGCTGCCGTCCGGGGTGAGTATGTCCTCTCCGAAGGTGTCGACGACCGCTGCGAGACCGGGAGTTCCGGGTGCGACGACCTCCCGCGCGATCTTGTCGGCGTCGATCAGCACGGCGCCGTACTCCACGAACAGCCGCGACACCTCGCTCTTGCCGGCGCCGATCCCGCCGGTCAGGCCCACTGTCAGCATGCTCGACAGCTTAGGACCTGCCTCTGACAACGACATCGACGGGCCTCATCGGCCCTCTGCCGCCGCGCTAGGCGTCGCCTTCCCGCTCGGCCAGGAACCGCTCGAACTCGAGCCCGATCTCGTCCGCGGACGGGATGTCCAGGGGCTCGGCGAGCATGTTGCCCCGTGTCTCGGCGCCCGCGGCGGCGTCGTACTGATGTTCCAGGCCCTGGACGAGCGCGACGAGTTCCTCGTCGCCCTCCTGGATCTGCCGGTCGATCTCGGTCTGGGTGCGGTGGGCGTCGGTGCGCAGGGCGTGTGCGATACCGGGCAGGACCAGGCCGGTCGCGCCGGTGATCGCCTCCAGAACGGTCAGTGCGGCGTCCGGGTACGGGGAACGGGCGATGTAGTGCGGCACGTGCGCGGCGACCCCGAGGACGTCATGTCCGGCCTCCATGAGGCGGTACTCGACAAGCGATTCGGCGCTGCCGGGGACCTGGGCCTCGTCGAAGGGGCTGGTGTGGCCGGGCACCAGTTCGTTGCGGTTGCCGTGCGGGGTGAGGCCGACGGGGCGGGTGTGTGGGACGCCCATGGGGATGCCGTGGAAGTTCACGGCGAGGCGGACACCGAGCCGCTCCACGATCTGCTGGACGGCCGCGGCGAAGCGCTCCCACTCGACGTCCGGCTCCGGGCCGGAGAGGAGCAGGAAGGGGGCACCTGTCGCGTCCTGGACGAGCCGGACGTCGAGCGTGGGCTCCTCGAAGTCGGTCCAGCGGTCGCGCTTGAACGTCAGCAACGGGCGACGGGCGCGGTAGTCGACGAGCCGGTCGTGGTCGAACCGGGCGACGACCTGGTGGGGCAGCGAGCCGAGGAGCCGATCGACGATCTGGTCGCCGGTCTCGCCCGCGTCGATATATCCGTCGAAGTGGTAGAGCATGACAAGGCCAGCCGACTCCTGGGCGAGCGCCATGTCGACGACGGCCAGGCCCTTCGGCTCCCATGCGTACAAACCCTGCGGATCAAGCACTGTGACCGCTCCTCCTCGTGTTCATACTGCACAACGAGCCCTGGAACGCGGGCATTCCCGCAGTACGCCCCTTCCTGATCCTCTTACTGGCTTCTCAAGCGCTACGACATCGGCACGCGCGCGTGGAGGGCGATGAACGCCGCGCGGGCGCGCGGGAGGCGAAGCGGCCGGACGAGGGCCTGTGTCGGAAGTGGCGTCGTCCGCCCGGCAGGCGCCACTTCCGACACAGGCCCTGGCCCAGGGCAGGGCAAAGCACTGGGCCCGCACCCCCCAACAGGGGTGCGGGCCCAGTTACCTGCTCAGTCCAGCGCGAGCTTTCAGCTCTGGCCGCCGGCCAGCTTCTCGCGGAGGGCGGCCAGGGCCTCGTCCGACGCCAGGGCGCCGGAGTTGTCGTCCGACTCCGAGGAGTACGAACCGCCGCCACCGGAGGCGGCCGGAGCCGCACCCGGGGTGCCGCCGCCGCCAGCAGCGCCCTCGGCCTCGGCCTGAGCGTCCGCCTCGCGGGACTTGATGACCTGCGCCTGGTGCTGCTCGAAGCGCTGCTGCGCCTCGGCGTACTGGCGCTCCCACTCCTCGCGCTGCTTCTCGTACCCCTCGAGCCAGTCGTTGGTCTCGGGGTCGAAGCCCTCGGGGTAGATGTAGTTGCCCTGGTCGTCGTACGACGCGGCCATGCCGTACAGCGTCGGGTCGAACTCGACCGAGGCCGGGTCGGCACCGAAGGACTCGTTGGCCTGCTTCAGGGACAGCGAGATCCGGCGACGCTCGAGGTCGATGTCGATGACCTTGACGAAGATCTCGTCGTTGACCTGGACGACCTGCTCCGGGATCTCCACGTGGCGCTCGGCCAGCTCGGAGATGTGGACCAGACCCTCGATGCCCTCGTCCACGCGGACGAACGCACCGAACGGAACCAGCTTCGTGACCTTGCCGGGCACGACCTGGCCGATCTGGTGGGTGCGGGCGAACTGCTGCCACGGGTCTTCCTGGGTCGCCTTCAGCGACAGGGAGACGCGCTCGCGGTCCATGTCGACGTCCAGCACCTCGACCGTGACCTCCTGGCCGACCTCGACGACCTCGGAGGGGTGGTCGATGTGCTTCCAGGACAGCTCGGAGACGTGGACCAGACCGTCGACGCCACCCAGGTCCACGAAGGCACCGAAGTTGACGATCGAGGAGACCACGCCGGAGCGGACCTGACCCTTCTGGAGGGTCGTGAGGAAGGTCTGGCGGACCTCGGACTGGGTCTGCTCCAGCCAGGCACGGCGGGACAGGACCACGTTGTTGCGGTTCTTGTCCAGCTCGATGATCTTGGCCTCGAGCTCCTTGCCCACGTAGGGCTGGAGGTCGCGGACGCGGCGCATCTCGACGAGGGAGGCCGGCAGGAAGCCACGGAGGCCGATGTCGAGGATGAGACCACCCTTGACGACCTCGATGACGGTACCGGTGACGATGCCGTCCTCTTCCTTGATCTTCTCGATGGTGCCCCAGGCACGCTCGTACTGGGCGCGCTTCTTCGAGAGGATCAGGCGGCCTTCTTTGTCCTCCTTCTGGAGGACAAGGGCCTCGATCTCGTCACCGACGGCGACGACCTCGTTGGGGTCGACGTCGTGCTTGATCGAGAGCTCGCGGCTCGGGATGACACCTTCGGTCTTGTAACCGATGTCGAGCAGGACCTCGTCCCGGTCGACCTTCACGATGACGCCGTCGACGATGTCGCCGTCGTTGAAGTACTTGATCGTCTCGTCGATCGCGGCGAGGAAGGCTTCCTCGTTACCGATGTCGTTGACCGCAACCTGCGGGGTGGTGGCGGTGGTCTCGGTGCTGCTCGTCATGTGGGAAAGGGCTCCGGTACGGACATTGAAGTCGTAGGTACTGCTCACGCCGGGAGCCCGTTTCGCTCTGCAGAAGCCGGACAGCCAAGGAAGCGCCGAAATCCGTTGAACGGTGGCGCCTCGACAACCGAGGGGACATACATACAGATGCGAGCGCAGCCTGCTACGTCTGAGGTGCGCAGGCCCGCAGCGCAACTTGTAGCATACGGGGGCAGCCAGGCAGGGTCAATGCGCGAAGGCGCACACCCGGGGCGGATCGCCGCATACCCGGCACAAGACGACTCGCGGCCGAGCCACACACCAGACACCCTCTGGCGTCACGCAGGCTCAAGGAGCCCCTCGGTGACACCACCGGGACGGGTCGCCCGGTCGAGGCCGCAGACTAATACGAGGGAGCCGATCATCCAAGAGCGCGCAGAGCCCCAACCGCTCGAGCCGGAGGCGACGCGACGCCCGGCGGGGGTCGCGGAGAGTTCCCGCGCCAGCCGTGGCTGGTGGGACCGGAACGCGGACGACTACCAAGTCGAGCACGGCACGTTCCTCGGTGACGACCGCTTCGTGTGGGGGCCCGAGGGGCTCGACGAGGTGGAGGCCGAGCTGCTGGGGCCGGCCGAGGAGCTGAAGGGCAAGGCCGTCCTGGAGATCGGCGCGGGTGCGGCGCAGTGTTCGCGCTGGCTGGCCGCCCAGGGAGCCCGCCCGGTCGCTCTGGATCTCTCGCACCGGCAGCTTCAGCACGCTCTGCGGATCGGCACCAAGGGCGTGGCTCTGGTGGAGGCGGATGCCGGGGCACTTCCCTTCGGGGACGGCACGTTCGACCTGGCGTGCTCGGCGTACGGGGCGCTGCCGTTCGTCGCCGATCCGGTGCGGGTCCTTCGGGAGGTACGCCGCGTGCTGCGGCCCGGCGGCCGGTTCGTCTTCTCCGTCTCGCACCCGATCCGCTGGGCCTTCCCCGATGAGCCGGGGCCCGAGGGCCTGAGCGTCTCGGCCTCGTACTTCGACCGCACTCCATACGTCGAGCAGGACGACAAGGGGCGCGCGGTGTACGTCGAGCACCACAGGACGGTCGGCGACCGGGTCCGGGACGTGGTGGCGGCGGGTTTCCGGCTGGTCGACCTGGTCGAACCGGAGTGGCCCTCCTGGAACAGCCAGGAGTGGGGCGGCTGGTCCCCGCTGCGCGGAAATCTGATCCCTGGGACGGCGATTTTCGTGTGCGTGCGGGACGAGCGGGACGAGTAGACGGGCCGCGTGACCGCAGCGGGCACGCGCGCGTGCGGGGCGTTTTGACCGTCGTACGACACTGGGGGCGTGATCCGTACCGACGCTCTGGACCGGCTGCCCGTTCGCTCTGTCGTGCCCGCGTTGCGGGACGCCCTGGAGGGACACGGCACGGCTGTGCTGTGTGCGCCGCCGGGGACGGGCAAGACGACGCTGGTTCCGCTGGAGCTGGCCGGGCTGCTGGACCCGGGCGCGGATGGGCTTCCTCCGGCCGTACGTCGTGTCGTGGTTGCCGAGCCTCGGCGGATCGCCGCCCGGGCCGCCGCGCGGCGGATGGCGTGGCTGCTCGGTGAGAAGGTCGGCGGGCGCGTCGGCTACACGGTGCGCGGTGAGCGGGTGGTGGGTCCGCACGCGCGCGTGGAGGTCGTGACGACCGGTGTCCTGTTGCAGCGATTGCAGCGGGACCAGGAGCTGGCCGGTGTCGATGTGGTCGTGCTCGACGAGTGCCATGAGCGGCATCTGGACGCCGATACGGTGGCAGCCTTCCTGTGCGACGTTCGGGCCGCTCTCCGTCCCGAGCTGCGGCTGGTGGCCGCGTCCGCTACGACGGACGCGGAGGGCTGGGCCCGGGTGTTGGGCGATGCCCCCGTGATCACCTCGGAGGACGCTTCGTACCCCGTCGAGGTGGTGTGGGCGCCGCCCGCGCGGCCGGTGCGGCCGCCGCACGGGATGCGGGTGGATCCGGCGCTGCTGACGCATGTGGCGTCGGTGGTGCGGCGGGCGCTGTCGGAGCGCGCGGGGGACGTGCTGTGTTTTCTGCCCGGCGTCGGGGAAATCACCCGTGTCGCCGGGCAGTTGGGGGATCTGGGCGGGGTCGAGGTGCTCCAGGTGCACGGACGGGCGCCGGCGGCCGTCCAGGACGCGGTGCTCTCGCCCGGTGCTCGACGCCGGGTGGTGCTCGCGACGTCCGTGGCCGAGTCGTCCCTCACCGTGCCCGGCGTACGGACAGTCGTGGACGCCGGGCTGGCCCGGGAGCCGCGCGTCGACCATGGGCGGGGGCTGAGCGCGCTGACGACCGTACGGGCGTCGCAGGCGGCCGGACGGCAGCGCGCGGGGCGGGCCGGGCGTGAGGGGCCCGGGGCGGTGTACCGGTGCTGGGCGGAGGCGGAGGACGCCCGTCTGCCGCGTTTCCCCGCTCCGGAGATCCAGGTGGCCGATCTGACGGCGTTCGCCTTGCAGACGGCGTGCTGGGGCGATCCGGAAGCGTCCGGGCTCGCGCTGCTGGACCCGCCGCCGAGTGGCGCGCTCACCGCGGCACGCACCGTCCTGAGGGCCATCGAGGCGGTGGACTCCGCAGGTCGGGCCACGGAGCGGGGCATACGCATGTCCCGGCTGGGCCTGCATCCGCGGCTCGCCCGCGCCCTGTTGGACGCCGCCCCCGAGGTCGGCGCCGACCGGGCAGCCGAGGTGGTCGCCCTGCTGAGCGAGGAGCCACCGCGGGAGTACGACGACGACCTTGCCGCGGCTTGGCGTACCGCCCGGCGAGGCGGCGACGCGTATGCGCTCCGCTGGAGGGCGGAGGCGCGACGGCTCCGCGCCGCGACAGCACCCGGAGTCGCCGAGCCCGGCACGCACGTACAGGAAGCGCCCGGCGACGACCACGTAGCAGGACTCGTTGCCGCACTCGCCTTTCCCGAGCGGGTTGCTCGTGCGCAGGGCGGCTCGTATCTCATGGTGTCCGGTACGCGAGCCGAGCTCGGCGGAGCGACGGGGTTGCGGGGAGCCGGCTGGCTCGCTGTCGCCGTCGCGGATCGGCCTGTGGGGGCCGGGCACGCGCGTGTGCGGCTCGGGGCCGTGGTGGACGAGGAGACCGCGCGGAGGGCCGCCGGGGCACTGTACGGCGAGGGCGAGGAAGTGCGCTGGGCGGACGGGGACGTCGTCGCTCGGCGTGTGGAGCGGCTGGGGGCCGTGGAGTTGACGGTGCGGCCGATCAAGGACGCCGACTCCGGGCTCGTACGACAGGCACTGCTGGACGGGTTGCGGGAGGAGGGGCTCGGGCTGTTGCGGTGGTCGCGGGATGCCGAGGTGCTGCGACAGCGGCTCCGGTTTCTGCGTCACCATCTGGGGGCTCCTTGGCCCGAGGTGTCGGACGACGCCCTGCACGCGCGCGTGGACTCCTGGCTGGAGCCAGAGCTGAGCCGGGCGCGGCGGCGGGCCGATCTGGCACGGATCGACGCCGGGCAGGCCCTCGGGCGGCTGTTGCCGTGGGCCTCCGGGGAGGCGGCGCGGTTCGATGAGTTGGCGCCCGAACGGATCGAGGTGCCTAGTGGGTCCAGAATCCGAATCGACTATGCGGATCCCGAACGGCCCGTACTCGCCGTGAAGTTGCAGGAGATGTTCGGGCTGCAGGGGTCCCCGGCCGTCGCCGGTGTGCCCGTACTCGTGCATCTGCTGTCGCCCGCCGGAAGGCCCGCCGCCGTCACCGCCGACCTCGCCTCGTTCTGGCGGGACGGATACGGGGGCGTGCGGGCCGAGTTGCGCGGGAGGTATCCGAAGCATCCGTGGCCCGAGGATCCCGCGACGGCGGAGCCGACCCGGCACACGAACGCGCGCCTCAGGCGCTGACGGGTTCCGGTTCGTGTGTCTCCGTGGGCGCGGGGTCCGCGGGGCGTCGGCTGCGGGCCTCCAGGTGCAGGGACAGCGACAGCAGTCCGGCGCCCAGGATCAGGAAGCCCCAGGGCAGGTACGACGTCAGCAGCATGATGAGTACGCGCTGGGACTTGACCAGGTCGACCGTCGAGTCGATGTAGTCCTCGCGCATTTTGACGTGACCGGAGAACGCGGTCACCTTGTCGCGGTCCCCCAGGAGCGTGCCGCCGCGCAGTTCCTCCTTGTGGATCTCCTCGCCGTAGACGGGTGCTCCGGTGGCGGGTTCGACCCAGAACTTGCGCACTGTGGTGTACCAGCGGGTGGTGCCCGTCTTGGCGACCGACTCGGGTGTGATGCCTTTGACGGGCATGGTCTTGGGGAAGGGCACTTTGGTCCAGGGGATGGTCTGCTCGAAGTAGTAAACGTTTACGCCCCGGAAGTCCTGCGTGCCCTTGTAATGGATGGGGGCGGTGACGCGGGCCTGCGCGTCGAAGTACTCGTAGTCCCGTTTCTCGGTCAAGAAGGGCCACTTGAACTCGATGCCCTCGCGCCTGACAGCGTCGCCGTCGACCATCTCACCGGTGGCGTGGACGGGTTCCTGGGTGTGCGCGTCGAAGATGTAGCGCTCGGGGATCTTGGAGACCATCTTCCCGTCGGGGCCCTGGACGTAGGACAGGCCGTCCCAGACGACGACGTCGCGGCCCGCTGTCTTCTCGATCTTCTCGGAGGCCTCGACGTTGCCCTTGAGGGTCTGCACGATGCTGACCTTGTCGACTTTCCTGGACTGCATGGTCCCGTAGTCGAGGAGGGTGGCGTCCTTCGCCTCCAGGACCATGTCCTGGTACTGGTGGGCCGGGATCTTGGCGAGGCGGGGGAAGGCGTACCAGCGCAGCAACGGGGACAGCGCCGTGCAGAACACGGCGAAGGCGAGGAGGATCAGGCTGGCCTTGCGGCGCATCTGGGCGGCCCTCCCTAGGGGTTACGGGTGCTCGGGGATGGTGGTCAGCAGCGGTTTAGGTGAGGTTTTGCCGGCCGGCGAACCGATGGCCGTGACCGTGAGGACCAGTGCGAGCGCGACGGCGAGACCGGTCGCGGCGGCGATGAGGGCGCGCATACGGGGCCTCCCCAGTCAGCTGATGGTGCGTCAGGGCTGGGGCACCGTAGCAACGGCAGGCCGAGATGAGAACACGTTGCACACACGGACAGCGGCGCCCCCTCCGTCGGCCGGACGGAGGGGGCGCCGCTGATCCAGAGGGTCTACGAAGCGGAAGGGCTCGGCGAGGCGGTCGCCGCCGCCACCTTCAGTTCAACCGTCAGTGTCGCGCCACCGGTGGTGGTGATGCGCAGCAGGAACGTGCCGGTTGTGTCGTCCGCGTACAGCTTGGGCAGCTCGAGCAGGCCGTTCGCGTCCGTTTCGAGGTCCTTCAGGGTGCGTACGGTCTTGCCGTCGGCGTCCTTGAAATAGGGGCCCTTGTCGTTCACGGTCGCGTCGTCCGCCGAGGTGATGAGCGTGGCGGTGGCGGCGACACCGTCGGCAGCGGCACCCTTGTATGTGGCCTTCACCTCGACCTGGTCGGCGAACTCGTCGCCCGGGGCGCAGGTCAGCGCGGTGTCGCTGGTGCGGGCAAGGGCGTCGGCCTGGCGGGCGGTGACCGTCGCCGCGAAGTTGAGGGCGGGCACGCTGCGGCCGACCACGGTGGCGCGGACCGCGAACTCGCCCGTCTTCTCACCGGCCTTGAGCGCGGGGGCGGTGGCCACGCCCGACCTGTTGGTGACCACGGTGGCGATGCTCTCGCCACCGCTGAAGGTGGCGTCCGTGTCGCCGACGATCGTGAAGCGGACCCGGACCCTCGGCACGGCCTTGCCGGCCTTGGTCTCGGTACGCGCGGCGATCTTCTCCGTGAAGGCGTCACCGGCGGTCGCGGTGAGCTTGCCGGTGCCGGCGTTCTCGAGGCGGGTCACCGTGTCCGTGGGCGAGGGAGACGGGGAGGTCGGGGGCGAGCTCGGAGGCGGCGAGCTGGGCGGGTTCGGACTGCCGGACGAGGGAGGCTTGGGCGTGCTGGAGTCCCCGTCGCCGGGCGAGGGGCTGCCGGAGTCGCCGCCCTCAGGCGTGGAGTTGGGTTTCGACGGCTTCGACGTGCCCGGAGGGGTCGGTGACGGGTTGCCGCCCGCCCCGCTGTTGTTGTCGTCGCTGCGGTCGGAGGGCAGTGCGCCGGTGCCGTCCGGCACCTCGTGGGTGCCCTTGCGGTAGTACTCGAGCCACGTCAGGACCAGGTTCAGGTACTCCGTCGACTGGTTGTAGCTGAGGATCGCGCGGTTCAGTTCCTTCTGGACGGACATGTCACGGTCCAGCCGGCAGAGGTAGTGGCCGGCGGCGAGGGCCGCGTCGTAGATGTTGTTGGGGTCCTTCGTGCCGTCGCCGCTGCCGTCCCGGCCCGCCCAGGCCCAGGTGGAGGGGATGAACTGCATGGGGCCGACGGCCCGGTCGTGCGAGGTGTCCCCGTCGAACTCCCCGCCGTCCGTGTCGGAGATGTTCGCGAAGCCGTTGCCGTTGAGGACGGGGCCGAGGATCGGCGCGGTCGTGGTGCCGTCGGCATCGACGCGGCCACCGCGGGCCTGGCCGGACTCGACCTTGCCGATGGCGGCGAGGAGTTGCCAGGGCAGGTTGCAGCCGGGCTTGGACTCGCGCAGCGCCGCCTCGGCCTTCTTGTAGGCGTCGAGGACGGTCGCGGGTATGCCGGCCTCGGCCTCGCCGATGGGGCCTTCGCCGCCGGGAGTCGTACTCGGGCTCGGGGTGGGGCTGTTGAGCGGCGGGAGGTCCGTGTAGTACGGCGAGTTACCGGTCGCGCTCTCTTCGGGGTTGACCTCGGTCGAGGGCTGCGAACCGGCGTTCTGGCGGTCTTGCGTGTTGTCGGTCACGCCCGGGGCCTGGGACGCGGACAGGGCCGCCACAGCGGCCGCGGCCACAGCGGTCGTTACCGCCCCTTTGGCCAGCCTCCTGCCGAATTGCGCCGCCATCGCGTGAACCCCTCCCGTCGTCGACTGCCCGCGCCGTGCGCGTTGTCCTGCCGGCCGGCCACGCTCCCCAGCGCGGCAACTCAGGCGACCCTACGACAACTTGCGGCGCGCATACACCTGTTCGTGCCCGGAATTCACCGGTTGGCCAGATCCGTTTTCTGCGGCCGGCGTGCGCCCGAGGCATGCCGCGTTCGTCCCGCATACTGGCGTCCTGGATCAAGGAAGCGTTCAAGACCATCAAGTTCGGTCAACGTCGTTAACGGGGAGCCCAGTTGCCGTTCACTCTCAGCCATGCCGCGGCTGTTCTGCCCGTCGTACGCATGGACGGAAGTGGTCGTGGCCCGCTGGTCCCCGCGGTGCTCATTGCCGGTTCGTTCGCGCCCGACTTGACCTATTACGTGGCGAGTGTGCTGCCTGAGGCAATGGAGTTCGGTGAGTTCACGCACTCCTTCACCGGGGTGTTCACGATCGACGTCCTCATCGCCTGGGCGCTTGTGGGCGTTTGGCTGCTGCTGCGCGAACCGCTGGTGGCGCTGCTCCCGCCGCGCTGGCAAGGGCGTACCGGGGCTCTGCTGCGATGTGGCGCGCCACGGGCGCCCTTCCGGCCGGCGCGTGCGCTGTGGTGGTACGTGTCCGCACTGCTGGGCGCACTGACGCATGTCGTGCTGGACGCGTTCACCCACCTCGACCGGTGGGGGATGCGGGTTTTTCCCGTACTGGGGCGGGAGTTGGCGGGTTCGCCGCTGTACTGGTACCTGCAGTACGGAGGTTCGGCCGTCCTGGCAGTGGTGATCGCGGTCTTCGTGGCCCTCGCTCTGCGGCGACGGCCCGTCGTGGAACCCGTGGGGGTGCCGGTGCTGTCGGTACGGGACCGGTGGATTGCCGGTCTGGTGATCGGCGGCTGCGCGGTGGTGGCCGCGGTGCAGCGGGCGTCTCGGTGGTGGGCTTACTGGGGGTCGCGTGAGGAGTCCTGGGAGCTGATTCCCACCGTGTGCTTCGGGGCGGGGGCCGGGCTGGCCATCGGTCTGCTCCTGTACGGCGTCGGAGTCAGGGTGTGGCGTCCGGCTCCGGTTCCTCCTGGCCTGGCAGCGGATCGTACGGAGCCGAGTCGTCCGGCTCCTCGCTGAGCCGTTTTCGTGGCTTGTCGCGCAGTTCCCCGCGCCCCTAATGAGGCGCGGGTCACCCCAACTCGATAAACGGTGCCCAACCTCCAGCCCGCCGCAGCCTAGTGCGCCGCCGACTCCCAGTCGTTGCCCGAGCCGACCGAGACGTCCAGTGGGGCTCGCAGGTGGACCGCGTTGGCCATTTCGTGGCGGACGAGGGCCTCGGTGGGCTCCCGCTCGCCGGGGGCGATTTCGAGGACGATTTCGTCGTGGACCTGGAGCAGGATGCGGGACTTGAGGTTCGCTTCGGTGAGGGCACGGTCGACGTTCAGCATGGCGATCTTGACGATGTCGGCGGCGGTGCCCTGGATGGGCGCGTTCAGAGCCATCCGCTCGGCCGCCTCGCGGCGCTGGCGGTTGTCGCTGTTGAGGTCGGGGAGGTAGCGGCGGCGCCCGAACAGCGTCGCCGTGTAGCCCGTGGCCCGTGCCTCGTCCACGGCCCGGCGCAGATAGTCCCGTACGCCTCCGAAGCGCTCGAAGTACGTGTCCATGAGTACTCGCGCCTCCCCCGCGTCGATGTTCAGCTGCTGGGAGAGGCCGAAGGCCGACAGGCCGTACGCCAGGCCGTACGACATCGCCTTGATCTTGCGCCGCATCTCCGCGTCGACCGCGGAGCGCTCCACGGAGAACACCTGTGAGGCGACCGTAGTGTGCAGGTCCTCCCCAGAGGTGAACGCCTCGATGAGGCCCGCGTCCTCGGAGAGGTGGGCCATCACGCGCAGCTCGATCTGGCTGTAGTCGGCGGTCATGAGGGACTCGAAGCCGTCGCCGACGACGAATCCGCGGCGGATCGCGCGGCCCTCGTCGGTGCGGACCGGGATGTTCTGGAGATTGGGGTCCGTGGAGGAGAGGCGGCCCGTGGCGGCGACCGTCTGGTTGAACGTGGTGTGGATACGGCCGTCCGCGGCGATCGACTTGATGAGGCCTTCAACCGTCACCCGCAGCTTGGCCTGCTCGCGGTGGCGGAGCATGATGACCGGCAGTTCGTTGTCGGTCTGGGTGGCCAGCCAGGCCAAAGCGTCCGCGTCCGTGGTGTAACCCGTCTTCGTGCGCTTGGTCTTGGGCAGGGCCAGTTCACCGAAGAGGACTTCCTGGAGCTGCTTGGGCGAGCCCAGGTTGAACTCGTGCCCGGCTGCCGCGTGCGCCTCCTTTATGGCCTGCTGCACGGCGCCCGCGAACAACTGCTCCATCGCTTCCAGGTGGGTGCGGTCCGCGGCGATGCCGTGCCGCTCCATGCGGGCGAGCAGCGTCGAGGTCGGCAGCTCCATGTCGCGCAGCAGATCGGCCGCGCCGACCTCCTCCAGCCGGTCCCCGAAGGCTTCACCCAGGTCGAGTACGGCGCGGGCCTGCACCATCAGCGCCTCGGCCTCGGCGCCCTCGTCGGCGCCGAAGGCGAGCTGCCCGTCGGCCGCGGCGGCGGGCGCCAGCTCCCGGTGGAGGTACTCCAGGGACAGCGCGTCCAGGTCGAAGGAGCGGCGTCCGGGCTTGACGAGGTAGGCGGCGAGCGCAGTGTCCATGGAGACGCCGGCGATGCTCCAGCCGTGCTCGGCGAAGACACGCATGGCGCCCTTGGCGTTGTGGAACACCTTGGGCTTGTCCGGGTCGGCGAGCCACTGCGCGAACGCGTTCTCGTCGGCCTCGTCCAGTTGCGCCGGGTCGAACCAGGCGGCTGCTCCGGCCGCCGCGGCGAGGGCGACCTCGGCCACCGCACCCGTGCCGAGCGACCAGGTGTCGACGGTGGCGACACCGAGGACCGCATTGCCGTGCTGGTCGAGCCATGGCTTCAGCTCGCCCGCGCCGAGCACGGCGCCGTCCAGTGGCACGCCCTCGGCGACAACGGGTGCGGGTTCGGCCTCGTCGGCTCCGGGGTCGACGGCCAGCAGCCGCTCGCGCAGCGAGGGGTTACGGATCTCCAGGGTGTCCAGGACCATCGCGACGGCCTTGCGGTCGTACGCGGCGCGCTCCAGGTCCGTCACCGCCCTGGTCAGCTCCATGTGCCGCTCCAGCTCGGTGAGCCGGCGGTTGAGCTTGACGGCCTCCAGATGGTCGCGGAGGTTCTGTCCCGCCTTGCCCTTGACCTCTTCGACGCGCTCGACCAGCTCCGCGAACGACCCGAACTGGTTGATCCACTTCGCGGCGGTCTTCTCGCCGACGCCGGGGATGCCCGGCAGGTTGTCGGACGGGTCGCCGCGCAGGGCCGCGAAGTCGGGGTACTGGGCCGGTGTCAGCCCGTACTTCTCGAAGACCTTATCCGGGGTGAACCGCGTCAGCTCGGAGACGCCCTTCGTCGGATACAGCACCGTCGTGTGCTCGGACACCAGCTGGAAGGAGTCGCGGTCGCCGGTGACGATCAGCACCTCGAAGCCCTCGGCCTCGGCCCGGGTGGCGAGGGTGGCGATGACGTCGTCCGCCTCGAAGCCCTCGACCGCGAACCGCTCGGCGTGCATGGCGTCGAGCAGCTCGCAGATGAGCTCGACCTGGCCCTTGAACTCGTCGGGGGTCTTGGAACGGTTCGCCTTGTAGTCCGTGAACTCCTCGGAGCGCCAGGTCTTGCGGGAGACGTCGAACGCCACCGCGAAGTGTGTGGGCTCCTCGTCGCGCAGGGTGTTGGCCAGCATCGACGCGAAGCCGTAGATCGCGTTCGTCGGCTGTCCCGTCGCCGTCGTGAAATTCTCCGCGGGCAGCGCGAAGAACGCTCGGTACGCCAGCGAGTGCCCGTCCATGAGCATCAGTCGCGGGCGTCCGCCGGAGGAGGTCTTCTCGGTCTTCTTCGATGCTGTCTCTGCCACGACCCCGATCCTGCCACGAGCCACTGACAACGCGGCCCCCGCGGCCCGGCCACGATTGTTGTCACCGGCGCGTGGCAGGATCAAAGACGTACCTCACACATGCGCTCGAATGAGGAGGCCGAGATGGCCGGCAAGCCGCCCCAGGGGGATCCGGTTCAGGACGCGCCGCAGGTCGCCGCGCCGAAGCATGCGGCGGCCGGTCTGCCCGCCATCGGCCATTCCCTGCGCGTCGCCCAGCAGCAGATGGGAGTGCGGCGTACGGCGCTGACGCTGCTGCGGGTCAATCAGAAGGAGGGCTTCGACTGCCCGGGCTGCGCCTGGCCGGAGCCGGAGCACCGGCACAAGGCGGAGTTCTGTGAGAACGGCGCGAAGGCGGTCGCCGAGGAGGCGACGCTGCGCCGGGTCACGCCGGACTTCTTCGCCGCGCACACGGTGGCGGACCTCGCCACCCGCAGCGGCTACTGGCTGGGGCAGCAGGGCCGTCTCACGCACCCCATGTATCTGGCGGAGGGCGCCGAGCACTACGCGCCGGTGTCCTGGGAGCGGGCCTTCGACATCATCGCGGAGGAGCTCACCGCCCTCGGCTCCCCGGACGAGGCCCTCTTCTACACCTCGGGCCGCACCAGCAACGAAGCGGCGTTCCTGTATCAGCTGTTCGCCCGCGAGTACGGCACGAACAATCTGCCGGACTGCTCCAACATGTGCCACGAGTCGTCGGGGTCCGCGCTCAGCGAGACGATCGGCATCGGCAAGGGCAGCGTCCTCCTGGAGGACCTCTACAAGGCGGACCTGATCATCGTCGCCGGGCAGAACCCGGGCACGAACCATCCGCGCATGCTCTCGGCCCTGGAGAAGGCGAAGGCGAACGGCGCGCGGATCATCACGGTGAACCCGCTCCCTGAAGCGGGCATGGAGCGCTTCAAGAACCCGCAGACCCCCCAGGGCATGCTCAAGGGCGCCGCCCTGACCGATCTGTTCCTGCAGATCCGCATCGGCGGCGACCAGGCCCTCTTCCGCCTCCTGAACAAGCTGATCCTGGAGACGGAGGGCGCGGTCGACGAGGCCTTCGTCAGCGAACACACCCACGGCTACGAGGAGTTCGCACAATCGGCCCGCGCCGCCGACTGGGACGAGACGCTCACCGCGACGGGCCTCACGCGCGCGCAGATCGACGAAACGCTGCGCATGGTCCTCGCCTCGAAGCGCACCATCGTGTGCTGGGCGATGGGTCTCACCCAGCACAAGCACTCCGTGCCGACCATCCGTGAGGTCGTCAACTTCCTTCTGCTGCGCGGCAACATCGGCCGCCCGGGCGCGGGCGTGTGCCCGGTGCGCGGCCACTCGAACGTGCAGGGCGACCGCACGATGGGCATCTTCGAGCGCCCCGCGCCGGCCTTCCTGGACGCCCTGGAGAGGGAGTTCGGCTTCGCGCCACCGCGCGAGCACGGCTACGACGTCGTACGCGCCATCCGCGCGATGCGCGACGACAAGGCGAAGGTGTTCTTCGCGATGGGCGGCAACTTCGTGTCGGCCTCCCCCGACACCGAGGTCACCGAAGCGGCGATGCGCCGTGCCCGGCTCACGGTGCACGTCTCCACGAAGCTCAACCGCTCCCACGCCGTCACGGGCGCGCGTGCCCTGATCCTGCCGACCCTCGGCCGCACCGAGCGTGATCTCCAGGGCAGCGGCGAGCAGGTCGTCACCGTCGAGGACTCCATGGGCATGGTGCACGCCTCACGGGGCCGCCTCGAGCCCGCAAGCGAACACCTGCTGTCCGAGACGGCCATCGTGTGCCGCCTCGCGCGCCGCGTCCTCGGCGACGAATCCCGCACGCCCTGGGAGGAGTTCGAGAAGGACTATGCGACGGTCCGCGACCGCATCGCGCGCGTGGTCCCCGGTTTCGAGGACTTCAACGCGCGCGTGGCCGAGCCGGGAGGCTTCGCCCTGCCGCACGCCCCGCGCGACGAGCGCCGCTTCCCCACCGCGACCGGCAAGGCCAACTTCACGGCCGCGCCCGTCGAGTACCCGAAGCTCCCCGAGGGCCGTCTTCTGTTGCAGACGCTGCGCTCGCACGACCAGTACAACACCACGATCTACGGCCTGGACGACCGCTACCGCGGCATCAAGAACGGCCGCCGGGTCGTGCTGGTGAACCCCGAGGACGCCCATGAGCTGGGCCTGGCCGACGGCTCGTACACCGATCTCGTCAGCGAGTGGCAGGACGGTGTGGAGCGGCGTGCCCCGGGCTTCCGGGTCGTGCACTATCCGACGGCCCGGGGCTGCGCGGCGGCGTACTACCCGGAGACCAACGTCCTGGTCCCCCTGGACGCCACCGCGGACACCAGCAACACCCCCGCCAGCAAGTCCGTCGTGGTCCGTCTGGAACAATCGGCAGCCAACTGAGCGTTCGCTTAGCGAGCGAGCCGACAGACTGCCGAAAGACGTAAGGAGCCTGGACCCCATGGGCGAGTACCAGCACGCGAACTTCCCGCAAGAGGTCATCGACGAGTACTCGGCCCTGGGTGTCGACCTCGTCGCCATGTTCTCCGCCGGGCACCTGGGCACGCGCATGGGCGTCGAGATCATCGAGGCCTCCGCGGACCGCGTCGTGGGCACCATGCCGGTCGAGGGCAACACCCAGCCGTACGGGCTCCTGCACGGCGGCGCCTCCGCTGTGCTCGCCGAGACGCTGGGCTCGGTCGGCGCGATGCTGCACGCCGGCAGCTCCAAGATCGCCCTCGGTATCGACCTCAACTGCACCCACCACCGGGGAGCCAGCTCCGGCCTCGTCACCGGTGTCGCGACCCCCCTGCACCGCGGCCGGTCCACGGCTTCGTACGAGATAGCGATCAGCGACGAGGCGGGCAAGCGCGTATGCACCGCGCGGCTCACCTGCCTGCTGCGCGATGTGACGGCGAGCGACGAGGAACGCGTACGCGCCGCGGACTGACCCCCGCCCCTTCGGAACCGGGTCTGCCGGACCCCAATCGCCCTGGCGGGTACCGGCGTTGTCCACAGCACCGCGGCTGTCCACAGCGCCGTTGCTCCCCGCCACCCGGCGGCTTAGCGTCAAGGCATGAAATCGGGAGGAGCCCCCTGGCCGGGGGCCGCGCTCGGATTCGGGCTCGGGCTTGCGGTGTTGACCGGCGGCCTGATCACCGGGTGCGGACAGGACGGCTCGAAGGACGGTGCGGGTCCGCGGGATGCCGCGCGGACCGGCGCCAACTCGCCGTCGCCGTCGGCCACTCCTCCCGAGGACCTGTGCACGCGGATCGTCACGTACTGGTCGCGGGAGGTCTTGAACGAGGACACGTACGGGGACTACCAATCGATGGGCCTGTCCGGCAGGCAGTACGAGATCCTGAGAAAGGTCGTAGACGCCGCCCGGGCCGAGAAGAAGAGCAAGGGCGCACCGGCCGCCGAGCGGCTGATCGACCGCGAAACGCGCGCGGGCTGCGAGGACCTGTACCGCGACGGCACCCCGAGCGGGGGGCCGTGGCAATGAGCGGCGTCGGCCCCGTCGAGCCGGGCGAAGGCACGCGGGCGTGGGACATCCCGGACCCGGACACCCCGCCCTCACCCCCGCCGGAACCACCGCGTGGACGCCTCGCACAGACGTATACGCTGCACCGCCGCGTCGTCCTGCCGATCGCGGCAGCCGTCGCACTCCTCGCGGGCGGCGGTTACCTCTACGCCACCCGGCCCGAAGAAGCCCCGCCGGAGCCGCCGCCGTACCCCTCACAGGTGGTCGGCATGACCTACCTCGGGCGGGAGCCCCCACCCGACAACGCTCCTGCCAGAAGCTTCAGCATGGGCGTGCGGCTGACCGTTCAATCCGGCCCGCAAGTCACCGTGTTGGGGATAACGCAGCCCTATGCCGGTCTCTCGCTGGCCTCGGTTCCGCGCCTCCCCTTCCGGACAAGGACGAGCTTTCCCCACAAGATCAACATCACCATGCAGGTAACGGAATGCGCACAAGTGCCGACGAACGCCGGACTGCCTTTCCTCGACGTAACTATGCGTAATACGCGCGCAATACAAGTGCACAGTTTCATCCTTGGTGAACACTATGCACAGGACCTCTCGGAAGCTGTTCAAGCCATCTGCGGCACCAACTCCGCGACATCACCAAAACCGTAGAACACTCCTGACCACACCCGCCGAGGCCTGCACGTTCTCACTATGCGGACCGGGCGAATCGGCCGTAATTCCACTCTTCCGCCCACTGAGTACCGCTCTGCATTACCTCGTGTCATAACAAGAGCGTCACAGCATTGGCCAGACCCTCCTACACGTTCCCTACACACGCTTAGAGTCACGCCCAGTCACCGCGCCATCGGGATCCGAATCACCTTCGGACCAGCGCTCGACTCGGCCACTTCTACGGGGAAGGGCCGCGCATGGGAAAGGACTGATCGTGCGCCAACGTTCGCTCATCGCCATCACCGCCGCGCTGGCGGCGGGAGCACTCACACTCACCGCCTGCGGCTCGCGCGACGAGAACGGCGGCTCGGACTCCGGCGGCGGTGGCACCACCGTGGTCATCGGTGTCGACGCCCCACTGACCGGCGACCTGTCCGCATTGGGCCTCGGCATCAAGAACTCCGCCGACCTCGCCACCAAGCAGGCAAACAAGGAGAAGGTCGTCGACGGCGTCACCTTCAAGATCGAATCCCTCGACGACCAGGCGCAGCCCTCCTCGGGACAGCAGAACGCCACCAAGCTGGTCGCCGACAAGGACGTCCTCGGCGCCATCGGCCCCCTGAACTCCTCCGTCGCCGAATCCATGCAGAAGGTCTTCGACGACGCCAAGCTCGTCCAGGTCTCCCCCGCCAACACCGGACCCACCCTGACCCAGGGCCCCGACTGGCAGACCGGCAAGAAGGTCCGCCCGTACAAGTCGTACTTCCGCACCTCCACCACGGACGCCGTCCAGGGCCCGTACGCCGCGCAGTACGTCTTCAACGAAGCCAAGAAGAAGAACGTCTTCGTCATCGACGACAAGAAGACCTACGGCGCCGGACTGGCCGGCACCTTCACCGACGAGTTCAAGAAGCTCGGCGGCAAGATAGCCGGCACCGAGCACATCGACCCCGAGACCAAGGACTTCTCCGCGGTCGCCACCAAGGTCAAGAACTCCGGTGCGGACGTCGTCTACTACGGCGGCGAGTACCCGCAGGCCGGCCCCCTGAGCAAGCAGATCAAGGCCGCAGGCGCCAAGATCCCGCTCGTCGGCGGCGACGGCATCTACAGCGCCGAGTTCATCAAGCTGGCCGGCGCCAGCAGCACCGGCGACCTCGCCACCTCCGTCGGCGCACCCGTCGAAGAACTCCCCTCCGCCAAGGAGTTCGTCGCCAACTACAAGGCCGCCGGATACAAGGAGGCCTACGAGGCATACGGCGGCTACTCCTACGACGCGACCTGGGCGGTCATCCAAGCCGTGAAGAAGGTCGTCGAGGACAACAACGGCGAACTCCCCGACGACGCCCGCGCAAAGGTCACGGAGGCCATGCAGAACGTCTCCTTCGACGGTGTGACCGGCAAGGTCTCCTTCGACGAATTCGGTGACGCCACCAACAAGCAGCTCACCGTCTACTCGGTCGAGGGCGCCGACTGGAGCCCGGTGAAGTCCGGCACGTACGAGGGCTGATCCACACCCGCACCACAGAACGAGCCGCGCGGGGCGCTGCACCACTGGCGCCCCGCGCGGACTCGCATCCGGTCACATTCCTCGACAAATCCGAAGTCTCGGAGGACATGCGGTGAACGAACTGCCGCAGCAGCTGGTCAACGGCCTGCTACTGGGATCCATGTACGGGCTGGTTGCCATCGGCTACACGATGGTCTACGGCATCGTCCAGCTCATCAACTTCGCCCACGGCGAGATCTTCATGATCGGAGGGTTCGGCGCCCTCACGGTCTACCTGTACGTCCTGCCCGACGGCACCACCATGTGGATCGCACTGCCACTCATGCTCCTCGGAGCCGTCATCGCCGCGATCATCGTCGCCGTGGGAGCAGAACGGTTCGCATACCGCCCCCTGCGAGGCGCACCACGCCTCGCCCCCCTCATCACCGCCATCGGCCTCTCCCTCGCCCTCCAGCAGGCCGTATGGGCCTGGTACCCCGGCGCCAAGGAATCCATCAACTTCCCCGAGATCGCCGGCGGCCCCTTCGAAATCGGCAGCGTCACCATCCAGACCGGCGACATCTTCCTGCTCATCGTCGCCCCCATCAGCATGGGGATCCTCGCCTACTTCGTCATGAAGACCCGCACCGGACGCGGCATGCAAGCCACCGCCCAGGACCCCGACACCGCCAAACTCATGGGCATCAACACCGACCGCATCATCGTGGTCGCGTTCGCCCTCGGCGCCGTGTTCGCCGCCGTCGGAGCCGTCGCCTACGGCCTCAAGTACGGCCAGGTCCAGTTCCGTATGGGCTTCATCCTCGGCCTCAAGGCCTTCACCGCCGCCGTCCTCGGCGGCATCGGCAACATCTACGGAGCCATGATCGGCGGCCTCGTCCTCGGCATCGCCGAAACCATGGCCACCGCCTACATCGCCGACGTCCCCGGCATGTCGCAGCTCGGCGGCCAGTCCTGGGCCAACGTCTGGGCCTTCGTACTTCTCATCCTCGTCCTCCTCTTCAGGCCACAAGGCCTGATGGGTGAGCGCGTGGCGGACAGGGCGTGACACCGATGACCACACAGACCACTGCCCCCCAGACGCCGAGCACCCCGGCCAAGGGCAAGCCCAGCGGCCTCATCGGCATGCCCGAAAACGTGGGCCGCGCCCTCGCCACCGGCGGCGGCATCCTCACCGTCTTGTCAACCTTCCTCGCCTGGACCTGGACCGACGCCTTCCCAGGCGACCTGACCGTCTACGGCTACCCCGGCGGCCTCCAGGTCCTCGTCCTCATAGCCGGCGCCCTCACCGCACTCTTCGGCCTCGCCTCCTACGGAGTGAAGGGCCTGCGCTGGCTCACCCCCGGCTCGGCCGACAGCGCCATCAAGCTGGCCGCACTCGCCGCCTTCGCGACCGCCTGGTTCACGATCATCGCGATCAGCGTCAACCTCGGCGGCCTCGCCAACCTCGAACCCGGCGGCTGGGTCGTCGCCATCGTCACCCTCGCGGCCCTCCTCGGCGCCCTCTCCCTCCCCTTCGAACGGCCCGAAACCGAACCGGCCGACCCCGATGACACCGGCTGGGAGCAGTTCCGCCACAACAGCCGCAACAAGCTGACAGTCTTCAAAGCGGCCTTCGCCTCCAGCGGCGTAACCCCAGCCCGCACACTGCCCGCGTACGCCGAAATCCTCATCATCGTCGCGGCACTCGCCGTCGGCCTGACCGTCTTCACCTACGGCATCGGCACCGAATACGACGAACTCTTCGTCGGCTTCATGATCACCGTCGGCTTCGGCTTCGCCGCCGCCACCAAGGCAGGACTGGTCGCCAGGGTCTCCGCGATCACCGCCAAACACCGCAACGTCACCATGATCGGCGCCTTCGCCGCCGCCGCGGCCTTCCCGTTCACCCAGTCCGACGACCAGTACGCGACCATCGGCGTCTACATCCTGATCTTCGCGACCGTCGCCCTCGGCCTGAACATCGTCGTCGGCATGGCAGGGCTCCTCGACCTCGGATACGTCGCCTTCCTCGGCGTCGGCGCCTACACCGGCGCCATGGTCTCCGGCTCCCCCTCCTCACCCTTCGACATCCACCTGCCGTTCTGGGCCTCCGCCCTCCTCGGCGCCGCCGTCGCCATGATCTTCGGCGTCCTCATCGGCGCCCCCACCCTGCGACTGCGCGGCGACTACCTCGCCATCGTCACCCTCGGCTTCGGTGAGATCTTCCGCATCGCCGTCCTCAACGCCGACGGCACCTCGGGCCCCGACATCACCAACGGCTCCAACGGCATCTCATCGATCCCGAACCTCAACATCTTCGGCTTCGACTTCGGCCAGGAACACACCATCGCCGGATTCACCATCGCCCGCTTCGCCAACTACTTCCTGCTGATGCTCCTCATCACCCTCATCGTCGTCATCGTCTTCCGACGCAGCGGCGACTCCCGCATCGGCCGCGCCTGGATCGCCATCCGCGAAGACGAAACCGCCGCCCTCGCCATGGGCATCAACGGATTCCGCGTCAAACTCATCGCCTTCGCCCTCGGCGCCGCACTCGCCGGCCTCGCCGGCACCGTCCAGGCCCACGTCACCTACACCGTGACACCCGAGCAATACCAATTCGCCCACGTCGTACCACCCAACTCGGCATTCCTCCTCGCCGCAGTCGTCCTCGGCGGCATGGGCACCATCAGCGGACCCCTCGTCGGCGCCGCACTCCTCTACCTCATCCCCGCCAAGCTCCAATTCCTCGGCGACTACCAACTCTTCGCCTTCGGCCTCGCGCTCGTCCTGCTCATGCGCTTCCGCCCGGAAGGCCTCATCCCGAACCGGCGCCGCCAGCTCGAATTCCACGAAGAAACGGAAGCGCCCACAGTCCTCAGCAAGGCAGGGGCCTGACCACCATGACAACCGACACCACCCCCAAGGACACCGCACCGGCCGCACCCACGCCCGGTCAGACCGTCCTCGACGCACGCGGCGTCACCATGCGCTTCGGCGGCCTCACCGCCGTACGCAACGTCGACCTCACCGTCAACAGCGGCGAAATCGTCGGCCTCATCGGCCCCAACGGCGCCGGCAAAACCACCTTCTTCAACTGCCTCACCGGCCTCTACATCCCCACCGAGGGAGAGGTCCGCTACAAAGGCAAAGTCCTGCCGGCGAAATCCTTCAAGGTCACCGCCGCCGGAATCGCCCGCACATTCCAGAACATCCGACTCTTCGCCAACATGACAGTTCTGGAAAACGTACTCGTCGGCCGCCACACCCGTACGAAGGAAGGGCTCTGGTCCGCGCTGCTCCGCGGCCCCGGCTTCCACAAAGCCGAAGCCACCTCCCGCGACCGGGCCATGGAACTGCTCAAGTTCATCGGCCTGGAAAAGAAGGCGGAGCACCTCGCCCGCAACCTCCCGTACGGCGAACAGCGCAAGCTCGAGATCGCGCGGGCGCTCGCCAGTGAGCCGGGCCTGCTCCTGCTGGACGAGCCCACCGCCGGCATGAACCCGCAGGAAACCCGCGCCACCGAAGAACTCGTCTTCGCCATCCGGGACATGGGCATCGCCGTACTCGTCATCGAGCACGACATGCGCTTCATCTTCAACCTCTGCGACCGCGTCGCAGTCCTCGTACAGGGCGAAAAACTCGTCGAAGGCAGCAGCGAAGTCGTCCAAGGCGACGAACGCGTCATCGCCGCCTACCTCGGAGAACCCTTCGAAGACGCCCCCGGCGCCAAAGAAGTAGCGGAAGTCGAAGCCGCCGAGGCCAACGCCGCCACCCAGACGGACGCCGCGCCCCGCAAGGAGAACGACCGATGACCGCCCTCCTCGAAGTCGACGAACTCCGAGTCGCCTACGGCAAAATCGAAGCCGTCAAAGGCATCTCCTTCAAAGTCGAAGCCGGCGAAGTCGTCACCCTCATCGGCACCAACGGAGCCGGCAAGACCACGACACTGCGCACCCTGTCGGGCCTGCTGAAGCCACTGAGCGGCCAGATCAAATTCGGCGGCAAATCGCTGAAGAAGACCCCGGCCCACCAGATCGTCTCGCTGGGACTCGCCCACTCCCCCGAGGGGCGACACATCTTCCCCCGCATGACCATCGAGGACAACCTGCGACTCGGCGCCTTCCTCCGCGACGACAAGGCCGGCATCGAAAAGGACATCCAGCGCGCCTACGACCTCTTCCCCATCCTCGGAGAACGCCGTAAGCAAGCCGCCGGAACCCTCTCCGGCGGCGAACAGCAAATGCTCGCCATGGGCCGCGCCCTCATGTCACAGCCCAAACTCCTCATGCTCGACGAACCCTCCATGGGCCTCTCGCCGATCATGATGCAGAAGATCATGGCCACCATCGCCGAACTCAAATCCCAGGGCACGACCATCCTCCTGGTCGAACAGAACGCCCAGGCGGCACTCTCACTGGCCGACCACGGGCACGTCATGGAAGTCGGCAACATCGTCCTCTCCGGCACCGGACAGGACCTCCTGCACGACGAATCCGTACGCAAGGCGTACCTGGGCGAGGACTGAGCTCCTCGCCTCATACGACGAGGCCCGCACCCCTTGGAAAAGGGGCGCGGGCCTCGTCGTATGTACGCGCGTGCAGGAACCGACCTCAGCCCTTCGCGGCCTTCTTCTCCTCCGCGTCCTGAATAACCGCCTCCGCCACCTGCTGCATCGACATCCGACGATCCATCGACGTCTTCTGAATCCACCGGAACGCGGCGGGCTCCGAAAGCCCGTACTCCGTCTGCAGAACCGACTTCGCACGGTCGACGAGCTTGCGCGTCTCAAGACGCTGCGTCAGATCGACGATCTCCTTCTCCAACTGCTTCAACTCCGTGAAGCGGGAGACAGCCATCTCGATCGCCGGGACGACATCGCTCTTACTGAACGGCTTCACGAGGTATGCCATCGCGCCGGCATCACGGGCCCGCTCGACGAGATCACGCTGCGAGAACGCCGTCAGCATGAGGACCGGAGCAATGGACTCCTCGGCGATCTTCTCGGCCGCGGAGATTCCGTCGAGCTTCGGCATCTTCACATCGAGGATCACCAGGTCCGGACGGTGCTCCCGAGCCAGCTCCACGGCCTCCTCGCCATCGCCGGCCTCACCAACGACGGAGTAGCCCTCTTCTTCGAGCATCTCCTTGAGGTCGAGACGGATCAACGCCTCATCCTCAGCAATGACGACACGGGTCGTCAGCGGAGGCACGTGCGACTTGTCGTCGTCGGGCGCGTCTACGGGCTGGGGCGACTCGGGGGCGGTCACGGGGGCTCCTCGTTCCAGGGCAGGCACGTACTGCTCCCAAGAGCGTACCTAGCAGCGAGGCTGTGCGGTGACCCGGTACACTTCCGTGAGTGCCTAGCCGGGTTGGCGGAACAGGCTTACGCGGATGTCTCAAACACATCTGTCCGAGAGGACATACGGGTTCGAATCCCGTACCCGGCACTCTTGACCGAGAAGCGGAGGCTCACGTTCTCGTGAACCTCCGCTTTTTGCTGCGTAACGTCACGCCCAGTAGCGCAGAGTACTCGCATGTACGACATGGGTACGCGCATGCGAGCGCTCGCGCTAATCGCGCAAGGGCGGAGTCTGAACGCCGTAAGCAAGGAAACGGGGATCTCCCGAGCCGCGATCCGTTCCTGGCAAATACGCATCGAGCCGCTTCCGCGGATGCAGACGCAGATCACGCCGTGTGCTCGCTGCCAGCTCGTTCCGGCGTTGCCGTCAGATGTGGCAGCGTACTCCTACCTTCTGGGCCTGTACCTGGGCGACGGGTGCATCAGCCCCCATCCGTCGCGCGGGCACTACCTCAGGATCGCGTGCGCGGACGCGTGGCCAGGCCTGATAGACGACTGCGAGGCAGCGCTTCGCTCCGTTAACCCGAGCCATTGCGCGTACCGCGTACAGGCCAAGGGCTACGTTTCCGTCGTGGCCTACAGCCACCACTGGCCGTGTCTCTTCCCCCAGCACGGCCCCGGCAAGAAGCACGAGCGCACCATCGCCCTCGAGCCCTGGCAGCAGGACATAGTCGACGCCTACCCGTGGGAGTTCATCCGTGGCCTGATCCACTCCGACGGGTGCCGCATCACCAACTGGACGACCCGACTCGTGGCCGGTGAGCGCAAACGCTATGAGTACCCGCGCTACTCCTTCGCCAACAAGTCGGATGACATCCGGAAACTCTTCAGCGACACCCTCGACAAGGTGGGCGTCGAGTGGACCACTCTCGCTCGCGGCAGCGACCCGTTCAACATCTCCATCGCCCGCAAAGCCTCCGTAGCCCTGATGGACACCCACGTAGGCCCCAAGCATTAACCGGATCCGCCTACTTGGGCGCGTCGTCCTCGCCGATGTGATGTACCCGGACCAGGTTCGTCGAGCCCGAGACCCCGGGCGGCGAGCCGGCGGTGATCACCACGATGTCGCCCTTCTGGCAGCGGCCGATCTTCAGGAGCTGTTCGTCGACCTGGTCGACCATGGCGTCGGTGGAGTTGACGTGGGGGCCGAGGAAGGTTTCTACGCCCCAGGTGAGGTTGAGTTGGGAGCGGGTGGCCGGGTCCGGGGTGAAGGCCAGGAGGGGGATAGGCGACCTGTAGCGGGAGAGGCGGCGGACTGTGTCGCCGGATTGTGTGAAGGCCACCAGGAACTTCGCGCCCAGGAAGTCGCCCATTTCTGCTGCCGCGCGGGCTACGGCGCCGCCCTGGGTGCGGGGCTTGTTGCGTTCGGTCAGGGGTGGCAGGCCCTTTGCGAGGATGTCTTCCTCTGCTGCTTCCACGATGCGGGACATCGTGCTGACTGTCTCGATGGGGTACTTGCCGACGCTTGTCTCGCCCGAGAGCATCACCGCGTCCGTGCCGTCGATGACGGCGTTGGCGACATCGCTCGCCTCTGCCCTCGTCGGGCGGGAGTTGTCGATCATCGAGTCGAGCATCTGGGTGGCGACGATGACCGGCTTGGCGTTCCGCTTGGCGAGTTTGATGGCGCGCTTCTGGACGATCGGGACCTGTTCCAGGGGCATCTCCACACCGAGGTCGCCGCGCGCGACCATGATGCCGTCGAATGCCGCCACGATGTTCTCGATGTTGTCCACCGCCTGCGGCTTTTCCACCTTGGCGATGACGGGGAGGCGACGTCCCTCCTCGTCCATGATTCGGTGGACGTCCTCGATGTCGCGTCCGCTGCGGACGAAGGAGAGGGCGATGACGTCGAAGCCGGTGCGCAGGGCCCAGCGGAGGTCGGCTTCGTCCTTGTCGGAGAGGGCGGGGACGGAGACGGCGACGCCGGGGAGGTTCAGGCCCTTGTGGTCGGAGACCATGCCGCCTTCGATGACGGTGGTGTGAACGCGGGGGCCGTCGACGGCGGTGACTTCGAGGCAGACTTTGCCGTCGTCGACGAGGATGCGTTCGCCGGTGGTGACGTCGGCTGCGAGTCCGTCGTAGGTGGTGCCGCAGGTCTGGCGGTCGCCTTGGACGTCGTCTTCGACGGTGATGGTGAAGGTGTCTCCGCGTTCAAGGAGTACGGGGCCTTCGCTGAATCGGCCGAGTCGGATCTTCGGGCCTTGAAGGTCAGCGAGGATTCCGACGCTGCGGCCGCTTTCGTCGGAGGCCTTTCGTACGTGCTGGTAGCGCTCCTCGTGGTCGGCGTAGGTGCCGTGGCTGAGGTTGAAGCGGGCTACGTCCATTCCGGCTTCGACCAGTGCTTTGATCTGGTCGTACGAGTCGGTGGCGGGGCCCAGAGTGCAGACGATCTTTGCTCGGCGCATGGTTCGAGCCTAGGGCTTACCGGCGGGTAGGGAATTGGTCGTGCATGACTACTCAACGACCTTTGCGTGAAGGACTATTGACAAGTGTTGAATTGTGCGCCGGGGTGCTCCGATGAGCATTTAAGGCGGTGATTACAGCTCCGGGGGCGCCATCGTAAAGCGGGCATTTACGTGGGCGTAGACGTGCTGGCGTTGGGGTTCGAGGTCGAGGGGTGCGGCGGTGGAGTCTTCGGCGGCTGCGGCGTAACCGGCGCTGCGCATGCGGCCCTGCGGGGCTGCCATTGCGTAGCGTCCGCTGTCTTCCGCGCCGATGTCGGCGAGTTCGACCAGCGCCGCGAGTGTCGTACCGAGTGCTTCGGCGTATTCGCGGGCGCGTTGGACGGCTTCGCGTACTGCTTGCTGGCGGGCTTGGCGGTGGGCGGGTGAGGTGGGGCGCAGCGCCCAGAAGGGGCCGTCGACGCGGGTGAGGTCCAGGTCTGCCAACCGTGTCGTGAGTTCGCCGAGTGCGGTGAAGTCGGTGAGTTCGGCGGTGGTGTGGACGCGGCCGTGGTAGGCGCGGATGCGTTCGCCGCGGCCGTGTTTGGTGAGTTCGGGGCTGATGGAGAAGGCGCCGGTTTCCAGGTGTTCGACGGCCTGACCGTATGTCTTGATCAGGTCGAGGGCGGTGGCGTTGCGGCGGGTGAGGTCGTCGAGGGCGGAGCGGCGGTCGGTGCCGCGGGCCAGGACGGTGATGCCGATGCGGGCGATTTCGGGGTCGACTTCGAGGTGGGCTTCGCCTCGGACGGCGATGCGGGGTGCCTCCGGTGTGCCGTAGGGGGGTGCGGTTCGGGGTTCCTCTGCGGCTGGGGTCATACGTCCCACTCTGTCATCGGTGGCCCGGTTCTGGGACTGGCCGGTCATCAGATCGAAACCTGATGGGTCTGTTGCTGCTGGTCATGACCGGGTCAGAATCTACGCGCGTTGTTGACCATGCGTACAGGTGGCCAGTTCCCCCGAGGAGTTACGAGACATGCCGTTGAACCGCCGGAAGTTCCTGAAGAAGTCCGCCGTGACCGGGGCGGGGGTGGCGCTCACCGGTGCGGTCGCGGCTCCGGCGGCACGGGCTGCGGAGGCTGGGGCGACGAAGAAGGGCGGGAAGCCGGTGAAGCGGTATGCGTTGACGGTCATGGGCACGACGGACCTGCACGGCCATGTTTTCAACTGGGATTACTTCAAGGACGCGGAGTACACCGACTCGGCGGGCAACGCGCAGGGTCTGGCCCGTATTTCGACCCTGGTGAACCAGGTCCGTGCGGAGAGGGGCCGCCGCAACACCCTGCTTCTGGACGCGGGCGACACGATCCAGGGCACTCCGCTGACGTACTACTACGCGAAGGTCGATCCGATCACGGCCGAGGGCGGGCCCGTGCATCCGATGGCGCAGGCGATGAACGCGATCGGATATGACGCGGTGGCGCTCGGCAATCATGAGTTCAATTACGGCATCGAGACGCTGCGGAAATTCGAGGAGCAGTGCGACTTTCCGCTGCTGGGTGCGAATGCGCTGGATGCGAAGACTCTGCGGCCGGCTTTCCCGCCGTACTTCTTCAAGACGTTCCGTGTGCGGGGTCTGCCGCCGGTGAAGGTGGCGGTGCTGGGGCTGACGAATCCGGGGATCGCGATCTGGGACAAGGCGTATGTACAGGGGAAGTTGACGTTCCCGGGTCTTGAGGAGCAGGCGGCGAAGTGGGTGCCGAAGCTGCGGTCGATGGGTGCCGATGTGGTGGTCGTTTCGGCGCACAGTGGGTCGTCGGGGACGTCTTCGTACGGTGATCAGTTGCCGTATGTCGAGAACTCGGCGGCGTTGGTGGCGCAGCAGGTGCCCGGTATCGACGCGATTCTCGTGGGGCACGCGCATGTGGAGATTCCCGAGCTGAAGGTCACCAACGAGAAGACCGGGAAAACCGTGGTGCTGTCGGAGCCGTTGGCGTATGCGGAGCGGTTGTCTCTCTTCGATGTCGAGCTGGTCTTCAAGCGGGGGCGATGGGTGGTCGAGTCCGTGGCTGCCTCGGTGCTGAACTCGAATTCGGTCGCCGATGATCCGGAGATCACGAGGCTGTTGAAGGACGACCATGACGTCGTGGTGGCGTATGTGAATCAGGTGGTCGGGACGGCGACTCAGACGCTGACGACGGTTGAGGCCCGTTACCAGGACGCGCCGATCATCGACTTGATCACGAAGGTCCAGGAGGACGTGCTCAAGGCGGCGCTGGCGGGCACGGAGTACGCCTCGCTGCCGGTGATCGCGCAGGCGTCGCCCTTCTCCCGTACGTCGGCGATCCCGTCCGGCGATGTGACCATCCGGGACCTGTCGAGTCTGTATGTGTACGACAACACGTTGGTCGCGAAGGTGATGACCGGTGCGCAGGTGCGGGCGTATCTGGAGTATTCGGCGGAGTATTTCGTGCAGACGGCGGCGGGCGCACCCGTCGATGTGGAGAAGCTGACCAACGCGGGTGGTCGGCCGGACTACAACTACGACTACGTATCAGGGCTGACCTACGAGATCGATATCGCGCAGGTGGCCGGTTCGCGGATCAAGAACCTCTCCTACGAGGGTGCGGCAGTGGATGACGCGCAGGAATTCGTGTTCGCGGTGAACAACTACCGGGCCAACGGCGGTGGCGCGTTCCCGCATGTGGCAGCGGCTACGGAAGTGTGGTCCGAGTCGACGGAGATCCGTACGCGGATCGCGGAGTGGGTGACTCAGAAGGGCACGCTGGACCCGAAGGAGTTCGCTTCGGTGGGCTGGAGGCTGACGCGGGACGGTGCCCCCGTTTTCCCGTAAATCCGCCTTCAATCCCCTGACCAAGCCTCTCTTCAAGCCTGTCTGCGAGCCTCTCTTCAAGCCTGTCTGCGAGGCCGAAGGTGGTGAAAGCAGTGCGTCGCGGCAATGGATAAGGGTCTTTGTCGGTGAGGGAGTTGAGGATGGTGGCGCTGCGCCAGGCGGCGAGGCCGAGGTCGGGGGTGCCGACGCCGTGGGTGTGGAGTTCGGCGTTCTGGACGTAGAGGGAGCCGGTGACGGCGGGGTCGAGGCTGAGGCGGTACTGGTCGTCGATGTGGGGGCGGCCGGCGCTGTCGCGGCTCACGTAGGGGGCGAGGCCGGTGAGGAGTGGGTCGAGGGGGCGTTCGCGGTAGCCGGTGGCGAGGACGACGGCGTCGGTGGTGAGGCGGGTGCGGGTGCCCTGCTGGACGTGTTCGAGGTGGAGCTCGATGGTCGTCCTGGCGATGCGGCCTGCGGTGCGGACGTGGACGCCGGGGGTGAGGACGGTGTCGGGCCAGCCGCCGTGGAGGGTGCGCTGGTAGAGCTCGTCGTGGATGGCGGCGATGGTGTCTGCGTCGATGCCTTTGTGGAGCTGCCACTGGGCGGGGACGAGGCGGTCGCGTACGGGCTCGGGCAGGGCGTGGAAGTAGCGCGTGTAGTCGGGGGTGAAGTGTTCGAGGCCGAGTTTCGAGTACTCCATGGGGGCGAACGCTTCGGTCCGGGCGAGCCAGTGGATCTTTTCGCGGCCTGGGGGGCGGTGGCGGAGGAGGTCGAGGTAGATCTCGGCGCCGGACTGTCCTGAGCCGATGACGGTGATGTGGCCGGCGGTGAGGAGCCGTTCGCGGTGTTCGAGGTAGTCGGCGGCATGGATGACGGGGACGCCGGGGGCTTCGACGAGGGGGCGGAGCGGTTCGGGGATGTGG
>NZ_JAAKZX010000009.1 GCF_011045025.1 Streptomyces ureilyticus
GGATCGGACAGAGGCGTAGTAATTAGAGAGCCTGTTCAGTAAGGTGCCCACTGCTACTTACTGTAGACCGGCACAAAAAAGTCCGAATGCGTGGCACACCAGCACACCTCCCTCGGGCGAAGGGGCGGACGATGGCTCAACGGGCCTCAAGCACATCAAGCACATCAAGCACATCCAGGTCGTCAAGGGCACGGAAGAAGTCGGCCGACCCGGCCGCGAACCAGGCATCCGCGCAGGTCGTCAGGGACCTGCACGAGCGCATGGTGCGCATCCGGCTGTTCGAGACCGAGGCGGGCAAGCTCATGGAGGCCGGCAAACTGCCCGGCTTCCTGCACCTGTACGTCGGCCAGGAAGCCGTGGCCGCGGGAGTGATGGCGGCCCTCCGCGACGACGACCAGATCACCTCCACCCACCGAGGACACGGGCACGCCGTGGCCAAGGGCGTCAGCTTCCGGCACATGTACGCCGAGTTGTACGGCCGGGTCACCGGAGCCTGTCTCGGGCGCGGCGGAAGCATGCACATCAACGACCTCAGCCTCGGCATGCTCGGCGCGAACGGCATCGTCGGCGCGGGCATCCCGATCGCCGTCGGGGCCGCCTTCGCCGCCCACTACAAGGGCGAGGACAGCGTCGCCGTCTCCTTCTTCGGCGACGGCGCGACCAACATCGGCACCTTCCACGAGGCCGCCAACATGGCCGCCGTACTGCGTCTGCCGGTGCTGTTCATCTGCGAGAACAATGGCTACGCCGAGTTCACCCCGCAGTCGAAGCACATGCTGATCACCGACGTCGCCGACCGGGCCGCGGCCTACGGCATGCCCAGCGTGATCGTCGACGGCATGGACGCGTCCGCCGTCCACCAGGCCGCCGCCGAGGCCGTCGCACGCGCCCGGGCAGGCGAGGGCCCGATGATGATCGAGGCCAAGACCTACCGCTTCTACGACCACCAGGGCGTCAAGGGACTGCGCCACCCCTACCGCTCGGACGAGGAGGTCGCCGAGTGGAAGACCCGCGACCCGATCGATCTGCTGGAAGCCCGCGCCCTCTCCGACGGCACCGCCACCCGCGCGGAGCTGGACGACACCTGGCAGCGCACCCGGGACGACATCGCCGACGCCATCGCGTACGCCGAGGCCAGCCCGCTGCCCGACACCGCCGACCTGCTCCTCAACGTCTACTCGGGGTGACCGCCATGACCACCATCACCGAAGCACCCGCCGTCGCCCCGGACGCCACGGCCCGCGAACTGACCTACGTCAAGGCCTTCAACGAAGGACTCGCACAGGCCATGCGCGAGGACGAGAACGTCTTCGTCGCCGGCGAGGACGTGGCCGGATACGGCGGCGTGTTCCGCATGTTCGACAACCTGCTCGACGAGTTCGGCCCGCGGCGCATGATCGACACCCCGATCTCCGAGGCCGCACTGGTCGGCCTCGGCGTGGGCGCCGCGGCCCGGGGTCTGCGCCCCGTCGTCGACCTGATGTTCATGGACTTCATCGGCGTCTGCCTGGACCAGATCGTCAACCAGGCCGCCAAGATGAAGTACATGTTCGGCGGCGCCCTCTCGGTGCCGCTCACCATCACGACCGCCTCCGGCGCGGGCCTCGGGGCCGCTGCCCAGCACAGCCAGAGCCTGGAGGCCTGGCTCGCGCATGTGCCCGGCCTCAAGGTCGTCATGCCGTGCGACGCGTACACCGCCAAGGGCCTGACCGTCTCGGCGATCCGGGACGACAACCCGGTCGTCGTCATGCTCAACAAGGTCCTGCTGGGCAGCAAGAGCCAGGTGCCCGAGCCGATCTACGGCATCCCGCTCGGCCAGGCCCACACCGCGCGCCAGGGCTCCGACGTCACCGTCATCGCGCTGGGCCGCATGGTGGGCGAAGCCCTCTCCGCGGCCGACGAACTCGCCGCCGAGGGCATCGAGATCGAGGTGATCGACCCTCGCACCGTCCAGCCCCTGGACACCGAGACCATGATCGCCTCCGTACGCCGCACCAACCGGGTCCTCGTGGTGCACGAGGCCGTCACCTTCGGCGGGCTCGGCGGGGAGATCGCCGCCCAGATCCAGGACGCGGCCTTCGACTACCTGGACGCGCCGGTCCTGCGCATCGGCGCCCCCTTCTCCCCTGTGCCGTTCTCCCCGGTTCTGGAGAAGGCGTACGTCCCCGATGGCGCCCGCATCGCGCAAGGGTGCCGCCGTCTCCTCGAAAGGTCGTGACGAAGTGGCGGTCGAGGTTCTGCTGCCGAAGATCGGCCTGACCATGCAGGAAGGCACGATCGACGAGTGGCTCGTGCCCACCGGCACCGCTGTCTCGGAGGGCGACGCCCTGCTGCGGCTGGCCACCGACAAGGTTGACGTGGACGTCGAGGCGGAGGCCGGTGGACTGTTCCACCCCGTGGTTCCTGCCGGGACCACGGTCCCGGCAGGGGCTCTCATCGGCTGGCTGCTGGCCGAGGGCGAGCAGCCGCCGGAGCCGGGGGGTGCGCCTATGGCTTCCGGATCCGGGTCCAGCGGTACGGCTGCGCAGCCCATGGCCGTGGAGTCGGCATTCGACGTCGGCGGGACTTCCGCGGCCCCGGCACTCAATGGCAACGGCGCGACACCGTCCGCTCACGACGGCCATGGCTCCGCGCCGTCGGCATTCGATGGCGGCGGCACTTCTGCGCCCCCGGCAATCGTTGGCAACGGCGCGGCACCATCCGGTTACGGCGGCAACGGCTCTGCAGCGCCCTCCCTCAACGGCAGCGCGGCCTCCGTCGGTCACGGGGGCCGGCTCCTCGCCTCGCCGAACGCCCGTCGGGTGGCGGTCGAGGCCGGCGTGGACATCACCGCCGTACGCGGTACGGGACCCGGCGGCCGGATCGTCTCCGAGGACGTGGAGGACTTTCTCGCCGCCGCTGCCGCCTCACCGGCGGCACCGGTGCCGTCCGCCGCCGCCTTGCCCGGCGACATGGTCACCCCTGTCTCGCCCCTGGTCCGCCGGCTGGCGAAGGAGCGGGGCATCGATCTCTCCGAGGTGAACGGCACCGGGCCCGGCGGCCGGATCCGCAGGTCCGACCTCGACGCCGTCACCACGGCGACCGAACCGGCGCCCGTGACAGCGGCCGTCCGCCGCAGTGCCGTACCCCAACCGGGAGACGTCCTCCCCCTGACCGGAATGCGCGGCACCATCGCCCGCCGGATGCACGCCAGCCTCCAGGAGATGGCCCAGCTGACGCACGGTTACGAGGTGCGGATGGACGCCGTCGTGTCGTTGCGGGCCCAGCTCAAGGAGGAGTGGGCCGACAGCGACCTGCCCGTCCCCAGCCTCAACGACTTCCTGCTCAAGGCCGCCGCCCTCGCCCTGCGCGAGCACCCGCTGCTCAACGCGACGGTGCGGGAGGACGGCATCCATCTGCTCGGCGACATCCACCTCGGCTTCGCGGTGGCCGTTCCGGGCGGCCTGATGGTCCCCGTGATCGAGGACGCGGTGGGGTTGCCCTTGCCCGAGATCGCCCGCCGGTCGAGAACCCTGGCTGAGGCCGGGCGCGAGGGGCGGATCTCCCCGGCCCAACTGGAAGGCGCCACCTTCGTCGTCACGTCGCTGGGCGGATACGGCGTCGACTTCTTCACCCCCGTGATCAACCCCGGCAATGTCGCCATCCTCGGCGTGGGCAGGCTCAGGGACGGCGTCGATTGGGTCGACGACCGGCCGCTGCGGACCCAGGTGCTCACCCTGAGCCTCACCTTCGACCACCGTGCTGTCGACGGGGCGCCCGCGGCCGAGTATCTGCGCACGGTCGGTGAGTTGCTGCGCAAGCCGCTCAGACTGTTGGTCTGACCTCCTGGTGGCTGGGCTATTCGGCCGCCGCCGGATCGGCGATCCGCTCGGCGAGGCGGCCGACCTCGCGGACGAAGGAGCGGTGTCCGAGCGAGCGGTAGACGTCGTCCCCGCGGACCTGCGAGGTCGCCGCGGTCTCCAGCAGCGACAGCAGGCCCAGGGCGATGACGGCGGCCTCCGCGTCGGAGACCGACTCACGGGCCTTGCGGGTCAGCCGTACCAGTTCCTCCAGCAACTGCGTACGGCTCTCCTGGCGCAGCGCCTCCGCCTCCTGGCTCATGCCGGCCGAGGACGTGAAGAACACGGTGGCGGCGGACCGGTGTTCGCCCAGCCAGGCCACCAGCGAGGTGAGGGCAGGACCGACGGGCGAGCCGATCGCGTGGGCCTCCGTGATCGCGTGCAGCTCTTCGCGCAGCGCGGTGGCGAACACCCGCATCCCCTCCACCAGGACCTTGTCCTTGGAGGAGAAGTGGTAGTAGACCGCTGCCGAGGTCATCTCCGCACGAGCGGCGATGTCGGCCACCGTCACCTCGTCCGGCGACTGGGTGGCGAACAGCTCCGTGGCCGCTTCGATCACCCACTGCTTGCGCGAAGGACGGTGCGCGGCGCGGGTTCCGGATGTCGTCATGGTGTCAAGTATGCCGGGATCTTCGTACTCCGAGGGCACACGCGTAGCAGGAATTACGCCATCGACCTGGCGGAGTTACTGGATAGCATGGTCAGTGAACAGGGCCCACAGACGCGGGTCGCGGCAGCCGCCAGGGAGCATGATGGCCACCACGCAGAACGGCAAGCAGCCCGCCCACCGACCTTCGCGACGACAGCACATCATCACCGCCGCCGTGCGCGTGTTCGGCCGCAACGGATTCGCGGAGACCAGCATCCAGGACATCGCGGACGAGGCCCAGGTGGTGCCCACGGCCGTCTACTACCACTTCGACGGCAAGGAGGAGCTGCTCGAACTCGCCATGCGGCGAGTCTTCGACCAGCTGAACGCGGTGGTGGAGGCGGCCCGGCCGGAGTCCGAGCCCGGTAGTGCGGAAGGTCTGCTGCGCGTCATCGACGCGGTGTGGGACTGGGTGGAGCAGAACCCGGAGGAGGCCCGGCTGTACCAGGTGCAGATCGCCTCGGCCAACGGCAACGTCAAGGTATTGCGGGACGAGTTCGAGCAGCGGCACATCCAGCGGGCGTACGACTATCTGCCGGAGAGCACCACGCGCAGTCCCCGGGCGGCCAAGTCACGGCACGCGGCACAGGCGCTCGCGGTCCGCACGCTGATCAGTACGACCATCCTTGTCACCGCTTTGCGGGCGGAGGGCGGGCCGCTGTCCCAGCTGCCCTCCCCGTCCGTGCAGGAGGCGGTCAGGTCGCTGGCTCTGCGCATCGTCACCGCCGAGCAGAAGCCGGCCGCAGCATCCAGCTGAGGCGGTTCACCCAGGCCAGTTCACCAGGGCAGGGGCTTGCGTTCGGCGAACAGCCCGCCCGTCGTCCCGTCCCCTTCGGGGAGGGTGGCCAGCCAGACCGGGGTGTCCGCCCCCTCCTCCGGACCGCGCGGGGCAGCGGAACCGCCCATGCCGCTGCGGGTCCAGCCGGGGTCGGCGGCGTTGACCAGGACGCCGGTGCCGGCCAGTTCGGCCGCGAGCATACGGGTCAGGGCGTTGAGGGCGGTCTTGGAGATCCGGTAGGCCGGGCGGCGGCCGGAGTCCATCAGCGCCAGCGAGCCGTACGAGCTGGTGACGTTGACGACCCGCCCGTAGCCGCCCCGTGCCATGCCCGGCACGACGGCCTCGGCCAGCCGCCAGGCGCCCACCAGATTGGTGTCCAGCGTGGTGCGCAGGGTGTCCTCGTCGAGTTCCAGAGCTGTTCGCGATGCGTCGACGCTGAGCCCGGCGTTGTTGACGAGGACATCGATCGTGCCGAAGCGCCCCAGAGCCTCGCGTACCGCTTCCGCAACGCTCGCGGCGGAGGTCACATCCAGGGCCAGCGGCACCGCCGCAGGACCGATACCGCGGCAGACTTCCTCGGCTGCCTCCCGCTTTCTGGCGGCCACCAGGACCCGTAGCCCCCGGTGGGCCAGTTGACGGCAGATCTCCGTTCCCAGCCCGCGCGCGCCGCCGGTGACCAGTGCGGTTCTGTTGCCGTGCTCCATGGTGTGCTTGGCGCCTTTCAGACCGTCAGCACCGAGCAGGCGCTGATCCCGGGAGCGCCGTACACATGGGTGAAGCCCACCCGGGGAGCGCCCGGCACCTGCACACCCGGCGCTCGGCCCTGCAACTGCCGTACGACCTCGTGGAACTGACGCAGCCCGGAGGCGGCGACGGGCTCGCCACCGGCCAGGCAGCCGCCGTCGGTGTTGACCGGAATACGGCCCGTGGGATCGGTGTCCCCGCCGGCGAGGAGTTCCTCCTGCTCGCCGTGGCCGCACAGTCCGGTTTCCGCCAGGTGGATCAGTTCCGATCCGCTGTCGGTGTCCTGCAACTGGGCGACTTGTACGTCCGCGGGCCGAAGCCCCGCCGTGCGGAAGGCCGCCTCCGCGGCGTCGACGCTCGGGCTGCGGTGCGGTCCGGGCGGCAGCCAGGGCGAGAACACCTCGAACGAGCCGAACCGTCTGGTCCTGAAGGCCAACGACGCCAGTTTTACGGGGCGTTCGCACAGGTCGAAGGCGCGGTCGCCGAGCGCCAGCACCAGAGCCGCCGCGCCCTGCCCCGGCGAGCAGAACATGTACTGGGTGAGGGGCGGACTGACCTCGGCGGAGTTGAGGATCTCCTCCTCCGTCAGCTCCTTGCGCCGCCAGGCCAGGGGGTGCTGGGAGCCGTTGCGGAAGGCCCGCGCGGCCACCCTCGCCAGCGCCCGCTCCGCGATCCCGTGCTCGTGGAGGTACCGCTGGGTCTTCAGGGCGAAGAACTGGGTGGTCAGCATCATGCCGGTCTCGGCGTACCAGTCGGGCAGTCCGTAGCGTGCCGCGGAGACATGGAAGGCGCCCCGCTCATGCTTGTCGAAACCCACGGCCAGCCCGAGCGAGGCCTCGCCCGCGCGCAGTGCGTTGGCCACCGCGAGCACCGTCGAGGCACCCGTTGCGCAGCCGTTCTGCACATTGGCGAACGGCACACCGGTCAGGCCCAGACGGCCGACCAGCGTGTCGGGCTTGCCGGACACGTCGGAGCCGCCCACCGCGTAACCGATGTCCTCCCAGGCGACACCGGCGTCGGCCAGGGCCTCGCGTACCGCACGCTCCGCCATGTCCATCCCGGTGACGGTCTCGTCGCGGCCGAAGGGATGCATACCGCAGCCGACGACATAGACCTCGTCGCTCCGGCTCATCGCTCCCCATTTCCGTCTGTGCGGAACGCGAAGGTCAGCACCTCGGTCCCGTCCTCGTCGTGGTAGGCGGTCACCGTGGTGAGCCGAACCGGCAGCCCGATCCGTATCTCGGCGCGGGGAACCTCCAGCCGCGCCTCGACCAGCACCTCACCGAGGTCGACATAGCCCACGTGGTACGGGCGATAGCCCCCGGTCGGCGGCCGGTACGGCGGCTTGGGCTGGAACGCCTGCAGCGTCCACGACCACACCCGCCCGCTCACCGGCAGCACGTGCGCGGACATGGCTCCGTCCGAGCACTTGGGGCACGAGCCCTGCCGGGGGAAGACCACGGTGGCGCAGCCGGAGCAGCGCGCGCCCGTGAGACGCGGTGGATTCACGCTCTCGAACAGGTCCTCGTCGATGAGTCTGCTGATCATGCCGTCCTGCCCTTTTTCTGCACAGTCGTCGTGCGGTGGTGCGGTGACCGCGGGTGAAGTCACCAGCCCAGCAGTCCGGCCAGCCGTTCCCGGTGGTGCGCCGCGCCGCCCAGCAGGACGGCGTCGGACTGGGCGCGCCGGAAGTACAGGTGCGCGTCGTGCTCCCAGGTGAAGCCCATGCCGCCGTGCAGTTGGACGCACTCGGCGGCGACGAACACGAACGCCTCGCCGCACCATGCCTGCGCCACCGCCGCCGCTTCAGCCAGCGACTCGGGCAACTCGGGCGAGTCGGCCGCGCGGACCGCGCGCACCACCGCCGACCGCGCGGCTTCGACCTGGAGCAGCATGTCGGCACAGGTGTGCTTGATCGCCTGGAAGCCGCCGATGGCCCTGCCGAACTGGGTGCGTTCGCGTACATGGGCCACCGTCATGTCCAACGCGGCCTGCGCGCCGCCGAGTTGCTCGGCGGCCAGGGCCACCAGGGCCACGTCCAGGGCGCGGCTCACGATGTCCGCCCCCTCTCCCCCGGCGGTCAGGGGCCGGGCACGGGCGCGGGAGAAGGAGACCACCGCCTGTCCGCGGCTGAGGTCCAGAGTGGGTACGCGGCGGACCGTCACCCCGGGCTCGCGCGGGTCGGCGAGGAAGAGGTCCGGGCCGTCGACACCGGCCGCGGCGACAACCAAGGCTTCGGCGTCGGCACCGTCCAGCACGAAGGGAGCGGTGCCGTCGAGGAGCGGGACGCCGCCCCGCCAGGTGACGGCCACCGGCACGGCGTCCGGCCGCCACACCCCGTCGGGCGCCGCCACCGCCAGGGCGTGCACCTTGCCCTCGGCCAGCTCCGCCAGTGCCCGCTCGGCCGTGCCGCAGCCTGCCAGGACCTGCCCGGCCAGCACGGTGGACGACAACAGGGGCACCGGCGCCAGTGTCCGGCCCAACTCCTCGCAGACCGCGGCGATCTCAGCGAGGCCGCCGATGCCTCCGGCCGCCTCAGGCAGACCGAGGGCCGCGAGGCCGACCTGCCCGCCGAGGGTGTCCCACAACTTGGCGTCAATACCCGGGGATTGCTCGGGCAGCCGGCGCACCGCGGCCGTACCACCGGCGTCGGCGCACACCGACCGTACGGTCTCGCGCAGGTCGTCCAGTTCGGCGTCCGACAGGGCCGTGCCGTCGGTCACGGTGCTCGTCATCGTGCGCTCCCGCTCTCGTCGCGCTGCTCCCGCACGGCACTGTGGGCCGCCGCCATCCGGGCGACCGGCACGCGGTGCGCGGAGCAGGAGACGTAGTCGAGGCCCAACTCGTCGCAGAAGGCGATGGACTCCGGGTCTCCGCCGTGCTCACCGCACACGCCGAGCTTGATGTCGGGGCGTACGCTCCGTGCCCGCTCCACCGCCAGGGCGATCAGCGCGCCCACCCCGTGCGGGTCGAGCCGGGCGAACGGGCTGGCCGTCAGGAACCCGCGTTCCTGGTAGGAGGCGAGTACCTGGCGCTCGACGTCGTCGCGGGAGAATCCGTAGGTGAGCTGGGTGAGGTCGTTGGTGCCGAAGGAGAAGAACTCGGCGTGTTCGGCGAGTTCCCCGGCCAGCAGCGCGGCCCGCGGTGTCTCGATCATCGTGCCGAGCCGGTATGGCACCTGCACGCCGGTGCGTGCGGCGACCGCGTCGGCGGCACCGCGTACATAGGCGGCCGCGGCGGCGAGCTCCTCCGGCAGGCTGACGAGCGGGATCATCACTTCCAGCTCGGGCCGGACTCCGGTGGCGGCGACATCGGCCCAGGCCGTGAAGAGCGCCTCGGCCTGCGCCGGGTAGAGCCTCTCGTGCAGCAGGGCCAGGCGCACGCCGCGCAGCCCGAGCATCGGGTTCGCCTCGCGCAGTGCGGCGGCCCGCTGCTCCTCGGCGGCGTCCTGCGCCTCCCCGGCGGCGGGCAGGAACTCGTGCAGCGGGGCGTCCAGCAGGCGTACGGTAACCGGCCGGTCCCCCACCGCGGTCAGCAGCGCCTTGAAGTCCTCGTGCTGGGCCTGTTCCAGTGCCGACAGCGCCTCGTCGCGGGCCGCGGCGTCGGCGGCCAGGATCACCCGGCGGATCAGCGGCAGCCGGTCGCCGAGGAACTGGTGCTCCGTACGGCACAGCCCCACACCCCCCGCGCCCAGGGCGACGGCGGTGCTCACCTCCGCGGCGGTGTCGGCGTTGGCCCGCACGCCCAGCCGGCGCATGTCGTCCGCCCACTCCAGCAGGGTGGACAGTTCGGGCGGCGGTCCGGCGACACTGATGCTCAGCGTCCCCGCATAGACGGCTCCGGTACGGCCGTCCAGCGAGACGGGATCGCCTTCGCGCAGTACCCGGTCCCCGATCCGTACGGTGCCGGCGGCCCGGTCGGCGCGCAGTCCCTCGGCGCCGCACACGGCGGGCTTGCCCGCGCCCCGCGCCACCACGGCGGCGTGCGAGGCGATGCCGCCGCTGCCGGTGAGTACGGCGACGGCGGCCAGCATCCCGGGGACGTCGGCCGGAGTCGTCTCGTGGGCCACGAGCACGACCTGCGTGCCGTCCGCGGCCAGTTCGAGGGCACGTTCGCTCGACAGGACGATCGCGCCGGTCGCCGCCCCCGGGGAGGCGGGCAGTCCCTTCACCAGGAGCTGCTCGCCTCCGGTCAGCCGGAGTTGGGGGTGCAGCAGTTCCTGCACCTGCGCGGGGCTGATCCGGCGTACGGCCTCTTCCCGGTCGAGCGCTCCGTCCCCGGCCAGGTCCGCGGCGAGGCACACCGCCGCACGGAGCGGCGGGCGGCTCTGCGCCGAGGCGGCCAGCAGCGAGATCTCGCCGTCGCGCACCTCGAAGTCGACGGTGACCGGGGCGTGCAGATGACGTTCGAGGGTGAGCAGCGAGTGCTCGAGCAGCGCGGAACTCCCGCCCAGTTTCTCCAGCGGCTCGCCCGTGCGCGGGGGCGGCGCGCTGCGGCGTACGCCCCGGAAGAAGGAGCCCTGCGGCGAGAAGCGGCCGCTGTCGGGGTGCCGGCTGACCGCCGTGCCGAAGCCGGAGTGGTCCCATGGCCCGATGCGCACGGCCTGGACATGCAGTGCGATGCCCAGCTCCGCGGGGAGCCGCTGGGCTTTGCGGGATCGCCTGGCCCGGGGTGAGGCCCACCGCCCCAGCACCGCCCGAGCGGCCAGCGCGAGCTGCTCGGCCGGGTCGTCGGGGTACGGCCGCTCGGCGTGCCGGGCGACCGTCGAGAGCAGTGCGTCGACGCGGGCCCTGGGATCAGGGGCGTCGAGCGATGCGTCGTCGAGCTCCGGCGCGGGCACGTCAAGGGCGTACTCCGCGATCATCCGGACGGTGGCCGCCCATACCTCGTACAGCACGTCGTCGCGGCCGATGACGGCACGGATGCCATCGGCGTCGGCCGGGGTGATACCGATGCAGGCGAGGTCCGGCGGCAGCCCGGCGACCTCGGTCGACGCACTCGCCGACAGACGCAGCACCAGTGGCCTGCTCCGATCGCCGATCCGCCGTCCCGACAGCTGCTCCACGAGCTCCAAGGCGGCGCGGGCGGTACCCGGCTCGCACAGCGACGCGGCCGAGCCCGCCGGCACCGTCAGTCCGGGCACCACTGGGAGCCCGAGGGCCACCAGCCGGTCCATGGCGATGCCGTGCGTACCCAGTTCACCGGCGTCCAGCCCTCGGATCCGTCCCTGGCCGTAGGGCACCAGGGCGTGGCTGGGGGTGTACGTCTGTGCGAGTGCGCCGGAGTGGCGGTCGGTGATGCTCAACCCCGGCTCCTGTTGACCAGTTCCTCTTCGAGCGCCTCGTCCTGCGCCCGGCTGATCCCCAGAACCAGCAGCAGTTCCTGGTGCAGCCGCATCCACACGGTGTGGTACGAGTCGCACAGGGGCGAGGCCAGCCACTCCACCGCGCCGTCGTCGAAGCGGTCGAGGGCTTCCTCCAGGTCCGTGACGTACCGCCCGCTGCCCGACGGCAGCCCGTCCAGCCTGCGCAGTACGGGCTGGATGGCCTCGTGCACGTCTTCCAGTGACTCGCGCACTCCGGCGTCGTAGACGCTGTCGCTGTGGTCGTTGACCGTGCCGTCGGGCCGGCACTGCCAGGCCGTGCACACTTCGCGGAGCGTCCTGTTGACGGGCAGGAAGGCCTCGTAGGCGGCGGTGATCCTCTGCTCCTGTTCGGAACCGGCGGAAATCCGCAGGATCCGCGCCGCGGCTGCCCTGGCGGGCTCGGTCGGCAGCACCATCGGGCCCTTCACCATGGCCAGCCCGGCGTCGACCAGGGGGCGGTGGTCCGACTCGGGCCTGCCGCGCCACATCCCACGCAGAACGAGGTCGACCACGGCTTCGGTGAGGTTCTCGTCGAGAGCGTCCATCCGGCCCACGGCAGCAGATTGCATCGCCACACCATTTCCCCGGTGCTGTCGCCCGGTCCCTCAGTTCTGTGTTGCCCGGAGGTTACGCTCCGGCGGAGGTGTTAGTGAAGAGGTAATCAAGAAACACTTTCCGGACTGCTTGGCGCGGACCGGCCACTGCCCGCCCCCATACGCACCCTGGCGGCGAGGAACGACGTCATCCGAGCCTGCGCCTCGTCACTCCCGGCCAGGCCTGCGATCAGACGCGCCTCCTCCTCGAGGTGACGGCCCAGCCCCTCCCCCGCGCCCCTGTCCCGCAGCAGGCGCTTCGCGGCACGCAGCGCCTCACCCGCTCCACCTGCCAGTTCGGCGGCGGTCCGGTACGCGGCCTCGTCCACTTCGTCGTCCTCGACGGCCCGGGAGACCAGACCGAGCCGCTCGGCCTCGTCGCCCGCGAGGACCCGGTTGGTGAGGACCAGGTCCGTCGCCAGACGGGGGCCCACCAGGCGCGGCAGGAGCCAGGTGGCCCCGCAGTCCGGGGTGAGCCCCATCGCCGTGTACGCCAGCCGGAAGCGCGCCGACCGTGCGGCCAGGACGATGTCGCCGACCAGGGCGAGACCGATTCCGCCGCCCGCGGCGGCGCCGCGCACGGCGGTCACCACGGGCACGGGCACCTCGTACAGAGTCCGCACCGCCGCGTGTGCGGCGGTCGCCACGGCGTGCACATAGGCGCCCGTCTCCTCGCCCCGGCCGGCGAAGGCACGCAGGTCACCGCCCACACAGAAGGCGGCGCCTGCCGCCCGCAGCAGAACCGCGCCGCCCGGGTCGGCGGACGCCTCGGCGGCCGCGCCCCGCAGCGCCTCGGCCGTCGGGAGGTCCAGGGCGTTACCTCTCCCGGGATCCTCCAGCCTCAGCTCGACGACTCCGTCGGAATGGCGGACGACACGGACCGGCTGCGTGCTCATAGGGGTCTTCTTCCGTCGTCGAGGAGCGCCGGGCCGAGTGCTCCCCAGATCACGCGCTCCTCAGATCCAACGCTCCTCACATCGAGCGCCACCCAGCAAGATACTGAAGACGCTGTACAGTTTCTAGAACGCGACGGGCATAGGTGCCCGGAGCCCGTCGGCGGGAGAAACCGTGCCCATCCAGTTCGATGTCGATCCACCTGTCGCCCGACTCGCCGCGGCCACCGCGGAGTTCGTACGCGAGGTGGTGATCCCGGCCGAGCGCGAGTGCGGCGGGTCGGTGCACGACGCTCCGGAGGCCCTGCGCGAAACCCTGCAGAAAGGTGCCCGCGAGGCAGGCGTGTTCGCGCCGCATGTGCCGGCGCGGTGGGGCGGGCACGGGCTCGACCTGCGCGGACAGGCGGTGGTGTTCGAGGCCGCCGGTTACTCGCTGCTGGGCCCCCTGGCGCTGAACTGCGCCGCCCCGGACGAGGGCAACATGCATCTGCTGGAGAAGGTGGCCACGGAGGAGCAGAAGGCCCGCTTCCTGCGGCCGCTCGCCGCGGGCGACGTGCGGTCCTGCTTCGCGATGACCGAACCGGCTCCGGGCGCGGGCGCCGACCCCCGCTCCCTGCGGACCACCGCGACGCGGGTCCCCGGCGGGTGGCGCATCGACGGGCGCAAGTGGTTCATCAGCGGAGCCCATGGCGCCGGTTTCGCGATCGTCATGGCCCGCACCTCCGGCAGTCCCGGCGACCCTGGCGGCGCCACCATGTTCCTGGTCGACGCCGGCACCCCGGGTATGCGCGTCGTCCGGGACATCGAGACCCTGGACGAGAGCATCTTCGCCGGACACAGCGAACTCGCCTTCGAGGATTGCGTGGTGGGCGAGGACCGGATCCTCGGAGCTGTGGACCGCGGATTCGAGAACGCCCAGGTCCGGCTCGGCCCCGCCCGTATGACCCACTGCATGCGCTGGCTGGGCGCCGCCCGTCGCGCGCAGGACGTCGCGCTGGAGCGGGCAGGCAGCCGGACGGCATTCGGCTCCGTACTGGGCGACCTCGGCATGGTGCAGCAGATGCTGGCTGACTCCGAGATCGACATCGAGGCGAGCCGTGCCCTGATCCTGCGTACCGCTTGGGAGTTGGACACCGGCTCCGCCGCCGCCGCGCAACTCACGTCGGTGTCCAAGACCTTCGTGGCGGAGGCCGTGAACCGGGTCGTCGACCGGGCGGTGCAGATCTGCGGAGCACTCGGCATCTCGGCCGCCGACGCCCCCTTGGCTCGTCTGCTCAGGGAGGTGCGGCCGTTCCGGATCTACGACGGCCCGTCGGAGACACACCGGTTCGCCATCGCGCGCCGCGCGGTGAAGCCCTATCGGCAACCCCGCCCGGAGGCCGCTACCGGCTCGTAACCGGGCCCGGCTCGTAACCGGGCCCGGCTCGTGACCGGGTCGGCCCCGGCGCCTGCCGGGACTGGGAAGCTACGGCATCATCACCAACAACCCGCTCGCGTACGGCAACTCATGGCCGGCCGCGGTGTGCGGCTGCCCACGCCCATCGTGGCCCGGGGCAAGGAGGATGCGGGCGCGTGGCGAAAAACACGTCCGGGTGCGAGGCGCGGCGAGTTTGCCGCCACACCGCTTCAGCCCGGCGCGCCGCGCGCCCCCTCCGGGTCTCGACAAACCCCTTGCGCTACAACGCTGTTGGACTGCATGGGCGAGAGCGCACAGCGTGGAGAAAGATCGAACAAGTCGGTATCCGGGTGGAGATGTCGCGCTCCATACCCGGCTCCGCCGCCGGCACAACGATCGGTGTTCACTGCGGGCGGGCACATACTCAGTCATGCGCTGCTGTTTCTCCGCTCCCCTCGCGGCCCTGTCGGCCCTGCCTTCTCCCTGTGAAGTTCTACGGTCCGGTGCCCTCTTCGCCCCCACTCTGCTGCGGGCCGCTGCCGGTGCGCTGCACGGCTCCGCGCACAAAAGCCGCCGCCACCACCCGGACACCCTGGCGGCGGTCAATCTGGAACTGGTCACCCTGACCGAGGACCGCGCCATCATCACCTGGTACACGGGGATACCCGGCACCGACGACGGCCTTGGCCATATGCTCCCCGCCGTCACGGAGGGCGAGGTCGTCTACGGCACTCACCCCTCCCGGCTGGACCGGAGTGCGGCGGAGGACCGGCCCACCGCGCACCACCAGGTGGAGCTCACGGGCCTGGAGCCGGGGCAGACGTACTACTACCAGGCCCGCTCGAGGGGCCGGGCGGCCAAACCCACACCGCTGCACCTGGTCCGCGGCAACGCCGTCGGCACCAACCTCTACGGGCTCGGCTGGAGCGGAGGCACGTACTCCTTCACCACACCGCAGCCCCCGCCGGGACGGCATCTGCTGTCGATCGCGCTCTGCAACGACCTCCACATCGGGGAGACCACATCCGGACTCATGACCGGCGTACCCCTGATGCGCGGTGTGGCGCAGGAGCCGGGGCTCGCGCCGTATCCGGAGATCATGAGCCGCGCCCTGGTGGAGGAGGCCCGGCGGCGCGGAGCGGACCTGCTGCTGGCCGCGGGGGACATCTCGGCCGGCGGCGCGCTGCATGACCTGGCCGAGGCCAAGCGGATCCTGGACGGCTTCGGCAGCCACGGGCAGGACTACTTCGTCGTACGCGGAAACCACGACCGGCCCCGTCGCGACGGCGACGGTGACGCCTTCCGCGACGGTTTCCTCGGCGGCGATGGGCCCGGCTACTTCGCCCGCGACCTCGGCGGGCTGCGGATCGTCGGGCTCGACACCTACGAGAAACGCGGCAACGGCGCGGACGCGGGCGGGCTCGGTGCCGAGCAACTGTCCTGGTTCCGGGCCCGGTTGAGGGAGCACAGGGAGCAGCCCACCATCGTGTTCGGCCACCATCCGCTGACCGTACGGGACTCCGTCTTCCCGGTGGCCCGCGGTCAGCGCTTGGGCCGCCGCCAGGCCCGCGCCATCCTGGAGGCGTATGCCGCAGCGCCCGGCGTCTTCCTCCACCACGCGGGCCACACCCACCGCAACAAGCGCACCGTGCTGCCCCAAACCCCGCACGTCACGCTGCAGGAGGTCAGCGCGGTCAAGGACTATCCGGGCGGCTTTTGTCTCCTCCGTATCCACTCCGGCGGCTACGCGCTCAACCACTACAAGACCAGCAGCGCGCCCTCCCGCGAATGGACCGAGCGCAGCCGGCGCGTCGCCGGCGGCCTGTGGCCGCACCACGCCCTCGGCCGCTCGGTCGCCGACCGCAACAGCGTGACCGCCCACGACCTGTCCGGCATCAGTCCTCTCCGACTCGCGGTCACAGGGCCGACCAGCCCCTGATATCCCCTTGCCTCCCAGGTAGGCGCTCTGCTCGGCGTCGGACTCCTCGTCCGGCGCCGTTTGCGTGAGTTCTCCCGCTCGGCGAGGTCGTCCGCTGTCTCGAGCACCTTTGACGCTCGAACCCGAGGCATGCGTCGAGAGCAGTCCACTCGGGACGAATATCAGGAAACCTGAGAAACAAATACGCCTGTGAACAAGCCGCGTCAAGGCCGTTGCAGCAACCCCTCTCCCCCGAGGGGCCGGATGGGCGGCCCCCGAGGAGCAGGTCCGAGACATCTCGGCAACACCCTTGTCATCCGGCGTCGCCGCGTGCATCATCGTGGCCATCATCAGGGTTCCTGATATCCGGGCACGTTGCCCAGCCCTACCGGGACGCAAAGGAACCCGCCACCGCTTTCTGCTGCCGGCTACGGCTTCCCCCAGCGGCTTCAGCCGCCCGTTCCGGCTTCCTCAGCAGCTTCACCACCCTCAGTTCCGCTCCCTCGAAGTGCCCGGAGGCATTCATGAGCGCGCCCATCAGCACACCCGCGAACGGCAATTTGTCCCGAAGATCCATTATCCGGGGGACGGCCGGAGCCGCCGGGCTGTTCACCGCAGGCGGGCTGCTGACCGCCTGCGGCGGCATCAAGGAGTCGGCGGCGCAGGCCGACACCGTGCTCCGGATCGGCTATGTCTCGCCCAGCACGGGCCCGGCCGCGGGCTTCGGCGAGCCGAACGCGTTCCTGATGAAGAAGCTGCGCGCCACCTTCAAGGACGGGTTGAAGATCGGCGGCAAGAAGTACTCGGTCGAGATCGTCGACCGCGACAGTCAATCGAATCCGCAGACGGCCGCGCAGGTCGCGAGCGATCTGATCAACAGCGAGAAGATCGATCTGATGCTCGTCACCTCCACGCCGGAGACGGTCAACCCCGTCGCCGACGCGTGCGAGGCGGCCAAGATCCCGTGTCTGTCGACCGCCGTGCCGTGGGAGGCCTGGTACTTCGGTCGCGGTGCCACCCCCGAGAAGCCGTTCACGTACACCTACCACTTCTTCATCGGCGTCGCGGAGATCCATGCCGCGTACGTCTCGCTGTGGACGAAGGGCGGGGTAGAGACCAACCGGCGGGTCGGCGTCATGTGGCCCAACGACCCCGACGGCAAGGCGATCCGGCAGGGGCTCGGGCCGCAGCTGAAGAAGAGCGGGTTCACCATCGTCGACCCGGGGGCGTACGAGGATGGGACGAACGACTACTCGGCACAGATAGCGGCGTTCAAGAAGGCGGACGCGGAGATCTTCAACACCTTCCCGCTGCCGCCCGACTTCGCCACGTTCTGGAAGCAGGCCCGGCAGCAGGGCTATCGGCCGCGTATAGCGAGCATCGCCAAGACCGGTCTCCTCCCCTCCCAGGTCGAGGCGCTCGGCTCGCTCGGACACGGCCTCAGCGCCGGCTTCTGGTGGTCGCCCCAGTTCCCGTACACCTCCACCCTCACCGATCAGACCGCCCGGCAACTGGCCGACGACTACGAGAAGTCGACGGGCAAGCAGTGGAACCAGGTCATCGGGTCCAACATGGCGCTCTTCGAGGTCGCGGTCCACGCGCTGAAGGCGACCTCCGACCCCAAGGACCGTACGGAACTGGCGGCCGCCCTCGGCAAGGCCAAGCTCACCACCGTCGCCGGGCCGCTGGACTTCACGTCCGGACCGGTGAAGAACGTGTCCACGGAGCCGCTGGTCATGGCGCAGTGGCGCAAGGCCACGGGGGGCAGCAAGTTCGCCGTCGAGCCGGTCATCGTCGACAACGGCGGCTTCGGCGACATCCCGCTGGGGGGCGAACTTGAGCCCCTCCGCTGAGCCGATGACCGTGGGGACAGGGGAGGCCGCCGGGGCGACCGCCCCGGCCCCGCCGGTGCTCGCGGCGAACGGCATACACCGACGCTTCGGCAGTCTGGTCGTCCTCGAAGGCATCGACCTCACCCTTGCCCCCGGCGAGGCCTTGGGCATCGTCGGCCCGAACGGCGCCGGAAAGACGACCCTGCTCGATATCCTCTCCGGGGCCCAGTCCCCCTCCGAGGGCAGCGTCACCTTCCACGGTCAGGACGTGACCCACTGGAAGGTCGACCGCCGCTGTCGGAGCGGCATCGGGCGCTCCCATCAGGTGCCGCGCCCCTTCACCGGCATGACGGCCTACGAGAACGTGCTGGTCGCGTCGGTGCAGGGCGGTTCGCACCGGCGCCGGGCCGCGCAACAGCACGCGCTCGGCGTCCTCGATCGCTGCGGCATGCTCGGCCAGGCCAACCGGCCCGCGGCCGCACTCACTCTGCTGGAGCGCAAGCGGCTGGAGATGGCGCGAGCACTGGCGACCGATCCGCAGGTGCTGCTCCTTGACGAGATCGCGGGTGGTCTCACCGATGCCGAGACGGACGAACTGATCGCCACCATCCAGCAGTTGCGTGCCGACGGCATCGCCATCGTCTGGATCGAGCATGTCATCCACGCGCTGCTGCGGGTGATCGACCGGCTGGTCTGTCTCGCGCAGGGCCGGGTCCTGGCCGAGGGCGAACCGGACGCCGTCATGTCCGATCCCCGGGTCGTCGAGGCCTACCTCGGGAGCGCGGCATGAGTCTGCTGACGGTCGAGAATCTCGAAGTACGGCACGGTCTGCTGCGCGCCGTCCGCGACGTCTCCTTCGCGGTGGACGAGGGTGAGGTCGTGGCGGTGGTCGGGGCCAACGGTGCCGGAAAGTCCACCCTGATGCGGGCCGTCGCCGGAGCACACCAGCCGGCCGAGGGCCGTATCGGCCTGGACGGTGTGGATGTGACGGCCCAACGGGCCCACGACCGTGTCGCGGCCGGGATCGCCCTGGTCCCGGAGGGGCGGCGGCTCTTCGCCGACCTCACCGTGGAGGAGAACCTGCTGGTCGCGTCCCGGGTACGGCGCCCCGGACCGTGGGACCTGGCAGCCGTCGTGGCCGCCTTCCCGCTGCTCGACGGGCTGCTGAAGCGGCGAGCCGGCAACCTCTCGGGCGGCGAGCAGCAGGCCGTGGCCATCGGCAGGGCGCTGATGACCAACCCTCGCCTGCTCCTGCTCGACGAGGTCTCGCTGGGCCTCGCGCCCGTCATGGTCGACACCCTCTACGACTCGCTCGGCACGATCCTCTCCGGCGGTACCACGGTGCTGCTGGTGGAACAGGACCTCGGCCGCGCCCTGGGGGTGGCCCGGCGCGTGCTGTGCATGCTCGAAGGCCGCGTCGTCCTGGACGAACCCGCCGGCGAGGTCACCCGCGAACAGGTCGTCGAGGCGTACTTCGGACTCAGCCGGGCGGCGGTACCGGACCGCGCCACGGCCGCAACCGTGCAGGAGGAGCCGGCATGAACTGGATCAACGCCATCGTGCAGGGCGTCATGCTCGGCGGTGTCTACGCGCTCTTCGCCTGCGGCCTCTCCCTGATGTTCGGCGTCATGCGGACGGTCAACCTGAGCCACGGCGACCTCGCGGTCCTCGGCGCGTTCCTCGTCGCGGTGCTGGCCGCCGCCGTCGGCATCAGCCCGTTCTTCGCCGTACTGCTGGTCCTGCCCGTGATGGGCCTGGTCGGAGTGGCGTTGCAGCGGGGCATCCTCAGCAAGGCGCTGCGCACCGGCGGGATGTCGTCGATGCTGGCCACCTTCGGTCTCGCCATCGTGCTGCAGAACGTACTGCTGGAGATCTTCAGCGCCGATTCCCGCTCCCTGGAGGTCGGTTCGCTGTCCACGGCCGGCCTCCAGCTCGGGTCGTCGGTGAGCATCCCGTACCTCGGTGTGCTGACCGTGGTGGTGGCGGTCGCGCTGCTCGGCGGGCTGCAACTGCTGCTGGCCCGTACGGGCATCGGCCGGGCGATCCGCGCCACGGCCGCCGACGCCGACACCGCCGAGCTGGTCGGGATCGACAGCCGCCGGGTGTACGCCTGGGCCGCCGCCATCGCCGTCGCCACCGCCGGTCTGGCGGGAGCGTTCTTCGCGATGAGGTCGTCGTTCAGCCCGTCCATGGGGCCGACCCAGCTGCTGTTCGCCTTCGAGGTCGTCGTGATCGGAGGGCTCGGTTCGCTGTGGGGGACGCTCGTCGGAGGCATGGTCCTCGGCGTCGCCCAGACGGTCGGCGCGCAGGTGGATCCGCGCTTCTCCATCGTGGCCGGACACGCGGTGTTCCTCGCGGTCCTGGCCTTCCGTCCGCAGGGACTGCTCGGCATGAGAAGGAGCCGCACATGACCACCGCACCACCGGTGGCCCCCGCTACCGCCGCCGCCCCCTCGACCATCCACCGATGGACACCGGTCTCCCGTACGGCGTCGAGTGCTCTGGCCGCCCTGCTGCTCGTCCTGGCATTCGCGCCCTTGGTCTTCACGCCCGAGGTGACCGCGAAGCTGACGACCCTGTTCGTCCTCGTCATCATCGCGGCCATGTGGAACGCGCTGGCGGGCTACGCCGGTCTTGTCTCCGTCGGCCAGCAGGGCTTCATCGGTCTCGGCGCGTACGGTGTCTTCCTCTTCGTCGACCGGGGCGTCAACCCCTTCGTCGCGGTCGTCCTGTCGGCCCTGCTCGCGGGTGCCCTCGCCGTACCCACCTCGCTGCTCGCGTTCCGGCTCACCGGTGGGCAGTTCGCCATCGGCATGTGGGCGATAGCGGAGTTCTTCCGGCTGGTCGTGGTGAACACGCCTTCGCTGGGCGGCGGTTCCGGCCGCTCGCTCACCGATCTGTCGGCCACCGATCCGGCGGTGCGGCAGGCTCAGGTGTACTGGCTCGCCCTGGCCCTGATGAGTGCGCTGCTGCTGGCCGTGTTCGTGCTGCTGCGCAGCAGGCTCGGGGCTTCGCTGGAGGCGATCCGCGACGACCCGGTGGGCGCGGCCTCCGTCGGGGTACGGGTCACCTCGGCGAAGCGGCTGGTCTTCGTACTCGCGGCGGTGGGCGGTGCCGCGGCCGGTGGACTCACCCTCGCCAACACCCTGCGGGTGCAGCCGGACTCCATCTTCGGGGTCCACTGGTCCGCGTACATGATCTTCATGGTGGTCATCGGCGGCCTCGGCACCTTCGAGGGACCGATCATCGGAGCGATCGTGTTCTTCCTCGTGCAGGACTGGTTCGGGGACACCGGAGGCACCTGGTACCTGATCGGGCTCGGCGCCCTCGCCATCGGGATGACGCTGTGGATGCCCCATGGGCTGTGGGGTACCGTGGCTCGCCGACGTGACCTGGAACTACTACCTGTCGGCTATCGGGTGAAGACACCGGTCGTCTGACCTCGACGACGGCCTCGCCCGACCTCCCCGACGACCGACCAAGAGGTGCGCACGATGGCGGAGGCAGCCGATCGGGATCCGGGGCCGGTTCCGGGTGCGGGGCCGGCCCCGGATGCGGATTCCGATCCGGACCCCGAGGGCCACAAGAGCCCGCTGACGATCTATCTCGTCAAGCAACTCGAACTGGCCATCCGCTCCTTCATGGACGAGGCCCTTCGGCCGTACGGGCTCACGACGTTCCAGTACACGGCCCTGACCGTGCTTCAGCACCGAGGCGGGCTCTCCTCCGCCCAGTTGGCCCGCCGCTCCTTCGTCAGGCCCCAGACGATGCACGAGATGGTGCGCGCGCTGGAGGAGCGCGGGCTGATCGAGCGCACCCATGCCCCGGGGAACCGGCGGATCATGGAGGCCCGGCTGACGCGGGAGGGGGAGGAACTGCTGGCGGCGTGTGCGTCGGCCGTGCAGAAGCTGGAGGACCGGTTGCTGCTCGACATACCTGAGGAACGGCGGTCAGCGTTCCGTCAGGGCCTGGAGGACGGGCTCGCCTCCTTGACGGGGCGGCAGCTCGGCTGACGACGCGGATCGCCGGGCCGCCCGCCCGGGCACGCCTGCGGTGGACACCGCGCAACTGCCGGGCAACCCGCTGCCCGACGGCTGGTCGGACGAGAAGGCGCGTGAGGCGGTCCCGTACCACGCCGTCACCGGCCGGGGGACGACGGCGTCACCCGGCCGGGTGACGATTCCGGCACTGAGGGCTGCTGCGGCGGCGTGCGTGCTGCCCGCCGGCATCAGACGCTGAGTGCGGTGCGCAAGGTGGTTGCCATCGTGTCAATGGCGGTCTTCCCCTCCGGTACCGGACCGGTGTGGGTGAAGTAGTGATCGACTCCCTCGAAGACACGGTGGGTGACCGCGACGCCGGCGGCCTCCAGAGCCTTGGCGTAGGCGTCGCCCTCGTCGCGCAGGCGGTCGTTCTCCGCGGTGATGACCAGGGCGGGAGGGAGCCCGGCGAGGTCATCGGCCAGTGCGGGTGAGACAAGGGGATCGGCACGGTCGGCGGGGTCGGGGACGTAGGCGGCCGTGAAGACCCGCATGATCTGGGGGCTGAGCAGCGGCTTGGCGATGAGGGACTGCTTGGTGGCCGGGTCGGCGACCTGGTCGAGCACTGCGGAGTCGATGATCTGGAGCCGGGGCGAGAAGGTGCCGCGGTCCCGGGCCATGCGGCAGACCACGGCCGTCAGGTTGGCCCCGGCGCTGTGTCCGCCCACGGCGAGGCGCGAGCCGTCCCAGTCGTGGGCGGGGCCGTTCTCGGCGACCCACGCGGTGACGTCGTACGCCTGGGTGACGGGCACGGGGAAGGGCCGCTGCGGGGCGACGGCGTAGTCCACGTTGATCACGACAATGCCGGCCGTGGCCGCTATGTAACGGCAGATGTGGTCGTCCTGTTCCGGGCGGCCGACCACGAACCCGCCGCCGTGGAAGTTGACGTACACGGGGGCAGGGGTCTTGGTGCCGGCCGGCGGGCGGTAGACCGTGCAGGGCACCGGGCCGGCGCCGGTCTCCACCATGAGGGCTTCGGTGCGCTTCGGGATGTCCGTGAAGCGCAGGTCCTTGTGGACGCGCGACATCATCCGACCGAGCAGCAGTTGGACCCCTCTGGCCTGGATTTTCGGGCTCAATGGCATGCCTCGGCCACCCTTCGCTACAACTATAAAGTAACAGGATTCCTGATAATGGACGCTCGCCCTTCTTCGCGCAATAGGCAGACAGGAGCCGCCCTTCACCAGCCGGACGACGCTGTCATCCGGCGCCGCGTGCAAAGCTCCACGTCCGTCCGCTCGCGTCGCCAGACTCTGGAAGTGGGGAAACCAGACGGCGGGGTGCCATCTCGACGGCGGCGATGTCGCGACTGCGGCGCAGATGAGGAAGATGTGTCCGGTCGCATCCCCATAGGCGCCGCGGACGATTTCCTGTACGGCGAGGCGGCCCGCCGGCGCTCGCGCCGTTGCCCCTGCTCGCGGCGGAGGAGGAGGCGGGAAGACCCGCTGAGGCGAGATCCGGCGAGATCGGGTCTGTGACCTGGCGCTTAGGAGCTGTCCCGCACGTCGAGGTGGGCCCACGGATCCTCGGCCGGCTGCGCCTCGGCCGTTTCGTCGATGGGGTCCGCTACGGAGGCCGTCACCTCGGCGCGGTTCGAGAACGCCACGGTGCGGCGGGCCTTGGCGATGACCTCGGCGTGCTCCTCACCGAACGTCGCGGCGTCCAGCCGCGCATCGAAAGCCGTCAACACCCCGGGGCTGATCACCGCGAGCGCCGCGCGCAACTCGCCGAGCGTCTGCGGGCCCTCGGCGTGTTCGAGTCGCTGCGGATCCGAATCGGCCTGCGGGCTCGGCTCGTGCGGTAGCGCGGACATGTGCGTGACCTCCGGTTGTGATGCCTCCACGGTACGCGGTCGCTGTGCCTCGCAGTGCAAGGGTACGAACGCTCAACAGCCCCCGCGCACAACCGTTCCCCTGAGGGGATGGCCGACATCCAAGCGGTCTGGACGGGGCCCGCTCTACCCCACCTTCCCCACCTACCCCACCGCAGGGCGGACGCGACCGGGCTCGGCGCGAGATCGCGCAGAGTCTTTGCGTTGACTGGTTGTTGAGGCCGCCACAGGAAATCCCAGAGGCCGCCTTGAGTGCCGCGCGGCCCCAGCCGTCAGCCGGTTCACCGCGCGGGCCCCGCCTGTCGCGGGGCAGCCCATCGCGGCGCAGCCCGTCGGCGCTCAATGTCCGCGGAACGCCTCCTCGAGCCACCAGGCTCCTTGGTCTCTGACCACCTTGGCGTCGATGAGCAAAGGCGCGGATCGCGGCCCGGCGGTCCAGTCCTCGACGGCCTTCAGATCCGCCAGCGTGCGGACGGTCACCGCCTCGAAGCCGTACCCTCGCGCCACGGCGGCGATGTCCGTCGGCGGGAACTCGACTGTCTCGAGCGGATATCCGCCGGGCCCGAAGTGGTGCACCTCCGCTCCGTAGGCGTCGTCGTTGTACACGACGACCACCATCGGCAGCCCGAGCCGGCGTACTGTGTCGAGTTCCGCGGCGCCCATCATCGCGCCGCCGTCCCCGAGCGCGGCCACCGGAAGCCGGTCCGGCTGCGCCAGTGCCGCGCCGATCGCGGTCGCCAGCCCCAGGCCGATCGACTGGAACGCCTGCGTGAAGCACAGGCCGTTCTCGTCCGGCACCGACAGATACATGCTCGGGTATCCCATGAAGTTGCCGGAGTCCACTCCGATCACCCGCTCCGCGGGGAGGATGTCGTCGAGCGCGATGGTCAGTGTTCGTGGGTCGATCCGCTCGCGGCTGCTCGTGTCCTCGTACGGCACATCCCGCCAGCGCACGCGCGCGGCGATGGCCGCGGCGATGTCGGCGGTCCGGTAGCCCTGACCTCCCTGCCGTTTCCCGCCGCCCGTCTCCAGCACACGCCGCGCCGTGAGTTCCACATCGCCGGTGACCCCGAGATGCACATCGCGATGGGCACCGAGCGCCGACGCGTCGTCGTCCACCTGCACCACGGTCGTGTCGGCACCGATCAGGCGGCCGTGCCGCATCGTCCACATGTTCAGCGCGCAGCCCCAGCCCACGATGGTGTCCGCAGCCCCGATCAGCTCCGTCGTCAAGGGCGACGAGAAACCTCCGGACACGTCTAGCGACCACGGATTGCCGTGGAAGAGGCCTCGGGCCACGGCCGACGTCGCCAGCAGCGCCCCATAGCGTTCAGCCACGGCTTCGAGGGCATCTCGGCCACCAGGCGCGCGTGATCCCCGGCCGGCCACGAAGACCGGCCGTCGGGCCCGCTCGAGTACCTGCGACAGCGCCGCCACGTCGGCCGCAGCCGGTTCGACCGCCATCCGTTTCGGCGGCGGCGCGCTCCACGTCCAGGCGTCGTCAGGCACGTCCAGTTCCTGCACCCTCAAGGGGAGGTTGAGCAGCACGGTGCGCCGTTCGTGCAAGGCTCGTCGCACCGCGGTGCAGGCCTCCCCCACCGCGCCCTCCGCCGACGTGACCCGCACCGGGACCGCCCCCACCGCACGCGCCAACGCCTCTTGGTCGACGTAGAAGTTGGACCTCGGCTCGGTCACCTCGGCTGCCAGCACGAGGAGTGGCGTACGGCTCTTGGCCGCCTCGGCGACACCCGTGAGGGCGTTCGTCAGACCGGGCCCCTGATGGACGCTCAGGGCGGCCACCGTGCCGCTCATACGCGCGTACGCGTCGGCCATCGTCGCCGCGCCGCCTTCGTGGCGTGCGGCCACGAACCGCGAACCCGCCGCCACCATGGCGTTGGTCAGATGGAAGTTGCCCGATCCGACCACCCCGAAGACATGGCCGACGCCGGACGCGGACAACGCCCGCCCGACAGCCTCCGCGACCTTCATGTCCTCTCCACCAACCCCAGTACCCGAGCCGGAGCCCCGGACCCCGTGACGATGGGCAGCGGACCCGCGATGACGACGCAGCCCGTCGCCGGCAGCAGCGCCAGGTTCCGCAACTGGGTCAGCCCGTATTTGTCACTGCCCATGAGATAGGAGTGACATGGGAAGGCCGGGTCGAACGCGTGCCCCCGTCCGGCGTCGGTGCCCACCGTCTCGACGCCGAGGCCGATCACCGGCGACTCTTGAGCCACCCACCGGGCGCATTCCGGCGACAGGCCGGGAGTGTGCGGGCCGTTCTCGTCGGCGTTGACGAACGCCTCCTGCGAGTGCGCGCGGGCGTGCCAGCCGGTGCGCAGCAAAAGCCAACCGCCGTCCGGCAGCGGACCGTTCTCCGCCTCCCACGCCTTCACATGATCGACCTCGACGAGGAAGTCCGGGTCCTCCGCCGCTTCGGCGGTGAAGTCCAGCACGGCGGCAGGTGCGACCAGCCGACGCGCCGGCACGGACGCCACGTCGTCGAGGTCCTTCCCGGTCACCCAGTGGTTGGGGGCGTCCAAGTGGGTGCCGGTGTGCTCGCCGCTGCGGAAGTTGTTCCAGTACCAGGCCGGCCCCCGGTCGTCGTACCTGCTGATCTCCTCCAGTTCGAACACCGCTGTCTGGCCGAACTCGGCCGGCAGCTGGATCACCGGTGTCGACGACGACAACGGCGACGTGAGGTCGACGACCTCGATCGACCCACCCCGCAACCCGGACACCAGCGAAGCGAGGACGGACGGCTCGGACATGAGGGCCTCCTAGGGCGATGCGGAACTGACAGCATGGCAGCCTGATATGACGGTTGTTCAGGTGACTGAGCCGATGTCCGATTGGCCGCCAGAACCGGCACCACCTCGACGCCAGTCGCGCTCAACCCGCGGCATCGCCGGTCAGTGCTGCGCCGATACCGCGGCAGTGCTGAAACGTCACACCCGATCTCGCCCGTTCTCACGGTCTCCGTCCGGCAAGGTGCCGGTGCGGGCCACGTCGGCGTACCACCGTGCGCTGACCTTGGGGTCGGCTTCGTACGGTCACCAACACCCTTGCCCCAGCCACCCACCCCACCTAGCCTGATTTTGTGCCGCAAATAAACAAAGCCCGAACGCGCAACGCCGTGCCGGGCAACGGCCACGACCTCGCCCGGCTCCGCATCGCCCTCACCACCTTCTTCGCCCTCGACGGCTTCATCTTCGCCGGCTGGGTCGTCCGCATCCCCGCCATCAAGGAGCAGACGAACGCCTCCGCCAGCGCGCTCGGACTCGCGCTCCTCGGAGTCTCCGCGGGCGCTGTGGTCACGATGATCCTCACCGGACGCCTCTGCCGCCGCTTCGGCAGCCACCCGGTGACGGTCGTCTGCGGCGTCCTGCTGTCGCTGAGCGTCGCGCTGCCGCCGCTGACGCACTCCGCGGCGGCACTGGGCGCGGTGCTGCTGGTCTTCGGCGCCGCCTACGGCGGGATCAACGTCGCCTTCAACAGCGCCGCCGTCGACCTGGTCGCGGCACTGCGGCGGCCGGTCATGCCCAGTTTCCACGCGGCCTTCAGCCTGGGCGGCATGGTCGGTGCCGGGCTCGGCGGACTGGTCGCGGGGTCCTTGTCCCCCACGCGCCATCTGCTCGGCCTCACCGTCATAGGCCTGGCGGTGACCGGCGTCGCCGGACGCACCCTGCTGCGGTACGAGGCCCCGGTACCGCCGGACCGCGGGCAGGACAAGGAACGCGCACCGCGCCGCCTCGACGCCCGCACCCGCACTCTGGTGACCGTCTTCGGCCTGATCGCCCTCTGCACCGCGTACGGCGAAGGCGCCCTGGCCGACTGGGGAGCCCTCCACCTGGAACAGGACCTGGACGCTCACCCGGGCGTCGCCGCAGCGGGCTACTCCTGCTTCGCGCTCGCCATGACGATCGGCCGGCTCAGCGGGACGACGCTCCTGGAACGGCTCGGGCGCACCCGGACGGTGGTGGCCGGCGGCGCCCTGGCCGCCGGCGGCATGCTGCTCGGCTCGCTCGCCCCTTCCGTGTGGGCGACCTTGCTCGGCTTCGCGGTCACCGGGCTCGGCCTCGCCAACATCTTCCCGGTCGCCATCGAGCGCGCCGGCGCCCTGGCGGGCCCCAGCGGCGTCGCGACCGCGTCCACCCTCGGCTACGGCGGCATGCTGCTCGGACCGCCCGCGATCGGTTTCATGGCGGACTGGTTCTCGCTGCCCATCGCCCTCACGAGCGTGGCGGCGCTGGCGGCGGTCGCCGCCCTCATCGGCGTGACGACACGTCATACGGCGGAGCGCTGACGTCCGCACGCCCGACGACCCTTTCCAGTCGGTCGCCTCGGCCGTCGCCCGAAATGGCTGAAGTTCGATTGCCGTCACGTGAATTCGGCACCGCTGGTCGGCATTCTTCTGCCGGAATTCCCCGCAATTATCGCGTGTACAGAGGCATGCCGAAAACGTCTGCTCCGCCCCTGGCTGGGGGGTGTTCGGCGGGATTCGAAGACGAAGTGCCGCCGGTCGGTGCGTAGCACAGGTACTGCCGCCGGGGCTCAGTATGCGTCGACCTGTTTTCAGCATGTGTGGGCGATGTGGAGGCCCGGCTTCCGGCCAGAACGCGTGGTTAGCATGGTCCGCAGTTCAACCGCCGTTGCACAGGGGCGAGTTGACCCTCCCACGCGTGCGCGGCACGCACACCACCCCCGAGAACATCGAGGATCGCGGCATGGCACATCCCGACGCGTCCAGTCCACGCCAGAGGTCTGCATGGCGGCTTCTGCCGGTCGCCTCGCTGGTGGTGACCGCGGCCGTCGGCACTCCTCTCGTACTCGCCGCACCGGACGCCGCACGCGACTGGGTCGCGGGCACGGTGGTGGGGGCGGGCGGCTGCCTCGTCCTGCTCGCCGCGGCGGCCACGCGGCTGCATCGCAAGCTCACCGCGCAGGTGGACAGGTCGGTGGCGGAGTCGGCGCGGCGTCGCTCCGAGGCGGAGTACCTGGCCGGCGCGGTGCTCCCGGAGCTGACGGCGGCCATCGAGGACCCCGCGAGCGGTCCCGTGTCCGCCGTGATGGGGCCGGGCACTGCCTGGCAGCCGACGGAGCCTCAACTCAGGGCTGTGCAGCACGCGGTGACGGAGGCGCTGGTCGCGGCGCAGCGGCGCGCGGCCACGGCGGACGGCGAGCGCGAGCAGGCGGTGCGGGCCTGGGAGGCCATCACCGGCGATCTACAGAAAGCCACCTCCCAGATCTTGCCCACGGCGGTACGGAGACTGGGCGAGGGAGCCTCACTGGACACGGTCCGCGCGGAGCTGCGGCTGTCCCAGTTCTCCAGCGCCGTCGTGCGCGACCTGGTGGACGCCGGCGTACGCGAACTCGCGGTGAGCGAGCGGCGTTCCGCGGCGGCCCGGGCCGCCAGTGCGAAGGCGCTGAGCCGGGTGCAGGCCCAGGCCGTGGGCATCCTGGCGGATCTGCGGGAGATGCAGGACCGGCACGGCGAGGCGGTCCTCGGCGACCTGCTCGAGCTGGACCACAGCACCTCCCAACTCGGTCTCCTCACCGACCGGTTGGCGCTGCTCATGGGCGGGCGGGCCAGCCGGTCCTGGAACAAGCCGATCCCGATGGAGAGCATCCTGCGCGGCGCCGTGGGACGGATCGCCGCGTACCGCAGGGTCAGCCTCAACTGCGCCAGCAATGCGGCGGTGGCCGGGTTCGCGGCCGAGGGCGTGATGCACCTCCTGGCCGAACTGATGGACAACGCGACCAGCTTCTCCGCGCCGATCGACCAGGTCCACGTCTATGTGGAGGAACGCTCCGCCGGCATCGTCGTCACCATCGAGGACAGCGGCCTGAAGATGGCCGACGCCGCGCTGCGTCGCGCCGAGGAGGCGGTGTCGGGCGCGATGAGCGACCTCGCCTCCCTTCAGGGGACCCGGCTGGGACTCGCGGTCGTCGGACGGCTCGCCGTCAAGTACGGCATCTCCGTCAGCTACCGCCCCTCCTCCCGAGGCGGCACCGGAGTCGTCGTACACCTGCCGGCGCAGTTGCTCGCCCAGCAGCGCACGGCACTCGCGGAACCCCCGCTGCACGACCCTTCGGCGCGACCGCGCGAGCGCGTGCCGGCAGGTGCCGGGCGCACCGAGGCTCGGACGGCCGACAGGCGGCGGGCGACATCGGTCGGCGGTTCGCGGACACCGGACACGCTGGACGGGTCGCGAATGCCCGGGACTTCTCCCGCGCCGGCCGATTCACGGACGACGAACACGCCGACCGGTTCACGGACGACGGAGCCGCCGGACGGTTCGAGGATGCCCAACACCCCTGTTCCGCCGACCCGTTCGCGGATGCCGGAGACGCCGGCCCCCGCACCCGCCGCCCCCTCGTCGGCCGCTTCCGCCCCGACCGGCGACAACGGTTCGGTGACCGCCAACGGCCTTCCGGTACGTCCCCCGGGTCGCACGATGGCGGCAGCCGAGCATGTCCGTACGCCTGCGGAACGTCCAGCGGGCGACAAGCCCGTCGCCCGTGACGCCGGCAAGAGCTTCGGCGCCTTCCACCGCGCGCGCCTCGCCGCGGCGGCCGGTGAGGCCGCGGCAGCCGAGGAGGCGGCCCGAGCCGCCGAACCGGCCGAAACGGCCGACCCGCACGACGCCGACTGAGCCCGGCCCTTCTTCTCGCGGGACGCCTTGACCGGGCGCCCCGACCCGCCACAGACCGGAGATTGGAGGAAAGGGCCGGTGGCCGGGCCTCAACGGATCACCAGCTCTTCACCCACCCATGCAGACCACTGACACCACACTGACCTGGCTCCTGGAAGGTCTTCTCGAGCGCGCCCCCGGCACCCGGCACGCCCTCGTGCTCTCCCGCGACGGGCTGAAGCTGTGCTGGACCCAGCAGTTGGACGTCGACCAGGCGGACCAGCTCTCGGCCATCGCCTCCGGGATGCAGGCCCTGGCGCAGGGCGCCTCGGTCGAGTTCGGCGACGGCAGTGGCGGCGTACGCCACTCGATGACGGAGTTCTACGGCGGGCTGCTGTTCATCGTCGAGGCCGGGCAGGGCGCGCACCTCGCGGTCGTCGCGGACGACGGCGCCGACCCGGGTGTGGTGGGGCACCACATGACCGACCTGGTGGAGCGGATCGGCGAGCACCTGCGTGCCGAGGCCCGCGACCCGATGGACCTGACAGAGGAGAGCTGATCCCGATGAGCCGACGTCCGGTCGACACCGGGGACCCGGACCGGCTGTACACCATCACCGGGGGCCGTAGCGAAGCTCCCGACGATCTCGACCTCGTCTCGCTGATCGTCAGCGAGTGCGAGCCCGCTCGGGGCATGCAGTCCGAGCACGTCCGGATCCTGGAGCTGTGCCGTCGCCCGGCCGCCGTGGTCGAGATCGCCGCCGAGTTGAAGCTGCCGGTGACGGTCGTCCGGATCCTGGTGGGCGATCTGCTGGCGATGGCGAAGGTCACCGCTCGCCATCCCCGGCCCGCATCGGCGGCGGCCGCCCTGCCCGAATCCGCTCTCCTGCTGGAGGTTCTCGATGGACTCCGTAAGCTTTGAGCCCTCCACAAGCTCTGAGCCCCCTGCCCGTACGCCGCTCAGCGCCACGGCCGAGACCGGGCTCAAGATCGTCGTGGTGGGCGGCTTCGGCGTCGGCAAGACCACGCTGGTCCGCTCGGTGAGCGAGATCCGCCCCCTGAACACCGAAGAGGTCATGACCGAGGCCGGTGTCGGCATCGACCGGACGGCGGGTCTGGCCGACAAGTCCACGACGACCGTCGCCTTCGACTTCGGCCGGATCAGCCTGAGCGAGCGCACGGTTCTGTATCTGTTCGGTGCCCCGGGCCAGGAGCGTTTCTGGTTCCTGTGGGACCGGCTCTTCGTGGGGACCCTGGGTGCCGTCGTGCTGGTGGACACCCGTCGGATGAGCGACTGCTGGTACGCGATCGACCGCCTGGAGCACCACAGGACGCCCTTTGTCGTCGCGGTCAACCGGTTCGAGCACGACTCCAACGCCTTCTCCCTGAGCGAGATCCGCCAGGCACTCGCGCTGCCCGAGCACGTACCGCTGATCGACTGCGACGCGCGGGTCCGCTCGTCCGGCAAGAACGTCCTGATCACTCTTGTCGACCACCTCTACGAACTGGCCATGGCCCGGGAGATGACCCCATGAACGACGACGCGACCGGCTTCGACCCGCGCCCCGCCGACCCGAAGCGGACCACCTCGGGCTGCCCGGCGCACGCGGACGCGGTTCCGCTGAGCGGCCTGGAGTACCAGCAGACTCCCGCCGCGCTGTACCAGGAGCTGCGCCGCACCCACGGCTCCGTGGCGCCCGTACTGCTGGACGGGGACGTACCCGCCTGGCTGGTCCTCGGCTACCCGGAGGTCTCGTTCGTCACCGCCCACGACGAGCTCTTCGCCCGCGACTCGCGACGCTGGAACCAGTGGGAGAACATTCCCGCGGACTGGCCGCTGCTGCCCTTCGTCGGCTACCAGCCCTCGGTGCTGTTCACGGAGGGCGCCGAGCATCAGCGGCGGGCCGGTGTCATCACCGAGGCCCTGGAGGGCGTCGACCAGTTCGAGCTCGGCGTCAACTGCGCGCGGATCGCCGACCAGCTCATCGACGCCTTCACGGGCAGCGGCGAGACCGAGCTGATGAGCACGTACGCGCACCCCCTGGCGATGCGGGCCGCGGTGGAGATGTGCGGCATGGCGGCCCACAGCACGGACACCGACGATCTCGTACGGGACCTGCGGATCTCCCTGGACACGGGTGAGGGCGAGGATCCGGTCGCCGCGTACGTGCGCGTACAGGAGCGCATCCAGCAATTGGTGAAGGACAAGCGCGCGGAGCCCGGCGCGGACGTGGTCTCCCGCATGCTGGCCCACCCCGAGGGGCTGAGCGACGAGGCGATCGTCCAGGACCTGATCTCGGTCGTCGCGGCGGCCCAGCAGCCCACCGCCAACTGGATCTGCAACACGCTGCGGCTGCTGCTCACCGACGACCGCTTCGCGCTGAACGTCTCCGGCGGCCGGGTCAGCGTCGGCGAGGCCCTCACCGAGGTGCTGTGGCTGGACACCCCGACCCAGAACTTCATCGGCCGCTGGGCGGTGCGCGACACCCTGCTCGGCGGGCGCCGGATCAAGGCGGGCGACTGCCTGGTCCTCGGGCTCGCGGCGGCGAACACCGACCCGCAGATCTGGCCCGAGGGCCATGTCGGCGCCGAGGGGAACGGCGCCCATCTGTCCTTCTCCAACGGCGAACACCGCTGCCCGTACCCGGCTCCGCTGCTCGCCGACGTCATCGCGCGCACGGCCGTCGAGACGCTGCTGGAGCGTCTGCCCGACGTCGTCCTCTCGGTCGAGCCAGAGGACCTCGTATGGCGGCCGTCCATCTGGATGCGGGGGCTGACCTCACTGCCGGTGGAGTTCACGCCCATTCTGCGGTGACGCCCGCCCGTGCCCGTACGAGCATGTCGTACTGACACGTCGTACGGGCTCGTCGCGGCCGGAAGGGATCAGGGCGCGGCCGGGGTGAAGCGCACCGGCAGCGCCTGTGGTCCCCGGGTGAACACGCCCTGCTCGGCTGGCCGAAAACCGTCGGCGAGCCGCATGTCGGGCATGGCGTCGAGGAGTTGGCCCACCCCGATCTCGACCTCGGCGCGGGCCAGCAGGGCGCCCACGCAGAAGTGACGGCCCAGGGCGAACGCGAGATGGTCGGCCGCGGCGGAGAAGGCCTTCGTGGTGGTCAGATCGTCGCGGAAGATGTCGAAGCGGTCCGGGTCCCGGTAGCGGGCGGGGTCCCGGTTCGCGGCTCCGATCAGGCAGGTCACCGTGGCCCCCGGCGGAACGGTGCCGCCGCTCAGCTCCACCTCCTCGGCCGACTGACGCATGATCATGTGGACCGGCGGGGTGTACCGCAGGGTCTCCGCGAAGGCCCGCTCGATCAGTGAGCGGTCCTCCCGTACGGCCTGGAGCTGTTCGGGATGCGCCAGCAGGTTGGCGAAGATGCTCGCGAGGGCCTTGTCCGTGGTCTCCCCGCCCGCCGCGAGCAGCAGACTGCAGAACGCCTTGATGTCCTCGTCGCTCATGCGCACGCCTTCCACTTCGGCGGCGCACAGAGTGGACAGCAGGTCGTCGCCGAGGTGGTCACGGCGGTGCCGGATGATCGGGATCATGTACTCGGCGAACTCGACGCGGGTGCGTTCACCGGCCGCGGCGACTTCCGGATCGCCCGCGAGATTGCCGAGGAAGGCGATCACGGACGTGTACCAGCGGTGGAAGCGGTCATGGTCGGCCTTGTCCAGGCCGAGCATGTCGGCGATCACGTTGACGGGGAAGCGTGTCGCGAAGTCCGCGACCAGATCGGCATTTCCAGTGCGCCGGAAGCGGTCGATGAGGGATCGGGCGTTGTCCTCGATGACGGGCAGGAACTTCTCCTGCAGGTCACGGCCGCGGAAGGCGGGGGCGACCAGGGCCCGGCGCACGGCGTGCTCGCGCCCGCTGAGCGTCAGGATCGTCCGGCCGTGCACAGGCTCGATCTGCCATACGTAGTTGTCGGTGGTGAACTGTCCGTCGCGGTCCTTGAAGATCCGTTCGACGTCTTCGTAGCGCGACACGATGTAGCTCTGGGTGGCCTCGTGCCAGATCAGCGGGGCGTTCTCGCGCATGACCCGGTAGGCGGGATAGGGATCCTCGGCGAATTCGTTCGACAGGATGTCGGGCAGGTCCGGTGCGGTGGTCACGTGGGGGGACTCCTTGAAGCGTCAACCGGCAGACGGTTCAAGGCTATTGATCATGCGGGGCCGGGGCACAGCCGATTACTGGCCGAGCCGCGCCCGCGAGACGAGGGCACATCCCTTCCCCCCGACCGCACTCCGTCCGGCAGACTCACCCCATGGAGACCGCACAGCTCATCGCAATCCTCGACACCGAGGGCCAGTTGCTGGCGACGGCGGCCGAAGAGGCCGGGACCGAAACCAAGGTGCCCACCTGCCCCGGCTGGCAGGTGCGGGACCTGGTGCGGCACACGGGCATGGTGCACCGCTGGGCGACGGCGTTCGTCGCCGAGAGACACACCTCGTACCACCCCGACGAAGGCCTGCCGGATCTGGACGGTACGGAGCTGATGACCTGGTTCCGCGAGGGCCACCGGCGGCTGGTCGACACGCTCGCGGGCGCCCCTGCCGACGTGGACTGCTGGAGCTTCCTGCCCGCACCCTCGCCGCTCGCCTTCTGGGCACGGAGGCAGGCGCACGAGACGACGGTGCACCGGTACGACGCGGAGTCCGCGCTCGGCGGCACCCCGAGCCCGATCGCCGTCGACTTCGCAATCGACGGGATCGACGAACTGCTCTTCGGCTTCCACGCCCGCAAGAAGAGCGCGGTGCGCACGGAGGTGCCGCGCGTGCTGAGGGTACGGGCCGAGGACACCGACGCCGTGTGGACCGTACGACTGTCACCCGAACCGCCGATCAGCGAGCGGGGCGAACTGGCCGACGCCGACTGCGAGTTGATGGGTCCGGCGGCCGATCTCTACCTGTCGCTGTGGAACCGTCGGCCCTTCTCGGGCGTGACCGGAGACCCCGCCCTCGCGACGCTGTGGCGCGAGACGTCGGCGATCACCTGGAGCGGACCCGCGCGACGATGATCAGTCGCCTGGACCTGCCGCCAGCATCCGCCCCAGCACGGCGCGCTGCACCGGAAGCACGTCGCCGTGCAGCGCGCGCCCCTCGAGCGTGAGCGAGACGCGCACGCCCCGCCGGTCCTGCGGGCACATGCAGCGCTCCACCAGACCATCCTTCTCGAGCCGGCCGATCAGCCGGGACAGTGCGCTCTGGCTGAGATGGACCCGCTCGGCGATCTCCTGGACGCGATACGCACCGGCGCCGTCGGCCGCGGCGCATCCTGCCAGCACGTCGAGCACCTCGAAGTCACTGGCGCACAAGCCGTGTTGATGCAGTGCGCGGTCGAGCTCGGACACGGTGCGCGCGTGCACCGCGAGGAGGTCGCGCCACTGGTCGACGAGCCCCTGCTCAACGTTCTCCGCAGCCGCCATGACGCCGGACCGTAGCAGAAATAAGGCTTTGTTGCATCCGAATTAAATGCGCTTGCAGTCAATGCATGCGCATGTAGTGTGTGGCGCATGACCTCTCCGCTCCCCAACTCCGCGACCCAGGAACGTTGGACACCTCGGTTGTGGGGCACCCTCCTGGTGCTCTGCGCCGCGATGTTCCTGGACGCGCTGGACGTATCGATGGTCGGCGTCGCCCTGCCGTCCATCGGCTCCGAACTCGACCTCTCCACCTCGTCCCTGCAATGGGTCGTCAGCGGCTACATCCTGGGCTACGGCGGCCTGTTGCTCCTCGGCGGACGGACCGCCGACCTGCTCGGCCGCCGCCAGGTCTTCCTGGTCGCCCTGGCCGTGTTCGCGCTCGCCTCACTGCTCGGCGGACTCGTCGACTCCGGCCCGCTGCTGATCGCCAGCCGCTTCATCAAGGGCCTGAGCGCGGCGTTCACCGCACCCGCCGGCCTGTCGATCATCACCACGACGTTCGCCGAGGGCCCGCTGCGCAACCGCGCCCTCTCGGTCTACACCACCTGCGCCGCCACCGGTTTCTCCATGGGCCTCGTCCTGTCCGGTCTGCTCACCGAGGCCAGCTGGCGCCTGACCATGCTGCTGCCCGCGCCCATCGCGATCATCGCCCTGATCGCCGGCCTCAAGCTGCTGCCGCGCAGCGAGCGGGAGAAGAACCACAACGGCTACGACATCCCCGGCGCCATCATCGGCACGGCCTCAATGCTGCTGCTCGTCTTCACCGTCGTCCAGGCCCCGGAGGTCGGCTGGGCCTCGGCCCGTACGCTGCTGTCGTTCCTCGCCGTCGCCGTCCTGCTCGCCGTCTTCGTCCGCATCGAGCAGCGTTCAGCAGGTCCGCTGGTCCGGCTCGGCGTGCTGCGCTCCGGCAACCAGATACGGGCCCAGCTCGGTGCGATGACATTCTTCGGCTCGTACATCGGCTTCCAGTTCCTGGCCACGCTGTATCTGCAGACGCTGCTCGGCTGGTCCGCCCTGGAGACGGCGCTGGCCTTCCTGCCCGCGGGCGCGCTGGTGGCACTGTCCGCCACGAAGATGGGAGCGGTCGTCGACCGGTTCGGCACGCGGCGGCTGATCCCGGTGGGCTTCGCCAGCATGGTCATCGCGTACGCGCTGTTCCTGAACATCGACCTCAACCCCGTGTACGCGGCGGTGATCCTGCCGACGATGCTGCTGATCGGCGCGGCCTGCGCGCTGGTCTTCCCCTCGCTCAACATCCAGGCCACCAACGGCGTGGACGACCACGAGCAGGGCATGGTCTCGGGGCTGCTCAACACTTCGGTGCAGGTGGGCGGCGCGATCTTCCTGGCGATCGTGACGGCCGTCGTGACCGCGAGCGCCTCCGACGAAGCCTCTCCGCAGGCCGTCCTGGACAGCTACCGCACGGGGCTGATCGTGGTGACGGCGATCGCCGTCCTCGGCCTGCTGATCACGGCCACGGGTCTGCGCAAGCAGCGTACGCAGCAGACGACGATCCTGGTCGCCAAGTCCGAGTCCGTACAGGAGGGTCAGGAGGAGCGCGAGGAGCGGGTGCCGGTCCGCGACTGATCCCACTCCACTTCCCTCTGCGCAACTACGTGCGCCCGGCGGGCTGTTCTTGCCCGCCGGGCGCACTGCTGTGAGACTTCGACGCATGGAGAACAGTGGGGGACGGCGGACTCAGGCCGAGCGGGACGCGATCACCGTCGAGATCGGCTACGCGCTGGCCAGTGCGGCGATCTTGGCCGCCCTCGTGTTCGGGGCCGTGTCCGGTCCGGCGCTGCTCTTCGATCTGGCGCCCGGCGCCGAGGACCTGCTCCTCATGGCCGGGAGCGGGCTCGCGGTCATCCTCTTCTTCGTACGTGTCGTCAGTGTGCTGGTCCGTTTCCAGCGGGGTCCTCAGCCCAGCCAGCCCGGCCGCACCAAACCCGACTCGTAGGCGAGTACTACCAGTTGGGCCCGGTCGCGGGCGCCCAGCTTCACCATCGTGCGGCTCACATGGGTCTTCGCCGTGAGCGGGCTGACGACCAGCCGACGGGCGATCTCGTCGTTGGACAGCCCGATGCCCACCAGGGCCATCACCTCCCGCTCCCGCTCGGTGAGTTCGGCGAGCGACCGAGCGGCGGCCGGCTCCTTGGACCGGGCCGCGAACTCGGCGATCAGCCGCCGCGTCACGCCGGGCGAGAGCAGCGCGTCGCCTTCGACCACGGCCCTGACCGCGCGCAGGAGTTCGTCCGGTTCGGTGTCCTTGACGAGGAAGCCGGAGGCCCCGGAACGGATGGCTTCGAAGACGTACTCGTCGAGCTCGAAGGTGGTGAGCATGACCACCCTGACGTCCTGGAGGCCGGCGTCCTCCGTGATACCGCGGGTCGCTTCGAGACCGTCGAACCGGGGCATACGGATGTCCATCAGGACGACGTCGGGGCGCAGTTCACGCACCTTGCGCAGCGCCTCCTCGCCGTCGGCGGCCTCCCCCGCGACCTCAATGTCCTTCTGTGCGTCGAGGAGTGCCTTGAAGCCTGCGCGGACCAGTGACTGGTCGTCGGCGAGCAGTACGCGGATCACCGGTCCTCCTTGAGTTCGGCGAGCTTGGCTTGGTGCTCGAGCGGCAGCACGGCCAGTACCCGGAATCCGCCGTCCTCGCGCGGCCCGGCCTCGATCGTGCCACCCAGGGCCGCGGCCCGCTCCCGCATTCCGGCCAGTCCGTTGCCGCTGCCGCCCGCGTCGGCACCGGTCGCCGGTCCGTCGTCGTCGATACGGAGTTTCAGAGCGTCGTCCTCGTAGCAGAGCAGCACGCGCGCGTGCCGCGACCCTGAGTGCCGTACGACATTGGTCAGCGCCTCCTGCACGATGCGAAAGGCAGCGAGATCGGCACCCGGCGGCAGGGCCCGCCGCTTCCCCTCGGTCTCGACGCCGACGGTCAGTCCGGCGCTCGCCGCCTGCTCGACGAGTTCGGGAAGCCGGGAGAGTCCGGGCGCCGGCGCGCGCGGCGCGTCACCGGGCGTACGGAGCGTGTCGAGCACCTGGCGTACTTCTCCGAGGGCCTCCTTGCTCGCCGCCTTGATGGTGGTGAGCGCGGTACGGGCCTGCTCCGGGTCGGAGTCGAGCAGTGCGAGGCCCGTGCCCGCCTGGACGTTGATCACGGAGATGCTGTGCGCCAGGACGTCGTGCAGTTCGCGGGCGATCCGCAGCCGCTCCTCGTCGGCGCGGCGCCGGGCCGCCTGCAGACGTTCCGTACGCTCCCGGTCCCACTGCTCACGGCGTACGCGGACGAGTTCGGAGACGGCGGCGATGGCCACCATCCAGATGGCGACCGAGACGTCCTCGCCCCAGTCACCCACCGTGTCGCCGTCCGGCGGCAGCCACCGATAGAGCCAGTGCCCTTCCAGCAGATGGGCCACCCACAGCAGGCCGAGCGCCGCCCAGGCCGCCCGCCGGTGCCCGGCGACAACCGCGCTGAAGCAGGCGAGCGCGATGGTCAGGAAGATCGGACCGTACGGATATCCGGCACCGAAGTAGAGCAGCGCCGACACCGCGACACCGAACACCACCGGCACCGGATACCGATGCCGCCACAGGAGCAGCAGGGTGCCCACGAGCAACAGCGCCCGGGCGAACGGGCCCAAGGGCTCACGAAAACCTTCCTGCGCCTCGGCCGCGAAATTACTGCCGACCTGCACGAACACGGTGAGCAGCAGCGTCGAACGCCACGGCCGGCTCGGCCGGCTCTCCGCTGCCTCGTCGTCGCCCTCGTTCCACCACGGCGACCCGTGCCGCCATCGCCACGGCGGACCGCCACACAGGCGTGTGCGCTGCTCTTTCATGCCAGCCACGCTAGACGCCACCACCGGTCCGGTCGTCCGCCGAGCGTGGCGATCACACGTACTCCCGGGGAAGTATCTCCTTTGTTCGTCCTGCGTCAGGACCCCGACTGCTGCCGTCTCGCGCTACTCCCGTGCCGATGTCCTGAGGTCGTGCACACTGCTCTCAAGCGAGAGCACTGCTCTCGCGACCGACATCGACCAGTGGGAGTCCCGCGATGGCACAGCAGCGCTACATCAAGCCCGGCGGATTCGAGGCAGGCATGAACCGCTTCATCGGCTGGCTCGCCCGCCGCGGCCTCAGCCTCGTCGGCAGCGCCGAGCTCTCCGTCCGCGGGCGCAAGAGCGGCGAGTGGCGACGCGTGCCGGTCAACCCGCTCCCGTACGAGGGCGGCCCGTACCTCGTCTCGGCGCGCGGCCACTCCGAGTGGGTGCGCAATCTTCGGGCGGCCGGCGGTGGTCGACTCCAAGTGGGCCGGAAAACGCGGGAGTTCACGGCCGTGGAGCTGCCCGACGAGGAGAAGCCCGTCGTCCTGCGCACCTACCTCAAGAAGTGGGGCTGGGAGGTCGGCCGTTTCTTCGGCGACGTCACGGCCAAGTCCAGCGACGAGGAGCTGCTCGCCGCGGCGCACAACCACCCCGTCTTCCGGATCACCGTCAAGAGCTGAACACGCCTCTTGCGGGTCAGCGGTCGAGCGCGGTCAGGGCGCGCCCGGCCAGGGGATGCGTACGGACGATCTCGCCCAGGGAGGTCGCTCCGCGGGTGATCCCCGTGAACGCCTTCCAGGCGGGCCTGAAACCCGTGAGCGCCGCGTGGAACATGCCGGGACGGCGTGCGAAGACCATGAGCAGGCGCTTTCCCACGCTCATCTCGACGCCCAGGCCCGCCTTGATGGCGAAGGCGTAGTTCAGGGCCTGGCGCCGGGTGTCCACGGCGTCGTTCGCCTCGGCGATCCGTACCGCCCACTCCCCCGCGAGCCGCCCCGACCGCAGCGCGAACGAGATTCCCTCGCGCGTCCACGGCTCGAGCAGCCCCGCCGCGTCCCCGCACACCAGCACCCGCCCGCGGGAGAGCGGCGAGTCGTCGGCGCGGCAGCGCGTCAGATGCCCGGACGAGATGCTCGGTTCGAAGCCGGCGAGCCCGAGCCGGGCGATGAAGTCCTCCAAGTACCGCTTGGTGGCGGCTCCTTCACCACGCGCCGAGATCACGCCGACGGTGAGGGTGTCGCCCTTGGGGAAGACCCATCCGTAACTGCCGGGCATGGGCCCCCAGTCGATGAGGACGCGCCCCTTCCAGTCCTCGGCGACGGTCTCCGGGACGGGGATCTCCGCCTCCAGGCCGAGGTCGACCTGGTCGAGCTTCACCCCGACGTGGGCTCCTATCCGGCTGGCGCTGCCGTCCGCGCCGACCACGGCGCGCGCCAACACGGTCTCGCCGTCCTGCAGTACGACGGCCACGGTGCGCCGGTCCGGTACGGCGGAGCCGTGCTGTTCCACGCGCGCGACCGTGACGCCGGTGCGCAGTTCGGCGCCCGCCTTCTGGGCGTGCTCGACGAGCCGCTGGTCGAACTCGGGCCGGTTGATGAGCCCGAAGAGCATCTGCTTGGAGCGGCGGGTGCGGGTGAACCTGCCGTCGAGCGAGAACGTGACCGCGTGCACCCGGTCCCGCAGCGGCAGCTCGAAGCCGGGCGGCAGGGCGTCGCGCGAGGGGCCGATGATGCCGCCGCCGCACGTCTTGTAGCGGGGCAGCTCCGCCTTCTCCAGCAGGAGCACGCGGCGCCCCGCGACCGCTGCCGCATAGGCCGCCGAGGCGCCCGCGGGCCCCGCACCGACCACGACGACATCCCATACCCGCTGTGCGTCGCCCGAAGAGTTCTCGCTGCTCACGATGGTCTGCCGCTCCGATCCAGCCGCCTGCCGCTTCCGCCTCCCGCATCCTACGGCGGGCCTCGGCGAACACCGCTGTGGGAGTATCGGCAGCGAATGCACGACGCGCACCCGTACGCGCGTGCATCCCACACGTACCCATCCGTACAACGTCGCACCTACGAGGAGCGTGCCCATGTCGTCGAACCCGGTCGCCGAGACCGTCGCCTCGCTGATGCCCAGGGCGAAGGCGGAGCTCACCGAGCTGGTGGCCTTCAAGTCGGTGGCGGACTTCGACCAGTTCCCCCGGAGCGAGAGCGAGGGCGCCGCGAACTGGGTGGCCCAGGCGCTGCGCACCGAGGGCTTCCAGGACGTGGCGCTGCTCGACACCCCGGACGGCACACAGTCGGTGTACGGCTTCCTGCCCGGGCCCGAGGGCGCGAAGACCGTGCTGCTGTACGCGCACTACGACGTGCAGCCGCCGCTCGACGAAACGGCGTGGGTGACACCGCCGTTCGAGCTGACGGAGCGCGAGGGCCGCTGGTACGGGCGGGGCGCCGCCGACTGCAAGGGGGGCGTCATCATGCACCTCCTCGCGCTGCGCGCGCTGAAGGCGAACGGCGGCGTCCCGGTCAACGTCAAGGTGATCGCGGAGGGTTCGGAGGAGCAGGGCACGGGCGGCCTGGAGCGGTACGCCGAGGACCACCCGGATCTCCTCACCGCCGACACGATCGTCATCGGTGACGCCGGCAACTTCCGGGTCGGCGTGCCGACGGTCACCACGGCGCTGCGCGGCATGACCCTCGTACGGGTCCGGATCGACACCCTGGGCGGCAACCTGCACTCGGGGCAGTTCGGCGGCGCGGCGCCCGACGCGCTGGCCGCGCTGATCCGGGTACTGGACTCGCTGCGCGCCGAGGACGGTTCGACGACGGTCGACGGGCTGACGGGCGAAGCACGCTGGGACGGCCTGCAGTACGAGGAAGGCCAGTTCCGCGAGGACGCCAAGGTGCTCGAGGGCGTCGAGCTGATCGGCTCCGGCACGGTGGCCGACCGTATCTGGGCGCGTCCGGCCGTGACCGTGCTCGGCATCGACTGCCCGCCGGTGGTCGGCGCCACCCCGTCCGTGCAGGCGGGCGCCCGCGCCCTGGTCAGCCTGCGAGTGCCGCCGGGCGTGGACGCGGCCGAGGCGACCAAGCTGCTCCAGGCCCACCTGGAGGCGCACACGCCGTGGGGCGCGCGGGTGAGCACCGAGCAGATCGGTCAGGGCCAGGCGTTCCGCGCCGACACCTCCAGCCCGGCGTACGCGGCGATGGCCGAGGCGATGCGCGTCGCGTACGACGGGGCGGACATGCAGTACGCCGGGCAGGGTGGCTCCATCCCGCTGTGCAACACCCTCGCGTCCCTCTACCCGAGCGCGGAGATCCTCCTGATCGGCCTGAGCGAGCCGGAGGCGCAGATCCACGCGGTGAACGAGAGCGTGTCTCCTGAGGAGTTGGAGCGCCTGTCGGTCGCCGAGGCGCTGTTCCTGCGCAACTACGCGGCGGGCTGAGCCAGTTCGCGAGCGCTGGCCGAGGGCCTATCCCACGGGCACGCCGGCCTCCAGATAGAGCGCCGCTCCCCGTTCCCGCGCGCGCAGTGCCCAGCGCAGCCGCTCGTAGCGGACCGGTGGCAGCAGGGTGGCGGCCTCCTCCTCGCTGGCGAAGCGCCAGTCGCGCAGTTCGGGGCCCGGCAGCAGCATCCGCCGGGCCTCGGTGCTGTCGAGCCGTCCGCCGTCGAAGAGGAGGCGCAGTCCGCCGTAGCCGGGGGGTGCGGGCGGCTCCCAGTCGACGACCAACAGGCTTGGTACGTCGTCGAGTTGGATGCCGGTCTCCTCGGCGACCTCGCGAATGCCCGCGCGTGCGGGTGCCTCGCCGCGTTCGACGACACCGCCGGGGAACTCCCAGCCCGCCTTGTACGTGGGATCGACGAGGAGGACGCGGTTCTGCTCGTCGAAGAGGAGCACCCCGGCGGCGACGGTCTCCGCGGTGGGCTCCGGGGTCTGCACGATGTCGCAGACGGGGACGGCGCCGGTGCGCACGGCGTCGGCGATCCGTTCCGCGGACTCGCACGGGGTGAGCGTGCTGGTATCCACGAGGTGGGCGTCGGCGGTGAGCCAGCCGGCCAGGGCGGTGCGGTAAGGCTCGATGTGGTCGTACGACCACTGGCGCACCCGTATCTCCCCGTCGGGCAAGTCGGGTGGCACCTCGCGGTCGGCTATTCGTTCCCGCAGGATCGTTTCCGCCGGGGCGAGGAGCACATGCCGGACCGGAATCCTGCGGGAGGCGAGTCCGCCGAAGATCTCGTCGCGGTAGTCCTGGCGGAGCAGGGTCATGGGTACCACCAGGACGCCGCCGAGTTCGGCGAGCAGCGCGGCCGCGGTGTCGACCACGAGCCGGCGCCAGATGGGCAGGTCCTGGTAGTCACCGACCTCGGCCAGATGCTTGGGCGGCAGTAGCTGCGTCAGCCCGGCTCCGATGAGCTCGGGGTCGAACAGTGTGCTGTTCGGGATCAGGTCGATCAGTTCCCGTGCGGTGGTGGTCTTCCCCGCACCGAACGCGCCGTTGATCCAAACGACGGTCACGGTTCCCCCTCTTCTGTTGACCCCCTGAGGCTTGCCCTCCACCTTGCCACGGAAACCAGGTCCTGATGAGTGCGCCTCCCGCCGCCGCGGGGACAGGGGTCGGAGACAGGGCACGGGCGGACACAGGGTCGTATACATGCGGAAGCCCGGCCGTGGGCGGGCCGGGCTTCCTGTCGGGACATCGCGATGTCGATATGTCGAGCTACAGGGACGGTCGGGCTGCTGGGCTGTCGAGATACGGCCCGGCGGAGCTGGAGTTCGCTCAGCCCATCTGCTGCTGGGTGTCCTCCACCACGGGGTTGACCGCCGCCTGGCCCTCGTCGGCCGTCTTGTCCAGCGTGCCGATCGTGTCCTGTACGTCGAGCTTGCCGAGGGCGTCGCCTTCGAGTGAGTGGGACGGGGTGACGGCCGCCACCACGAATCCGGCGGCGAGGGACGCGACGGCGAGCATGCTTCGCTTCTTCATGCCCGGCTCAACTGCGAAACGGGGCATGAGTAACGGTCAGCCGTTCTTCCAACATGGTGCGACGCGGCCTACCGTGAGCGCGGCCGACGACTTCCACCCCAGGAGTCACCTCATCTTTCGCGAGTACGGAGGAACGTAACGATGCGTCATCTCCCAACCCGCACCACCCGAAGAAGAGTGATCGGAGCGCTCGCCACGGCCGTCCTGTGCACGAGCGGGCTCACGGCCTCCGTCGCGGCACAGGTCCCGGGCGACCCGTCGGGCGGCACTGCCGGACCTCTCCTCGACGACGGGCAGGCCCGCACCCCGCCGATGGGCTTCAACAACTGGAACGCCACGCACTGCCGGGCCGAGTTCGACGAGTCGATGGTCAAGGGTGTCGCCGACATCTTCGTCGAGAAGGGACTCAAGGACGCCGGCTATCAGTACGTCAACCTGGACGACTGCTGGGCGCTGCCGGAGCGCGACACGAACGGGAAGTTGGTGCCGGATCCGGTCCGTTTCCCCAACGGAATCAAGGCAGTTGCGGACTACGTCCACTCCAAGGGACTCAAGCTCGGCATCTACACCAGCGCCGGTACCAAGACGTGCAACACGGCCGGCTTCCCCGGCGCGCTGGGCCATGAGTACAGCGACGCCCAGCAGTTCGCCGACTGGGGCGTCGACTACCTCAAGTACGACAACTGCAACAACCAAGGCGTGGACGCCAAGCAGCGTTACACGACCATGCGTGACGCACTCAAGGCCGCCTCCGAGAAGACGGGGCGCCCCATCGTCTACAGCATCTGCGAGTGGGGCGAGAACAAGCCCTGGGAGTGGGCGGCGGACGTCGGGCATCTGTGGCGTACGACCGGTGACATCAGCGACAACTGGGGCTCGATGCTGTCGATCATGAAGAAGAACCTGCCGCTCGCCGAGTACGCCGGTCCCGGGCACTGGAACGACCCCGACATGCTGGAGGTCGGCAACGGCGGGATGACGGACACGGAGTACCGCACGCACTTCTCGATGTGGTCGATCATGGCCGCGCCGCTGCTCATCGGCTCCGATCTGCGGTCGGTGTCCGAGGAGACCTTCGACATCCTCGGCAACGAAGAGGTCATCGCGGTCGATCAGGACCCGCTGGGCAAGCAGGGCGCGGTCGTGTTCTCCGAGGGCGGGCGCTGGGTCGTCGCCAAGGAGATGAAGGACGGCAGCCGCGCGGTGGCCCTGTTCAACGAGACCGGCAGCGCACAGCGGATCGCCACGACCGCGCGGGCCGTCGGGCTGCCCGAGGCCGCCGCGTACACGGTGCGCGACCTGTGGCAGCACAAGAGCCACACCACGACTGGAGCGATCACGGCGACCGTCCCGGCGCACGGCACGGTTCTCGTCCGCGTCTCGGCCGACACGAAGGGGGCCGGGCATCCGGTCGCCACCGAACTCGCCCTGGAGGCAGCCGGTTAGGCCGATGCGGACAGGCTGACCGCCGCGCTCCGTTCGGCCGAGCCGGGCCCGGTCGACGCGGCAAGTGCCGCCTTGCGCTGACCGCCGCGCGGTTCGGCCAAGCCGCTCGTACGAGATCCCGCGCGGCGTGGCGTCAGCCTCCCACCCCCGCCGCTGTCGCGCTCGGCCTCCGGCTGAGCGCGGCCGCCGCGGCGCCGACCAGGCCCGCGTCCGTGCCCATCTGGGCGGGCGCCACGGTGAGGCGCTGGGCGAACGACAGCGTCGCGTAGTCGCGCAGGGCGGCACGCAGGGGCGTGAACAGGAGGTCACCCGCCTTGCCCACTCCCCCGCCTATCACCGCGATGTCGATCTCCACCAGGTTCGCCGTCGCGGCGATGCCCGCGGCCAGGGCGTGGGCGGCGCGCTCGAAGGAGGCCAGAGCGACCGGGTCGCCCGCGCGGGCTGCGGCGGCCACCGCGGCGGCCGAGGTGTCGCCGTCGGGGCCGGGCTGCCAGCCGCCCTCGATGGCGCGGCGCGCGATGTTCGGCCCGCTCGCGATGCGCTCGACACAACCGCGGGACCCGCACGGGCAGAGGTCGCCGTCGAGGTCCACACTGATGTGCCCGATGTGGCCGGCGTTGCCCGTGGGCCCCGGATGCAGTCGGCCGCCCAGGACCAGGCCGCCGCCGACGCCCGTGGAGACGACCATGCACAGCGCGTTGTCGTGCCCGCGGGCCGCGCCCTGCCAGTGTTCGGCGGCCGTGATCGCCACGCCGTCGCCGATCAGCTCCACGGGCAGTCCGTCGGTGGCGGCGCGGACCCGCTCGACCAGCGGATAGTCGCGCCAGCCCGGGATGTTCACAGGGCTCACCGTGCCCTTCGAGGCGTCCACCGGGCCCGCGCTGCCTATGCCGAGGGCGCTGGCGCGGCTCCACAGCGGCGAGCCGGTCAGCTCGCCGAGCACGGCCTCGACGGCCCCCATGATCGTGTCGCCGTCCTCCTGCGCGGGCGTCGCGCGCTGCGCGCGCAGGAGGATCCGGCCCTGGCCGTCCACCAGCGCTCCGGCGATCTTGGTGCCGCCGATGTCGAGCGCGGCCACGAGGTCGGTGTGCATCTGTGTCTGCTTCTCCCGGTGCGGTGTCGTTCCTGCGGCGGCCGCGGCGGCGGCGCCCCCGAAGTCTTACCAGGGATGTCCCCCCTTGACCCCGGCCGTTGGAACAGGCAGCACGACTGGCCTCGACGTCAGGCAGCACGACTGGTCCCGTAGCAGGGCGGGCCGGAGAATGCGGGGGATAGTGTCTCCCGCATCTGACAACGTTGTCCAGGCCCTATGCTCGACGCCACATCCGTATGAGCACGGAACAACCACGCATTGACCACGCACTGAGTACGCAGTAGAGCACGTCAGGACCAACGCACCCCGTGGACAACAGGACAGGACAGCGCATCGTGGCCGAGACCGCCCGCCGAACCGACAACCGCTACGGCAACCGTCCGACCATGAAAGACGTCGCGGCGCGTGCCGGAGTCGGCCTCAAGACGGTGTCGCGCGTAGTCAACGGTGAGCCGGGGGTCACCCCGGACACCGAGCGCCGGGTGCAGGAGGCGATCGACGCGCTGGGCTTTCGCCGCAACGACAGCGCGCGGGTGCTGCGCAAGGGACGCACCGCGAGCATCGGCCTGGTCCTGGAGGATCTCTCCGACCCCTTCTACGGCCCGCTCAGCCGCGCGGTCGAGGAGGTGGCACGCGCCCACGGCGCCCTGCTGATCAACGGTTCCAGCGCCGAAGACCCGGACCGCGAGCAGGAGTTGGTGCTTGCGCTGTGCGCACGCCGCGTCGACGGGCTCGTCGTCATCCCGGCCGGTGACGACCACCGCTATCTGGAACCGGAGATAAAAGCGGGCGTCGCCACGGTCTTCGTGGACCGCCCCGCCGGCCAGATCGACGCGGACGTCGTCCTGTCCGACAACTTCGGCGGTGCGCGCGACGGCGTCGCCCATCTCATCGCCCACGGGCATCGCCGGATCGGCTTCATCGGCGACATGCCCCGCATCCACACCGCCGCCGAGCGGCTGCGCGGCTATCGCACCGCCATGGAGGCCGCGGGCATCCCGGTCGAGGAAGCCTGGACGTCGCTGGGCGTCACCGATCCGCAGCGGGTCCGCCGGGCCGCCGAGGCCATGCTGTCGGGGCCCTCTCCCGTCACCGCGATCTTCACGGGCAACAACCGCGTGACGGTCACCGTCGTCCGCGTCCTCGCCGAACACTCCCGGCCCGTCGCCCTCGTCGGTTTCGACGACATCGAACTCGCCGATCTCCTCCAGCCCGGCGTCACCGTCGTCGCCCAGGACTCCGCCCAGCTCGGCCGCACCGCCGCCGACCGCCTCTTCCACCGCCTCGACGGCACGCTCGCCCTCCCCGAGCGCGTCGAACTCCCGACCAGGCTGATCACCCGAGGCTCGGGCGAACTGCCGCCGGCGAGCTGACCGATGACGCATCCGGATCACCGCACCCTCACGGCACTCGGCCTCGCCGAGGCCCCGCGCGATCGCCCCCTGACCTATCCGGGCGCCTGGCCCGAGGAGTCCGGACTCCTGGACGGCGACCGGCTGCTGCCGCTGGCCCGCCTCACCTTCGAGGACCGCGTCCCCGTCCTCGCGGTCGGCTCCAACGCCTGCCCCGCCCAACTCCGCCACAAGATGCGGGAGTACGGAGTCACCGCGCCCCTCCCCCTGGTGAAGGCGAAGGTCACGGGCATCGAGATCGGCGTCTCCGCGCACATCACCGGGCTCGGTTACGTGTCCGCCTCCCCCTTCCGCGCCCCCGGACTCACCCGCGAGTTGTTCCTCACCTGGCTCAACCCGGCGCAGCTCGACGCGATCGACAGGAGCGAGGGCGTCACCTCGCCGTCCGGCCCGTACGACCGTGTCCTGCTGCCCGCTGCCGACGTTTCCGTCGAGCTGGAGTCGGGCGAACTGCTCGACGGCGCACATCTCTACGTCAACCGGCGGGGCGTCCTCCACAACGGCTCCGGCACCCCGCGCACGCATCCCGGCGAGCACGCGCTGCTCACCGAACTCCTCGCCGCATCACCGCGGTTGAGGGCTCTGTTCGGCTCCACACCCGAGGAGTTCTGCGCCCGGGCGCGCGGCAACCTGGCACTGTGCAGGCGCGGCACCCGGCTGTTCGCCGAGTTGGGGTGGACGACTGCCTCCGGCCTGGAGAAGTACGTACGCGCTCAGCAGACCGGCAGTCCCGGCACCGGTTCGTCGTTGTCGCCGCCCTTGATGTAGACGTCGCTGATGAAGACGTCTTTGCTGCCGCTGTCGTCGTCGGTCTTCGCCCACCAGATGTTGGTCCACTCGTCGTAGGTCTCGCGGCGGCCCAGGTTCTGCTGGCAGTAGAAGTAGTTGGTGCCCGCCTTCAGGGTGCCGACCTCGGCTCCGTCCGCGGTGTAGGACGCGGCGGTGCGCCAGACCTCGCAGTTGTACTTGCCGTCGCCGATGAAGCTGCAGACGGGGGCGGGGTTGTTGCCGCCTCCGCCGCCGCTCGTGCCGCCCGAGTTGCCGCCTGTGGCGCCGCTGTCGTCGGTGGCGCTCGGCGAGGGGGCGGGGTCCTTCGTCGTCGGGTCGGCGCCCTCCGTCCGCTCCGGCTTCCCGGGGGCGGGCGTGGGCGTCGTCTCCTTGTCGCCCTGCTCGGTGGGGTCGGGGTCGCCGGACGGGGTCAGCGTGCCACGGCTGGGGTCCGCCGAGGACGGGGAGTCGCCGGCTTCCTGGGAGGCCGAAGACCGTGCGGAGTTCTTGGAGTCGTCGGTGTTGGTCAGCAGGCCCACGGTGACGCCGGTCGCGGCCAGGACGGCGGTGACGGCAGCGGCGGCGAGAAGGGCTCGGGCCTTACGAGGCCGGGGGCCGCCGCCGGAGTCGGAGGCGGTGGTCTCGTCCTGAGGCTGTGGTCCTGCGGGACCCGGCCCGGCCGAGCCCGGAGCCCCGAAGCCGGGCGGTACCGCCGGGACGCTCCGCTCGGTGGCCTCGCGTTGCTTCGACGCGGGTCCGCGCAGGTTGGTCGTCGCGGAGTCCTGGCCGGCCGTCCGCGCCACCGCTTCCAGCAGCTCGCGTGCGCGGTCGGCGTCCGGCCGGTCCTCCGGCTGCTTCTGCATGAGCTCGTGCAGTACGGGGCCCAGCGGCCCCGAGCCCCGTGGCTCGGGCAGCGGGTCGGACACGATCGCGGTGAGCGTGGACCAGGTCGACGTACGGCGGAACGGTGAGGTGCCCTCGACGGCCGCGTACAGCGTGGCGCCCAGGGCCCACACGTCGGAGGCGGGCCCGAAGTCGTGGCCCTGGGCCCGCTCGGGCGCCAAGTAGTCGAGGGAGCCGACCAGTTCACCGCTTCGGGTGAGATGCGTGGTGGCGCCGTCGCCGGGGTCCTCCATCGTCGCGATGCCGAAGTCGGTGAGGACCACGCGGCCGGAGCGGTCGAGCAGGATGTTGCCGGGCTTCACGTCTCGGTGCAGGACTCCGGCGCCGTGGGCGGCGGCCAGGGCGTCCATGACCTTCGCACCGATCTCGGCGGCCTCGCCCGGTTCGCGGGGACCCTCCTCACGCAGGACATCGTCCAGAGAGGGCCCGTCGACCAGCTCCATGACGATCAGCGGACGCCCGTCGACCTCGGCCACGTCATGCACGGCGATGACTCCGGGGTGGCGCACGCGGGCCGCCGCGCGCGCCTCGCGCTGCATCCTGCGCCCCAGGTCCGCCAGTTCGGGCCCTCCGGCGTCGGTGTACGTCCGCAGTTCCTTGACCGCGACCTCACGGCCCAGGACTTCGTCGAGGGCCCGCCAGACGACGCCCATACCGCCGCGCCCGAGCTGGGCCACTACGCGATAGCGCCCGGCCAGGAGCCGACCGACCCCGTCCGCGCGTTCGTTCTCCCCCGAAGACACCGCTGCCCCGTTCCTGTGTCGCGCCATGAGTGGCGTACAGCCTACGGGTCACGAGTGACAGTCGATGCACAAGAGCGGCCGCTGTAACGCGGTCGGTACGCGAGGGTCGCCACTGGCCCTACGGGCCCTCTACTGGGGCGAGTTCGTCAAGTCGGCTCGCCTCGGCGCCGCGTAACCTTCCAGGTCCGCGCGGGTCAGACCCGTCACACGCGCCACCTCCGCGATGTCCAGGGCACCGCAGTCCAGGCCCCGCAACAGGTAGCCGCTGAGCGCCTTGGCGGTCGCGGGTTCGTCCATCACGTCGCCGCCCGCGCGGTTGACGTACCGGGCGAGGCGCGCGGCGGCCTGCTCGAAGCCCTCGCGGTAGAAGGCGAACACGGCGGCGTACCGGGTCGGAAGGTGACGCGGGTGCATGTCCCAGCCCTGGTAGTAGGCGCGGACAAGGGCGCGGCGGGTGAGGCCGTAGTGCAGCCGCCAGGCGTCGTGGACCTGCGAAGTCGGGCCCACGGGAAGGACGTTGGTGGAGCCGTCCGAGACACGTACGCCGGTGCCTGCCGCCGCGACCTGCATGATCGCCTTGGCGTGATCGGCTGCCGGGTGGTCGCTCGCCTGGTGGGCGGCGCTGACGCCGAGGCAGGCGCTGTAGTCGAAGGTCCCGTAATGCAGGCCCGTGGCGCGGCCCTCGGCGGCCTGGATCATCCGCGCGACGGTGGCGGTGCCGTCGGTGGCGAGAATGGCCTGGCTGGTCTCGATCTGGATCTCGAACCCGATCCGCCCGGGCTCGAGTTGGTGTGCCTTCTCGAACTCCTCCAGCAGCCGCACCATCGCGGTGACCTGCTCGGCGTACGTCACCTTCGGCAGCGTCAGGACCAGCCCGTCCGGCAGTCCGCCCGCCTCCATCAGCCCGGTCAGGAAGATGTCGAGGGTCCGGATGCCCCGGTCGCGTACTGGAGCCTCCATACACTTCATACGGATGCCCATGTACGGGGCGGCCGTGCCCTTCTCGTACGCCTCCGAGACCAGCCGTGCCGCACGGGCGGCGGCCTCGTCCTCCTCGGCGTCGGGGCACGGGCCGTAGCCGTCCTCGAAGTCGACACGCAGGTCTTCGATGGGCTCGTGCTCCAGCTTGGCTCGTACACGGGCGTGGACGGGTTCGGCCAGTTCGTCGGCGAGGCCGAGGACGGCGGCGAGCGAGGCGGCGTCCGGGGCGTGGTCGTCGAGGGCGGCGAGGGCCTGGTCGCCCCAAGAGCGGATGGTGTCGGCGGCGAACATGTCACCGGGTACGTAGACGGTGTGGACGGGCTGACGGGTCCCCGGGTCTCCCGGGTAGCGGCGCTCCAGTTCGGCGTCGACCGGGGCGAGGGAGGCGCTGATCTTCTCGCTGACGGCGCCCGCGAGGCTCGTCGCCACCTTCTCTTGCGCGCCCTGCCCCATCCCGACACCCTCTCGATTTTCCGCTGGCCGGAATCAACAATCCGTAGAGCGAAGCTAGCCGTGGACCTTCCCGCTGGTCAACACCCACCTCCGCCCAGCTCCACCCCGGAGCTTCCCCCTGTGGCCACCACGCCCTCTCGACACGTTCACGCCCAACTCAGACACTTCGGTGCGCACGACTCGCCCGGCATCCGTCACCGAAGGAGCCCACCCGTGCCCATCAAGCACAGCCGAGTCACGCGTCGTCTGGGCCTGAAGACCGCCATCGTCGCCGCGGTCGCCCTGCCTCTGTCCAGTACAGCACCCCTCACCGCGACCGCCGCGGCGCCGGACAGATCCAGCCGCCGCCTGGACGTCATGTCGTTCAATCTGCGCTACGCGAGCACCAGCGAACCCAACAGCTGGGCCGCCCGCCGCCCCGTGACCCGCGAACTGCTGCGCCGCGAAAACCTCCACGTCATCGGCACCCAGGAGGGCCTCTACCAGCAGGTGCGCGACATCGAGGCCGACCTCGGACCGCACTACGACTGGATCGGCACCGGCCGCGCCGGCGGCAGCCGCGACGAGTTCATGGCGGTCTTCTACGACACCCGCCGGCTCGCCCCCGTGGATTACGACCACTTCTGGCTCTCCGACACGCCCAACGTGATCGGCTCGAACACCTGGGGCGGCGGCTCCATCCGCATGGTGACCTGGGTCCGCTTCCGCGATCTGCGCGACGGGGAGCGGCAGTTCTACTTCATCAACACCCACCTCGACAACGCGAGCCAGAACGCACGCGCGCGCGCCGCCCAGCTGATTGCCGAGCGCATCGCGGGCCTCGACCGGTCACTGCCGCTCGTCGTGACCGGCGACTTCAACGTCGCCGCCCACCAGAACCCCGTCTACGACACGATGCTGGGCGCCGGTCTCGTCGACACCTGGGACACCGCGGCCGAGCGGAGCAAGCTGTACGCGACCTTCCACGGTTACCGGCCGCTGGTCCCGGACGGCGACCGTATCGACTGGGTCCTCACCACTCCCGGCGTCACCGCTCACCGGGCCTCGATCAACACCTTCTCCCTGAACGGCCAGTTCCCGAGCGATCATCTGCCCGTCCAGGTGTCCCTGACTCTGGGCTAAAGACTCGGCATGAGCCCGGGATGAGGCGAGGCCCCCGTAACCGCGTCGACGGTCACAGGGGCCTCGTACTGCTCAATGGTGATTAGCCCTTGCGGGTCTTGATCTCCTCAGTGAGCTGCGGGACGACCTCGAAGAGGTCGCCGACCACGCCGTAGTCGACCAGGTCGAAGATCGGGGCCTCGGCGTCCTTGTTGACCGCCACGATCGTCTTCGAGGTCTGCATACCGGCCCGGTGCTGGATCGCACCCGAGATACCGGAGGCGATGTACAGCTGCGGCGAGACGGACTTGCCGGTCTGACCGACCTGGTTGGAGTGCGGGTACCAGCCGGCGTCGACCGCGGCACGCGAGGCACCGACAGCCGCGCCGAGGGAGTCGGCGAGCGCCTCGATGATCGTGAAGTTCTCCGCGCCGTTGACGCCACGGCCGCCGGAGACCACGATCGCGGCCTCGGTCAGCTCCGGGCGGCCCGTGGACTCACGCGGCGTACGGGACGTGATCTTGGTGCCGGTCGCCTGGTCGGAGAAGGTCACGGACAGGGCCTCGACCGCGCCGGCGGCCGGGGCGGCCTCCACGGCCGCGCTGTTCGGCTTGACCGTGATGACCGGAGTGCCCTTGGAGACACGGGACTTGGTGGAGAAGGCGGCGGCGAACACCGACTGCGTGGCCACCGGGCCCTCGTCGCCGGCCTCCAGGTCGACGGCGTCGGTGATGATGCCCGAGCCGATACGGACCGCGAGGCGAGCGGCGATCTCCTTGCCCTCGGCCGAGGAGGGAATGAGGACGGCGGCCGGGGAGACGGACTCGTACGCGGCCTGCAGCGCGTCCACCTTCGGTACGACCAGGTAGTCGGCGAACTCGGGGGCGTCGGCGGTCAGGACGCGGGTCGCGCCGTGCTCGGCGAGCGCGGCGGCGGTGTCGGCGGCACCCGCGCCGAGGGCGACGGCGACCGGCTCGCCGATGCGGCGGGCCAGGGTCAGCAGTTCCAGGGTGGGCTTGCGGACGGCACCGTCCACGTGGTCGACGTAGACGAGGACTTCAGCCATGGGACTTCTTCTCTCCTGCTTGCGAAGTGTGCGGGGCGGTAAGCGACTTGGGCCTTAGATGAACTTCTGGCCCGCGAGGAACTCAGCGAGCTGCTTGCCGCCCTCGCCCTCGTCCTTGACGATCGTGCCGGCCGTGCGCGCCGGGCGCTCCGCGGCGGAGTCGACGACCGTGTAGGCGCCCTCCAGACCGACTTCCTCGGCCTCGATGTCGAGGTCGGACAGGTCCCAGGCGGTCACCGGCTTCTTCTTGGCCGCCATGATGCCCTTGAAGGACGGGTAACGGGCCTCGCCCGACTGGTCGGTGACGGACACGACCGCCGGCAGCGAGGCTTCCAGCTGCTCGGAGGCGGAGTCGCCGTCGCGGCGGCCCTTGACCGTGCCGTCCTCGACGGACACCTCGGAGAGCAGGGTCACCTGCGGGACGCCCAGGCGCTCGGCGACCAGCGCCGGTACGACGCCCATGGTGCCGTCGGTGGACGCCATGCCGGAGATCACCAGGTCGTAGCCGGCCTTCTCGATAGCCTTGGCCAGCACCAGGGACGTACCGATGGCGTCGGTGCCGTGCAGGTCGTCGTCCTCGACGTGGATGGCCTTGTCGGCGCCCATGGACAGCGCCTTGCGCAGCGCGTCCTTGGCGTCCTCGGGGCCGATGGTCAGGACGGTGATCTCCGCGTCGTCGGCGTCCTCGGCGATCTGCAGTGCCTGCTCGACCGCGTACTCGTCGAGCTCCGAGAGCAGACCGTCCACGTCGTCGCGATCGACGGTCAGGTCATCGGCGAAGTGCCGGTCGCCAGTGGCGTCGGGCACGTACTTCACAGTGACAACGATCCTCAAGCTCACGCCGGCTCTCCTACTGCAATCGTCATTTCCGAGCTGCCTTCTTTCAGGCAGCATAGGCGCCTCAAGCGGCCCGTCCCGGTTGGGGCGGCCTGCGCTCCGAACCAAATATTACTCGCCAGTACACCCAGTTCTTGCCCGCTAAGCAAGCGCTTTGAACTGTGACCTTCGCAACGCAGCGTAATCGGAACCCGACGCCTGCGCACAAGCCGGCCCTTCACTCACGCAGACCGTTGAAGCGCCCCTGGTGGTAGAGCAGCGGGCGCCCGGCGCCGGTGGGATCACCGAGGACGACCTCGGCGAGAACGACGCGGTGGTCCCCCGCGGGTACGCGCGCGACGATCCGGCAGACGAGCCAGGCCAGGACGTCGTCGAGTACGGGCACTCCCTCAGGACCCTCACGCCAGCCGGTGGGCGCACCGAAACGGTCGGCGCCGCTGCGGGCGAAGGTGGCGGCCAGCTCCCGCTGGTGCTCGCCGAGGATGTGGACGCCGACGTGCTCCGTCTCGGAGATCACCGGCCAGCTGGAGGCGCTCGTACCGATACCGAAGGAGACCATCGGAGGCTCGGCGGACACGGAAGTGAGCGAGGTGGCGGTGAAGCCGACCGGGCTGCCGCCGCTCTGTGCGGTGATGACGGCGACTCCGGCCGCGTGCCGCCGGAAGACCGAGCGCAGCAGGTCGGGAGAAGCGAGTTGAGGGAGAAGGACTTCCGGGGGCACAGGGTCACGCTGACGATGGGTGGTGCGTGCAGTCAAGTGCGTTCCAGCATCTGGGAGATGTGTCACCTGCGGTGCGGCGGGGCCTGTGCCCCTGTCGTCAGGACGTCGCAACGGCCTCTCCCAGCGCCGCGATCACGTCCGCCTTACGGGGCTGTCCGGTGGCGCGCCGGACGATGCGTCCCTCCGTGTCGAGCACCAGCACGGTCGGGGTTTTGAGGATGCCGAGTTCGCGTACGAGATCCAGCTGGTCCTCGGCGTCGATCTCGACGTGGGTCACGCCCGGGACCATTCCGGCCACTTCGGCGAGCACCCTGCGGGTGGCCCGGCAGGGCGCGCAGAAAGCGCTGGAGAACTGGACCAGCGTGGCCCGTTCACCGAGGTCATCCCCCAACTCGGCCGCGCCGAGCCGCTGTTCGCCGTCGCGCCCGCGCACGTTCACCCTCCTGCTTCCGCTGCCGATGCCGCACTCCGTAGTCGCCCGCCACCGCGAGCACCTTGCCCCTTCAGCACTTATGAAAGCCCGAAGATTCCCGGCCCATTGGAGCTGGACCGTCCCCCGAAGTGACGAGAATCTCGCCGTTCGAAGGAACGAAGACTGGCTACTCGTCCGTTCTTCGGGCACGATCTGCCCAATGCCGTAAACCTACGGCTGCGTAACTTTCCCGCCGGGAGCCCCCTTCCCAGGCAGAGAGAAGGGTCCACTCCGTCCATGGCTGAGCTTGCCTACCGTCCCGCCATCGGTCTCGCCCGCACGCTGTTCAAGGCCTGGGACCTGAAGATCGACTGCAAGGGATCGGAGAACATCCCGCGCTCGGGCGGTGCGGTGCTGGTGAGCAATCACATCAGCTACCTCGACTTCATCTTCGACGGTCTCGCCGCCCTGCCGCAGAAGCGCCTGGTCCGCTTCATGGCGAAGGAGTCGGTGTTCCGGCACAAGGTCTCCGGCCCGCTGATGCGCAACATGAAGCACATCCCCGTGGACCGCAAGAACGGTGAGGCGGCGTACGCGCACGCACTGGACTCGCTGCGCTCCGGCGAGATCGTCGGGGTCTTCCCGGAAGCCACCATCTCCCAGTCGTTCACGCTGAAGAGCTTCAAGTCGGGTGCCGCGCGCATGGCCCAGGAGGCCGGCGTCCCGCTGATCCCGATGGCCCTGTGGGGTACGCAGCGGCTGTGGACGAAGGGCCACCCGAAGAACTTCAAGCGGAGCCACATCCCGATCACCATCCGGGTGGGCGAGGCGATCGAGGCCTCCCGCGACAAGTACGCGGGCGCGATCACCCGGCAGGTGCGTGAGCGCGTCCAGGAGCTCCTGGAAGCAGCCCAGCGCGCCTACCCCGTACGCCCCAAGGACCCGAACGACACCTGGTGGATGCCGGCCCACCTCGGCGGCACGGCCCCCACTCCGGAAGAGGTCAAGGCCGCCGAGGCGCGCTGAACCGCACTCAGAGTGCAGTGGGGAGCGTCTTCCAGAGGTACTCCCGGTCGGGGGCGGCCTTGAGGGCGCGCAGAACAGCCGGGTGAGGTTCGGCATATAGAACCGAGTAGTCCGTCTCATGGGACTCCGGGTCGGGCACCCAGGCCAGGTGCTCCCCCTCGAGCGAGAACTGCGAGTCGACCCCCGGCTTGTTTCCGCGGCAGTCCTGCCGATGCCATGCCCCGTCGAACCGCACGGCGATGAGACCGTGCACGCAGAGCGCACTGCCGTCGTCATGCATCAGCGATTGGTAGCACAGCGCCGTAGGGATGTCCTCGGCCCGCAGCAGCGCGGCCAACGCGTGGGCCTTGGCGTGGCAGATACCGGTCCCTTGCTCCAGGACGTCCGAGGCACGCCAGGTGACGCGCGGATCACCGCTGTCGGCCGAGTGCGGGATGCCGTCGCGGACGAACTCGTACGCCGCTCGTGCATAGGCATACGAGTCATCGACTGTCGAGGCGAGTCGCGCCGCCGTCTCCCGTACGAGCGGATGATGATGGTCGATGACCTCGCTGGCGGCCAAGTACGCGGAAAGGTCAGGGGTTTCCTGGATCAGCTCCATGCCCGCAGAGCTTAGGAACGCGACCAGCAGAGAGTCAATGACTTTTCTGGAGAGCGCATATTTATGCACCGAGCCGCCCGACCACCACTTGCCGCAGCTATCGAATATCGATAGGTTTCCATCGCGGTTCGATCGAGGGAGAAGCGATGGGAAAGCTGACAGTGCTTGCGCTGCGCGCCGTGCTCGTGGTGTTGCTCGCCGGCTCGGTGTTCGTGCAGACGGTGATGGTGCCGCTGCTGGGCCGTGACCTGGAGGGTGTGGACTCGGACCTGGCGTATCCGCCCACCGCGTTCCTCGTGATCATCGTCCTGGGCATCGTGACGGTCCAGGTCGTCATGGTCTGCGTATGGCGGCTGGTGACGATGGTGCGGCACGGAACCGTGTTCTCCTACGCGGCCTTCCGGTACGTGGACATCGTGACCGGCGCGATCGTGGCTGCCGCCCTCCTGGTGTTCACGCTCGGGGTCCTCCTGGCGCCGGGCGAAGCCGTCGCGCCGGGCATCGTCCTCCTGATCGGCGGGGGCGTCGTGGCGACCCTGGGGGTCGCGTTCATCGTGCTCGTGCTGCGGATGCTGCTCGCCCAGGCCGTCGCGCGCGATGTCGAGGCGACGCGGATGCAGGCCGAGCTGGCGGAGGTGATCTGATGCCGATCGCCGTCGACATCGATGTGATGCTGGCCAGGCGGAAGATGTCCGTGGGCGAACTCGCGGACCGCGTCGGGATCACGCCCGCCAACCTGGCCGTGCTCAAGAACGGCCGCGCCAAGGCGGTGCGCTTCACCACCCTTGCCGCGCTCTGCGAGGTGCTCGAGTGTCAGCCGGGAGACCTGCTGCGCTGGGAGGCGGAGGACGCCGAGGAGGCGCGGACGGGCGAGGTCAGCCGTCGGTGACGGGTCAGCGCGCCATCTCCTCCTTCAGGGCCGCCAGGAAGCCGTCCACGTCGTCCTCCGTCGTGTCGAAGGAGCACATCCAGCGGACGTCGCCCGCGGCCTCGTCCCAGAAGTAGAAGCGGTAGCGCTGCTGGAGGCGTTCGCTCACGTCGTGGGGCAGTCGGGCGAAGACGGCGTTGGCCTGTACCGGGTGGAGGATCTCGACGCCGTGCACCGCGCGCACGCCCTCGGCGAGGCGCTGGGCCATCTCGTTGGAGTGGCGGGCGTTGCGCAGCCACAGGTCCTTGGCGAGCAGGGCCTCCAACTGCACGGAGACGAAGCGCATCTTGGAGGCGAGCTGCATCGACAGCTTGCGCAGGTGCTTCATATGGCTGACGGCGTCCTGGTTCAGGACCACGACCGCCTCGCCGAACAGCGCGCCGTTCTTGGTGCCGCCGAAGGACAGCACGTCCACGCCGACCGCGTCGGTGAACGCGCGCATCGGCACGTTCAGCGAGGCGGCGGCGTTGGCGATCCGGGCCCCGTCGAGGTGCACCTTCATGCCGCGGGCGTGGGCGTGCTCACAGATCGCCCGGATCTCGTCGGGCGTGTAGACGGTGCCGAGTTCGGTGTTCTGGGTGATCGAGACGACCTGCGGCATCGCGCGGTGCTCGTCCTCCCAGCCGTACGCCTGCCGGTCGATCAGCTCGGGTGTGAGCTTGCCGTCGGGGGTGGGCACCGTCAGCAGCTTGAGGCCGCCCATGCGCTCGGGGGCGCCGCCCTCGTCGACGTTGATGTGCGCGCTCTCCGCGCAGATCACCGCACCCCAGCGGTCCGTGAGCGCCTGGAGTGCCACGACGTTGGCGCCCGTCCCGTTGAAGACGGGGAACGCCTCGGCCGTCGCACCGAAGTGACTGCGCATCACCTGCTGGAGGTTTTCGGTGTACGCGTCCTCGCCGTACGCGATCTGGTGACCGCCGTTGGCCAGGGCCAGCGCGGCGAGCACCTCGGGATGGGCCCCCGCGTAGTTGTCGCTGGCGAAGCCACGGACCTCCGGGTCGTGATGACGCCGCGCGTCGGTCTTCGGAGGGTTCACGGCTTCTTTGTCAGCCACAGACGCTGTCCGTTCACTTCGGCGGCGGGCCGCTCCCAGACATCGACGATGGCCTCGGCCAGGTCCCTGACGTCCGTGAAACCCGCGAACTTCGCGTTGGGGCGCTCGGCGCGCATCGCGTCGTGCACCAACGCCTTCACGACCAGGATCGCAGCCGCCGACGTGGGCCCGGACTCGCCCCCGGCCTTGCGGAAGTAGTCCGCCATGGCCAGCGTCCAGGCCTCGGCGGCGGCCTTCGCGGCGGCGTAGGCGGCGTTGCCCGCGGTGGGCTTGCTCGCCCCCGCGGCGCTGATCAGGACGTAGCGGCCGCGATCGCTGCGCTGCAAGGCCTCGTGGAAGGCGAGGGAGGTGTGCGCCACGGTACGGATGAGCAGCATCTCGAGGAAGTCCCAGTCGTCGAGGCTCGTCCTGGCGAAGGTCTCGCTGCCGCGCCAGCCGCCGACGAGGTGGACCAGGCCGTCGACGCGGCCGAAGTCCTTCTCGATGCGGGTGGCCCAGTCCTGAGCCGACTGCCGGTCGAGCAGGTCGACCGTGTCCCCGACGACGGTCGCGCCGCCGTGTGCGTAGCTCGCCGCGTCCACGGCCTCCGCGAGCCGCTCCGGATCGTTGTCCGAGCCGATGACGACCGCTCCCGCCTCGGCGAGCCGCAGCAACGCGGCCCGTCCGGCGGGACCACCCGCACCGGCCACCGCGATCACCGCGCCGTTGAGCGCCCCGTTCCCCATGGTCCTCGCCTCCTGAGCAGTGTTCTGGACGAGATCGCTCACGCGGCGACCCGCTCGGCGCCCTCCGCGACGATCCCCTTGGTGGAGGCGATCACGTTCTTGAGCTTCTTGGAGAGTGCCTCATAGAACATGCTCAGCGGAAACTCGTCCGGAAGCACGTCATCGACGAGTTTTCGCGGCGGCTGGCTCAGATCAAGGGCGTCGGGGCCCTTGGCCCACTTGGAGCCCGGGTGCGGGGCGAGGTAGGTGGAGACGAGTTCGTAGCCGGCGAACCAGTGGACCAGCTTCGGGCGGTCGATGCCCTCGCGGTACAGCTTCTCGATCTCGGCGCACAGCTCGTTGGTGACCTGCGGAGCGCGCTGCCAGTCGATGAACAGCTTGTTGTCGGTCCAGCGGACGACATCGTGCTTGTGCAGGTACGCGAAGAGCAGCTGGCCGCCGAGGCCGTCGTAGTTGCGGACGCGCTCTCCGGTGACCGGGAAGCGGAACATCCGGTCGAACAGCACCGCGTACTGGACGTCACGGCCCTGCGGGACGCCGTCGGCCTCCAGCTTCACGGCCTCCCTGAAGGCGGTGAGGTCGCAGCGCAGCTCCTCCAGGCCGTACATCCAGAAGGGCTGGCGCTGCTTGATCATGAACGGGTCGAAGGGCAGGTCGCCGTGGCTGTGGGTGCGGTCATGGACCATGTCCCACAGAACGAAGGCCTGCTGGCAGCGGTCTTGGTCGGCGACCATCTCGCGGACGTCGTCGGGCAGTTCGAGCCCGAGGATGCCGACGGCGGCCTCGGTGACCCGGCGGAACCGGGCGGCCTCACGGTCACAGAAGATGCCGCCCCAGCTGAACCGCTCGGGGGCCTCGCGCACGGCGATGGTCTCCGGGAAGAGGACGGCCGAGTTGGTGTCGTAGCCCGAGGTGAAGTCCTCGAAGGTGATGCCGCAGAACAGCGGGTTGTCGTAGCGGGTGCGCTCCAGCTCGGCGAGCCAGTCCGGCCAGACCATGCGCAGCACGAGGGCTTCGAGGTTGCGGTTCGGGTTGCCGTTCTGCGTGTACATCGGGAAGACGACCAGGTGCTGGAGGCCGTCCCGGCGGTTGGCGGCGGGCTGGAAGGCCAGCAGCGAGTCGAGGAAGTCGGGCACCTTGAAGCCGTCGTCTGCCCAGCGCCGCAGGTCAGCGACCAGCGCCTTGTGGTAGGCGGCGTCGTGCGGCAGCAGGGGCGCGAGCGCCTCGACGGCGTCCACGACACGGCGTACGGCGCGATCGGCGTCGCCGCGATCGGGGGCGCCCTCCGCCTCGAAGTCGATCGAGCCGTCCTTGGACTGCCATGGCCGGATCCGCTCCACGGCATCCTTGAGCACGGGCCAGGCCGGGTGCTCCACCACCCTGCCACCGGGAGGAACCTGCTCCTCCGTACCCACCTGCACAAGAATTTCCGTCATGACCCCATCCTCCACGGGAGAACCTCGCGTACACACACCGTATGCATGCGGGGTTCCCTCTCACAAGTGGGGTTCCGGGAAATCATCCTGTGAAACCCCCCTCTTCACCGCCTTTTTTCCTGTCGGATACCGTTTCGGCGATTACTTCCACCGCTTCCGGGGTAGCGATGCGGGCGGTCGGCGTGTGGGCGGTCAACCCGCCTCGGGACTCGCCCACGTGAGAGTGAGCCCGGGTGCCGCGACAGGCCGCTGGAATGCGTGATTCCTCGCGTTCGGACCGGGTCCATCGCCGAGCGGGGCGATTAGGCTGCGGCTGGCCGCGTGGGCACGGGACCGCAGCGCGCGGCTGCCGAGCCGCCGTCGACGGAAGCGGAGTCAGTCTTGAACTTCCTCACCATCGGTCACCGCGGAATCATGGGTGTCGAACCCGAGAACACCCTCCGTTCCTTCGTCGCCGCCGAGCAGGCGGGCCTCGACGTGATCGAACTCGATCTGCATCTGAGCAAGGACGGCGCGCTGGTCGTCATGCACGACGCCGACGTGGACCGGACGACCGACGGTTCGGGGCCGATCGCCGAGCAGGCCCTCGCCGAGCTGCGCGCACTGGACGCGGGCCGCGGTGAGCGCATCCCGGTCTTCGAAGAGGTCCTGGACGCCGTCACGGCTCCGCTCCAGGCCGAGATCAAGGACGTCGCGGCGGCTCAGGCCCTCGCCGAGGTCATGCACCGGCGGGATCTGTCCGGCCGGGTCGAGGTGCTGTCGTTCCACGACGAGGCGGTCGCCGAGATCGCCCGGCTCGTCCCGGGCGTACGCACCGGGCTGGTCGCCAGCCGGTACGGCACCGATGTCGTCGAGCGCGCCACCGCGGCCGGCGCCACCAGTGTCGTGCTGAACATCCGGCGGCTCACTCTGGAGATCGTCGAGTGCGCGCGCAAGGCGGATCTGCGGATCATCGGCTGGGTGGTGAACACGCAGGACCATCTGCGGCTGGTACGCGCCCTGGAGCTGGACGGCGCGACCACCGACTACCCGGAGATCAAGCGCACCGGACGCTTCACGGCGTAACGGCTATACGAGCGGCTTCACCAGCAGCTCGAACTGCAGGTCGGCGCGCTGCGGGATGCCGAACCGCTCGTCGCCGTACGGGAAGGGCGTCATCTGTCCCGTACGGCGGTAGCCGCGCCGCTCGTACCAGGCGATGAGGTCTTCTCGTGCGGTGATCACGGTCATGTGCATCTCCGCGGCGCCCCACGACTCGCGGGCGTACCGCTCGGCCTCGGCGAGGATCACCTTGCCGAGGCCTTCGCCCTGCTGCACGGGGCTGACCGCGAACATGCCGAAGTAGGCGTGATCACCGCGGTGTTCGAGCTGACAGCAGGCGATCAGGGTGCCGCCGCGCTCGACGACGCGCAGTCGGCTGTCGGGCGACTTGATGACCTCGAGCACGCCCTCCGGATCCGTCCGCTGCCCCTGAAGGATGTCCGCCTCGGTGGTCCAGCCGGTCCGGCTGGAGTCCCCGCGGTAGGCCGACTCGATCAGCGCGACAAGGGCGTCGACGTCGCCTTCGGTGGCGTCTCGGAAGGTCAGGCCGGTAGCGGCGGCTGTGTCCATGGAGGGGGTTCTCCGATCTCGGCGCGGCTCGGGCACCGAAGAGCGTAACCCTCCCACTAAGGTGCGGCTCCATGGTGCATGTACTGAGCAGCCGGACCCTGCTCCGGCCGACCGATCCCGAGCGCTCCCGCGCCTTCTACGGCGAGCAACTGGGCCTCGCCGTCTACCGCGAATTCGGCACCGGACCGGAGCGCGGCACCGTCTACTTCCTCGGCGGCGGTTACCTGGAGGTCGCGGGCCGCTCCGACGAACCCCCCTCCCCCGCGGTCAAGCTATGGCTCCAGGTGGCGGACGCGACCGCCGCGTACGAAGAGCTGACGGCTCGGGGCGTCGAGATCGTGCGGCCCCCGGTCAAAGAACCGTGGGGCCTCATCGAGATGTGGCTGACCGATCCGGACGGAACCGAGATCGCGGTGGTGGAAGTACCGGCGGACCATCCGCTGCGGTATCGGCCGTAAGGCCCGGGACAAGATGCGCGAAGCGCCGCGCGTCTCCGGTACGATGCTTCGGTCGTTCCGTGAGCCCTTGAAGGCACGAACCGGCCTGGCCGGGGAGACGGTTGTACGTGGTGTCGACCGGATCGACGTCGCCAGGACTTCCTGGCGTGGGGCCCTGTCACCGGTCCCGCACCGCATGGCGGTCCGGCCGTCATGCGGTGGATGCGACCCGTGACCGCCCTGCCGTGGGGGGCAGTCGGGAGCGCGACGAGGTGTGGACGGCTGAGCGCACAAGCTCAGTCGCTTCACGGCCGAGAAGGTGACAGGTCCTTCAGTGCCGGCAGCAGCTCCTTCTCCGCCCAGTCCAGGAACGGCTGCTGGTGGTCGCCGCCGACCTGGACGAGGGCGATCTCCGTGAAGCCGGCCGTGACGAAGGGGCGTACGGCTTCGACGAAGGTGTCGACGTCGTCGCCGCACGGAATGGTCTCCGCGACGTCGTCCGGACGCACGTTTGCGGTGGCGGCGTCGAAGTTCGCGGGGCCGGGAAGTTCGGCGTTGACCGGCCAGCCGCCGAGCGACCAGCGGAACTGCTCGTGGGCCCGGGTGACGGCGGCGTCCTTGTCGGGGTCGTAGCAGACGGGGAGTTGGCCCACCCTGGGTTTGCCGGTGCCGCCGTGGCGGTCGAAGGAGTCCAGCAGTTCGGACTTCGGCTCGGTGGCGATCAACAGGTCGGCCAGCCGGCCGGCGAGTGCGCAGGAGTGCTCCCCCGAGACGGCGATGCCGATCGGGGGCGGTTCGTCGGGGAGGTCGTAGAGCCTGGCGTTCTCCACATCGTAGTGAGCGCCGTGGTGGTTCACGTTCTTGCCGGCGAACAGCGCGCGGATGATCTCCACGGCCTCTTCCAGCATGTCGAGACGCACGTGTGCGGCGGGCCAACCGGCGCCCACCACATGCTCGTTGAGGTTCTCGCCGGAGCCCAGCCCGAGACGGAAGCGGCCCTCGGCGAGCAGCTGCGTCGTGGCGGCCTTCTGCGCGACGACCGCCGGGTGATAGCGGGTCGTCGGGCAGGTCACGTACGTCATGAGGGGAATCGTGGAGGTGGCCTGTGCCGCGGCGCCGAGCACGCTCCACGCGTACGGGGCGTGGCCCTGTTCCTCGAGCCACGGGAAGTAGTGGTCCGAGGTGACGGAGAAGTCGAATCCGGCCTGCTCCGCGGCGACCACGTGCCGTACGAGCTCACGTGGGCCGGCCTGCTCGGTCATCATCGTGTATCCGATTCGCACCATGCGTTCCGGGTGGCCGGTCCGGGGTACCCGAAACGTGCCCTGAACGAGAGAAGGGATCTCCATGCCCAGGCCGCAGATCAAGGACGAGAAGACGTATCAGTCGCTGCGCCGTGAGGGCGCGGGCAAGGAGAAGGCGGCGCGGATCGCCAACAGCCCGACGTCCTCCTCCCGCAAGGGCGGCAAGCACGGCAAGTACGAGGACCAGTCGAAGTCGGACGTCTACGAGGAAGCGAAGAAGGTCGGCATCAAGGGCCGTTCCTCGATGTCGAAGGATGAGCTGATCAAGGCGTTGCGGAACCGCTGAGCGCTCCGCTGGAGTTGAGGGCCTCACTTGCGGATTCGTCGTGGAGTGTGCCCGGGCCGGTGTCGGGTACCGGAGCCGGGCACGTCACATGCCCGTGTTGCGACGGAGGTTTCCATGGCTCTGCCCGGCAAGTCCCTGACCCGGTCCTGGAGGCACTGGCGGCGGGGGCGCGCTCGGTTGTCGGTTCCTCTGTCGTCGACCGACGTGGAGGACGCGAACCGGAGGTTTCTGCTGTACGGGATGCTGCCCTTGTGGGTCGTGCCCGCGGTCGCGGACTGGTGGATGCACCGGCGCACCCGGATCGAGCACACGTCCGGGACGAAGGAGTCCGTCGTGCACGCGCTGATGATGACGGAGGCCGGGATCCCGGTCGCCATGGGGCTCTTGGCCCGGATCAACCCCCTTGTGTTGTCCACCATGGGCGGCGCCGCGGCGGCGCACAGCGCCACCGCCCTGTACGACGTGAGCCTCGCCACCCACAAGCGTGAAGTCCGCCCCGTCGAGCAGCACATCCACAGTTTCCTGGAGGTGCTGCCGCTGGCGGGGCTCTCCTTCATCGGCTGCCTGCATGCGGACCAGGTGCGCGCGACGCTGCGGGGTGGACCAGGCCGCGACGACTGGAGGCTGCTGCCCAAGGACAGGCCGCTGTCCGCCCCGTACCTGCTGGGGCTTGGCGCGGTGATCAGCGCCGGTGTCGCGCTGCCCTACGCCGAGGAACTGAGGCGCTGCGTCCGGGCCCAACGCGCTTCATGACACCGCGCCGAACCGCTCCTCGTCCGCTGCCGCCGCCGCGTCGGATCCTGCTCGGCGGAACGGGCCCCGAGGACGTGGTCGCCGACCACGAGGGCCGCGTGGTCACGGGCGTCGAGGACGGTCGCATCCTGCGCGTCCACACCCGAGGACCGGCCCGGGTCGAGCAGATCGCCCGTACCGGGGGGCGGCCGCTGGGGCTCGAAGTCCTGCGGGACGGGCGGCTGTTGGTGTGTGACGCGGAGCGCGGGCTGTTGCGTGTCACACCGAGCATCGGCGCGGCCGGCGGTTCCGGCGAGGGCAAGGTCGAGGTTCTCGTGGACTCCGTGGCGGGGGTGCCGCTGCGGTTCTGCAGCAACGCGGCCGCGGCGGCGGACGGCACCGTGTACTTCACCGCTTCCAGCACGCGATACGGGCTTCAGGACTGGCTCGGCGATCTGATGGAGCACACGGCGACCGGCCGGCTGTTCCGGCTCCGGCCCGACGCCGACGCGGCGGAAGTCCTGCTGGACGGCCTCGACTTCGCCAACGGAGTGGTGCTGTCCGAGGACGAGTCCTGTGTCGTGGTGGCCGAGACCGGCGCGTACCGTCTGACCCGGCTGTGGCTGTCCGGCCCGCGGGCCGGCCGCCGCGACACCCTGATCGAGAACCTCCCGGGCTTCCCGGACAACCTCTCCCGTGCCGCGGACAGGACGATCTGGGTCGCCCTCGCGGGTCCGCGGCAGGCACCCCTGGACTGGCTGCGACGCGCGCCGGTCCGGGTGCGCCGGGCGGTCTGGCGGGCCGTATGCCCCCTGCGCATCCGCCCGCTGCCGGTCGCGCGCGTCATGGGCATCGGCCCCGACGGCGCCGTCCGCCACGACTTCAGGCGGTTCAGGGCGGGCTATCGGATGGTGACCAGTGTGTACGCACATGAGGGCGCCCTGGTGCTGGGCAGCCTCCTGGAGGACGGGGTCGCCGTGTGCGAACTGCCCGAGCTCAGCTGACAGGGTGCCCGGCGGTGATGTCGACGACATCGCTCAGGCACAGCGGCCGCCGCTTCGTCGGCTCCTGTGTCTCGCCCGCGACAGAGCTGAGCAGGAAGCCGATGTGATCGCCCGTGTCGACGTGCGCTTCGACCCGGCCGGCGAACCAGGCGAGTGTGCCGTCCAGTACGGGCAGGCCGCCGGGGCCCGGTGTCCAGGCCGTGCGGGCGAACTTGTCCACGCGGTCGCCGGTCTCGCCGCCGAACAGTTCCGCGAGCGCGTGCTGGTCGCGCCCGAGCAGATGGACGGCGAGCTGTTCGGCGGACCGTGCCACCCGGTACGTCCGGTTCAGCGTCGAGAGCCAGACCATGAAACGGGCGGGCTTGATCGAGCACGGCGAGGCGAAGGTCACCAGGCAGCCGGCTCGCTCCTCGTCGGCGGCGACGGTCACCACGTACACGGGGTGGTCGAGCCGGTCGACGAACGACTGCATCGCGGTCACGCCCGCTCCTCACTGCCGGCACCTGGCTCAAAGCCCCGTCCAGCACCCCGGCGCCCGGCCCGGTCCGGGTCGCGCGGGCAGCCCTCGACGGGACGGGGCTCCGTCACAAGCCCCGCCCCTTCGTAGACCGGCCGGCGACCCTCAGTGGTGCCCGGGGCTGCCGCTGCCGAACCCGCCGCTGCTGTTCGGACTCCAGCGCGGCGGCGTCTGGTCCTTGGCGGTGTGCGAGCGGATGTTGCCGAAGCCCCGCAGTTCGTGCGGGGCGAGGAAGCCGCCGTCATGCGGCACCTCGTCCGGCTCGCGCATCTCGCGGATCTCGTGGACGGGACCGGAGTCGGGGAGATGGGGCTGGTCCTCCGGACGCGGCGGCCCGGGTTCCCGGGAACGCACGCGCATACCCAGCCACACCGCAAGGATCAGCATCGACGCGATCACCACCCCGATCGCGAAGGGGATGGCCCCCGCCGCGATCTCGTGAGGGATGGCCAAACCTCTGCCGAAGGTGTCCATAACCTTCGGGTACCCCATGGGACCGGCTGAAACGGTGCCCGCGCGCCTGGCGCATCCCGCGGGCCCAGCTGGGGGCCCGCACGCGGGCGCGCGCGGGCCCACCGCATGGCGGACGCCGGCCCGGGTACTGGGGAGGAATGCGTATGGGAGTGCTCGATGTCGGTTCGAACACGGTACGGCTGGTCATCGCGGAGACGGACGGCGCCGTTCCACTGCCCGTGCACACCGCGAAACGGCGCCTGAGACTGTCGGCGTACGTCGAGCGGGGCGGCCATCTGCCGGACGAGCAGGTGGCCCGGCTTGTGGAGGCCGTCACGGCCGCCCGGGACGAGGCCTTGCGCTGGGGGGTGACGGCTCCCTTCGCCTTCGCCACGGCGATCGTCCGGGACGCCCCGAACCGTGCGGAGATTCTGCGGCAGGTCGCCACGGAGACCGGGGTGCCGCTGCACATCCTGCCCGGCGAGGTCGAGGCCGAGCTGACGTTCCTGGCCGCGCGGCGCTGGATGGGCTGGCGGGCGGGGCCGCTGGCCATGCTGGACATCGGGGGCGGTTCGCTGGAGGTGGCGTTCGGCCGCAGCAAGCTGCCCGACTTCGCGATCTCGCTGCCGCTGGGCGCCAACCGTCTGACCCGCGAGCACTTCCGCGGCCAGGACCCGCCCTCGGAGCGCAGGGTGCGGGCGCTGCGCCGCCATGTCCGCCACCAGCTGCGCGATGTCACGGCCCGCATCCGCTGGGAGGCGCCGCGTACGACCGTCGCCACCTCGCGTACGTTCCAGCAGCTCGGCCGGCTGTGCGGGGCGCCGCCCGGCCGGTCGGGGCCCTTCACACCGCGCGGCATGACCCGCGCCGACCTCCGCCGGGCCGCACGTCGGCTCGCCGAGCTGCCGGCCGCGGAGCGCGCCGCCCTGCCGGGCATCTCCGCCGCCCGCGCCGAACAGTCCCTCGCCGGGGCGGTCGTCGCGCACACCACCATGAAACTGATGGGCATCGACGAGGTGACCATCTGCCCCTGGGCGCTGCGCGAAGGGGTCCTCCTGCGCTGTATCGAGGACGGCAACGCCGACTGGTGGAACGGTACGGCACCCTCCCTTCGCGGACATGAGGCCGCGCCGCCACGGGTGCTGCACCCCGTCGGCGGGGACGAAGCCGCGACAGCGGGTGCTCAACTTCCGAGGCGGGCCCGGTAGTTGGGCTGGTGTTCCCAGCCGCGGTCCGTGCGGGTCAGCTCATGGAAGCCGGCAGCGATCAGGCGCCCGATCGCCTCGGTGTCGTCGGCGGTCTCGTATGCGAGGAGCCGCTCCACTCCACAGAGGCGCAGCCAGCGGGCGGCTTGGGCGAGGAGCAAGGTCTCCAGGCCCTCCATCGGGTGCTCGATGTGGAAGTTGCCGATGTCGGCGAGGCCGCCGCTGCGGGCGTGGCGTTCGGGGCGGCTCAGGGCGGTGTCGATCTCGACGAAGCCGAGGGCGCGCCGGTCGGTCCGTGCCGTGAAGCGGGTGCCGCACTCGCCGAGGGTGCGGGCGACGTGGACACCCGGCAGCGGCAGCGGCGGCAGATCGGCCACCTCGGCGATCACGATGACCTCGGTGCCGCCCGTGTGCCGGAAGCCGGCTCGTTCGTACGCGGCCCGGATGTGCGGCCAGGGCCGGGGCAGCCCGTACACGGCGGGGGCGGGCAGGGCGCCGTCGGCATACCGGACGCGGACGTTCCAGCGGCCGAGCTGGGCGACGCAGGCGGCCATCAGCAACTCGGCGGCGTCGTCGGAGTCCTTCCAGAAGGAGGCGGTCGGCTGGCAGACGAACCAGTTGATCTCGCCGGCGTCCCGGTAGTGCTCGCCGACCTCGGTGTCGGCGCGGTAGCGCAGCAGATGGGCGCCGGCCACCACGTACTGGCGCTGCTCGGCGACGAGGGTGACGCGTTCGGCGACCCAGGGGTCGGTGATGAACTCGGCGGGCTGTCGCTGGAGTTCGCTGAGCACGGTGTTCACGGAGACGGAGATACCGGGGACGACGGCGGCGACATGGGCGTTGACGAGTTCGGTGAGTTGATCGCGGTCGTCGCGGTGGAAGGGGCGCACCTGGAGCGCGGACATGCGGGGACCTCCGGGGAGATGAGCGTGAGGAGGCCGCCATGAGGTGCGGTACGACGCTGAGGGTACGCCGCCCGGAGTGGACCCGCCATGGGATTTCCGTCGGATGGCCGGGACCCGGAGGCCGGGTTTAGCGTGCTGTGCAAGGAGCGCTTCCGGCGAAGGGACGACCATGAAGCTGGACAAGGCGGTTCCCGGCGGCCCCTGCTGGACCGAGCTGGGCACCAGTGATCTGGAGGCCGCCAAGCGGTTCTACACCAACATCTTCGGCTGGCGCCCGGAGACGGATCCGCGTCAGGAGGCGGGCGGCTACACCATCGCGCACCTCGGTGACGCGCCGGTCGCGGCGCTGACCCCGCTGTACCAGGAGTCGCAGCCCGTCGCCTGGAACGTGTCGTTCTGGGCGCCCGACGCGGACGGGGCCGTGGCGGCGGTACGGGCCGCGGGCGGCGCGGTCCTCATGGAGCCGATGGACGTGTTCGACCTGGGCCGTTTCGCGGTGGTGACCGATCCGGGCGGTGCGGCCTTTCAGCTGTGGCAGGCGCGGTCCTTTCCCGGTGCGGGGCTGTTCAACGCGCCAGGTTCGCTCGGCTGGGTCGAGTTGATGACGCGCGACCCCGTGGCGGTGACCGCCTTTTACAGGACGGTGTTCGGCTGGACGGTCCACGCTTCGGAGTCGTACACGCAATGGGGCATCGAGGGATCCGACTTCGGCGGCATGGTGGAGATGGGCGACAAGTTCCCGCACGAGGTGCCGTCCCACTGGCTGCCCTATTTCGCCGTCGAGGACGTCGACAGGACCGCGCAGGACTGCATCGCCGCCGAGGGCACCCTCCTCATGGAACCCACCACGATCGGGGACGGCCGGCGCATCGCCGTGCCGCGGGACCCGCAGGGGGCGATGTTCGGTCTCTACACCGCGGGCGAGGAATAGGCCTGGCCCGCTACCGGCGCATCACTCACCCTCTTCTATGAGGGGCAGCTCGGCTCCCTGAGTCATGAAGACCGGGATGCGCTCGATCGGCGCCTCGACGGTGAGGGTCCGGCCGCCCTCGTACGAGTCGCCCGTCCAGGCGTCGGTCCAGGTACGGCCCGCGGGGAGGTACACCTCGCGGCTGCGCGCGCCCGGTTCGGTGACGGGTGCGACGAGGATGTCCGGGCCGAAGAGGAACTGGTCCTCGACGGTCCAACTCGCCGCGTCCTGGGGGAAGTCGACGAAGAGCGGCCGCATGGGCGGCACTCCGTCGGCCGCCGCGGTCCGCATCTGCTCGTGGAGGTAGGGCCGCAGTCGCTCGCGCAGGAAGAGCTGCGCCTTGAGGATTCCGTACGCCTCCTCGCCGTACGACCAGACCTCGTTGGGGCCGCCGGTCTGCGCGTATCCCCAGGGCATGCGGGGTTCGCGGTCGCCGTGCAGGCGGAAGAGGGGGCAGAAGACGCCGTACTGGAACCAGCGGATCATCAGTTCGCGGTACGCCGGGTCGTCCGGGTTCCCGCCGTGGAAGCCGCCGATGTCGGTGGTCCACCAGGGGATGCCGGAGACGGCGACGGACAGTCCCGCCCGCACCTGTGCGCGCAGCGAGTCCCAGGTCGCGGGGATGTCGCCGGACCAGACGGCCGCTCCGTACTTCTGGGAGCCCGCCCAGGCCGAGCGGGACAGCAGGACGGTGCCGGGCTGTCCGGCGGCGGCCATGCCCTCGGCGAAGAGGCGGGCGTTGTCGCGGGGGTAGACGTTGACGGTCTGGGCGCCGGGTCCCGCGTAGAGCGTGGTGTTGGCGTGGTGAGCCGGGTCGAGTTCGGGCTCGCAGGCGTCCAGCCAGAAGACGCGGATGCCCAGGTCGAGGTAGTTGCGCCGGATGAGGTCCCAGACGTAGTCGCGGGTCTCGGGGTTGGTCGGGTCGTAGACGGACACCTGCATGCGGGCCGCCATGCCCTTGTCCTGGACCAAGTGGTGCACCTCGGCGCCCTGGTCGGAGCCGAGGAGCAGGCCGCGGTCGCGGAAGTCCTCGTAGTTCTCCGACAGGGGCGACACGGTGGGCCAGATGGAGACCATCAACTCGATGCCCAGATCGGCGAGTTCGTCGACCATGGCCTGCGGGTCGGGCCATTCGTCGGGGTCGAAGCGGTAGTCGCCCATCGCCGACCAGTGGAAGTAGTCGGAGACGATGACGGACATGGGCAGTCCGCGGCTCTTGTGCTCGCGGGCCACGGCGAGGAGTTCGTCCTGGGTGCGGTAGCGGAGCTTGCACTGCCAGAAACCGCTGGCCCAGTCGGGGAGTTCGGGTGCGTGGCCGGTGGCGTCTGCGTACCGGGCGAGGATGTCGCGCGGTGTGGGTGCGGCCGTGATCCAGTAGTCGATGCCACGGGCCTGGTCGGCGGTCCAGCGTGTGGCGTTCTCGGCGAACTCGACCCGGCCGAGGGCGGGTTGGTTCCACAGGAAGCCGTAGCCGCGGCTGGAGAGCACGAAGGGGATGGACACTTCGCCGTTGCGCTGGACGAGGTCGAGCCGCAGGCCCTTGTGGTCGAGGCGGCCGTGGGTGTGCTGGCCGAGACCGTAGAGCCGCTCGCCCTCGTACGCCGCGAACCTCTGGTGGATCTCGTACGCGCCGGACCGGTTGCCCTTGAACTCCCGGGCGCCCGGGGCCCATGGGTGCTCCCGCTGCTCGGTGAGCAGTTCCTCGCCGGTGCTGGTGCGCGTGAAGGTCAGCTGTGCCTCGGGGTAGGCGGCGTTGCCGTGGAAGACCACCGTGACGGTCAGCTCGCCGTTGACCAGCTGAGCGGTGGTCTTCTCGGCGCCGACGGTCGCTGTGCTGGTGTGCTCCGGGGGCGCCTCGAGGGCGCCGACGCTGTCCGTGGGGATGCGGTACTGGGCGACCCGGACGCGGGCACTGTCCGTGCCCCAGGCCTCGACACGCAGCACCTCGTGCCGGTGCCGCACCTCCAGGGCCTCGTCGAGCACACGGAAGACGGGCATGGATCTCCTTGCGTACAGGCGGAGTTACGAAGCTGTAGTGGGTCTCGGGAGGGGTCTCAGGATTTGACGCTGCCGGCGGTCAGGCCGCCGACGATGTAGCGCTGGAGCATCGCGAAGACGCATACCACGGGGATGCTGACGAGCGTGGCGACCGCCATGAGGGGCCCCCAGTCGGTACCCGTCTGGCCGACGAAGGTGTTGAGCAGGACGGTCACCGGCTGCACCTTCGGATCGCTGTTCAGCGTGATCCCGAAGACGAACTCACCCCAGCCGAGCAGGAACGAGAAGCCGCCGATCGCGATCAGTCCCGGCCGCATCACCGGTAGTACGACCCGCCACAGCACTCCCGGCAGACCGCAGCCGTCGACCAGCGCCGCCTCCTCCACCTCGACGGGCATGGCGCGCACCAGTGGCCGCAGCACGATGACCGCGAACGGCAAGGTCAGCGTCGTGTCGGCGATCACGAGCCCGATGAGGGTGTTGGTCAGCTCCACCTGCCGCAGCACGATGAACAGCGGCGCGGCCAGCACGATGCTCGGCAGCAACTGCGCCACAAGGAGGGACAGGACCATGACACCGGCCCCGCGCATCCGGATCCGGGCGACCGCGTACGTCAGGGGCACCGCGAGCAGCAGCGTCAGCGCCACGACGCCCAGCGAGATGACGACGCTGTTGAGCAGCGCCTGGCCGAGCATCTCCTTGTCGAGGGCCCGCGAGTAGCTGTCGCCGGTGAACGGCGAGGGGATCCACTGCGGTGGCGAGACGAGCACCTGGTCGGGCTTCTTCAGCGAGGTGGCGATCATCCAGTACAGCGGCAGCAGGAAGAAGGCCGTGATGACGCCCGCGACGAGCGTGAGCAGCCAGGGCCGTTTGGTGGTGGTCATGAGGCGGCTCCTTCCTTGCGCAGGCGCCGTACGTAGACGATGGCGACGATCAGCGGGATGACCAGCAGGAGCGCGCCCGCCGCCGCACCCCGGCCGAGCTGGAAGAGTTTGAAGGCGATCTCGTACACGTACAGCGGCAGGACTCTCGTGCTGTCCACGGGACCGCCGCCGGTGAGGACGAAGACCAGGTCGAAGACCTTGAAGGTGTAGATCAGGCCGAGCAGCAGCACCGCCGCCGAGACCGGCTTCATCAGCGGGACGGTGATGTGCCGCAGCCGCTGCCAGGGTCCGGCGCCGTCGATTTCGGCGGCCTCGTAGAGCGTCGGGTCGATGGACTGCAGGCCGACCAGGAGCAGCAGCATGTTGAAGGGCACGCCCACCCAGATGTTGGCGGCGATGACGCCGGGCAGGGCGGTGCTGGGGTCGGTCAGCCAGTTGTGGGCGAGGGAGTCGAGGCCGACGAAGCGCAGGAGTTCGTTGTACGCGCCCGCGTCGGCGTCGAGCATCCAGCGGAAGAGGGTGCCGCTGACGATCGGCGGCAGCAGCCAGGCCACCAGCATCAGCGAGCGGAACAGGCCCGCGAGCGGGAACGTCTTCGCGAACAGCAGGGCGAGCGCGAAACCGATCGTGAACTGGAAGAACAGCGAGCCGGCCGTGAACACCAGCGAGACGCGCACCGCGTGCCAGAAGGCGCCTTCGGAAGCGACGCTGTCGTAGTTGTCGGCGCCGCTGAACTGCCAGTCTCCGGTGAGGAGATCGCCGATGGCGACGTCGTGGACGGACGTCCAGAAGTTGTAGGCGAGCGGGAAGAGCATGGTCGCGCCGAGGAACAGCAGGGCCGGCGCCGACATGACGTACCCGGCCCGTGTGCGGCGCACCGCGAGGGAACGGCCGCGCCGCACGGTCTCGGTCTTCTCCACCGCCTTCAGCGGCTCGCGGGCTTTCACCTGAAGGCTCATTCCCTGCCTTACTTCTTCAGCTTGGGCGTGATGGCGGACGCAGCCTTCCGCGCGGCGGCCTGCGGGCTGGAGCTGCCCGTGAGGGACGCCTGGAGGGCCTCGGCCATCGCCTGCGACATCTGCGGGTAGTTCGGGCCGTACGAGCGGGGGCGGGCATTGGCGAACTCCTGCACGAAGACCTTCAGGGTGGGGTCGGTGGCCCACTTGCCCGCGTCGGCCATGTCGGAGCGGGCGGGCAACAGGCCGAGCCCGTCGAGGTACTTGGCCAGGACCGTCTTCTCCTGGCTGCGCACGATGGCCTCCCAGCACTGGTCGGCCTTGCCGCTGGTCTTGAGGATCACCCAGTTCTCACCGCCGAGGCAGCTCGCCGGCTCCTTGTCGACGGGAATCGGTACGACGCCCCACTTGACCTTCGTCTGCTCCTGCAGGGCGGGCAGTTGCCAGGGCCCGTTGATCTGCATGGCCGCACGGCCGGACACGAACTGGGTGTTGGCGTCCTGCTGCGTCCAGCCCACGCTCTGCTTCGACATCGAGCCGGCGTCCACCAACTCCTTGAGGAACCCGAGCGCCTTGGCACCGTCGGTGCCGAAGGTGTCCAGATCGCCTCCGGTGGACCACAGGAAAGGCTCGAACTGGAAGACGCCCTCCTCGGTCTTGATCGCACTCATGGCGAACCCGAATGTGTCGCCCTTGGTGAGCTTCTTCGCCGCCTCGGCAAGCTCGTCCCAGGTCTTCGGGGGCTCCACGCCCGCGGCCTCGAGCATCTCGGTGTTGTAGTACAGGCAGAGGCAGTTGGAGTTGTTCGGCACGGAGTACGTCTTGCCGTCGATGACGCCGCTGTTCCACGGGCCCTCGTAGTACGCCTTCGACTGGCCCCACTTCTTCACGCGGTCGGTGAGGTCGGTGAGGAGTCCCTGCGGGACGAAGGAGTTCATCGAGGTGTTGTCGACGATCGCGATGTCCGGCAGGTCCCCGGAGGCGGCGCCCTTGATGATCGCGGGCTCCAGCTCGGCGAAGGGGAAGGTCCGCCGGGTGATCTTCACGCCGACCTGCTTCTCGATGTCGGCGATGAGGGCCTTCATCCCGGGCTGACGGGCCTCCTCGACGAGGTAGTCCCACCAGACGAGCTCGTTGGAGCCGGACGAGCCGCTCTCCGAGCCGCCGCAGGCGGTGAGCGGGCCGGCCAGGCCCGCGGCGAGAACTCCAGAGCCCGATATCCGCATGAACGAGCGGCGGTCGAACCGGTTCGACATGTGCTTCTCCCAGAGGGTGCGTGGATCAACTGCGCGTCTGCGCGGGGCCGGTGCTCGCGCGGACCGTGAGTTCGGGGGTGAGCAGGTGCTGCCGGGGCCTTGCAGTCGAGGAGCCCGCCAGCCGTTCCAGCAGCAGGTCCACGGCGAGCCGGCCCATGACGTCCGACGAGTTGTCGAAGCCGGTCATCATCGGGGTGACCGTCTCGGCCCAGCGGGCGCCGACGACGCCGGTCACCGAGACATCGCCGGGCACGGACAGTCCGGCCCGGTCGAGCCCGCGGTACAGGCCCACGAGCGCGGCCTCGTTGAGCACCACGAGCCCGGTCGTCAGCGGGTCGTGATCGAGGAGTTCCTGGACGACCGCCTCGCCGGAGGCCGCGTCGTCCCCGCAGTGGTGGATCTCGCCGGTCAGCCCCAGCTCGTCGACGGCCACCCGGAAGCCGTCGACGGCTCGGTGCGCCGCCTCATAGCCCACGGCGAACAGCTCCCGCGGCCGGTTCACCAGGGCGAGCCGCCGGTGACCGAGCTCGGCGAGATGCCGTACGCAGCGGGCGGTGAGCTCCGTCCAGTCCATGTCGACCCAGGACAGGGCATCGGGGTCCGCGGTCCGCCCCATGGTGACGAAGGGGAACCCCGTGCCGAGGAGCCGGTCCACCCGCGAGTCCTGGACACGTATCTCCATCAGGATCGCGCCGTCCACGCGGCGTTGGCCCACCAGCCGGTCGAAGGCCTCGTCCCAGCCCTCACCGCTGCGGGACAGCAGTACGTCGTGGTCGTGAACGGCGGCGGCGTCGATCACCGCGCTGAGGAAGTCGAGCTGCATGTCGGTGTAGCGCCGTCCGGCCGGCGGGAACACCACACCGATGGACTGGGTCCGGCCGTGGGCCAGGGCGCGGGCGCTTGCGTTGGGCTGGAAGCCGTGCTCGTCGATGACCTTCTGGATGCGCAGCCGGGTCCGTTCCGAGATCGGCCGCTTGCCGCTCAGGGCGTACGAGACCGTGCTGCGCGAGACACCGGCGAGGCGGGCGATCTCGCCGATGTTGACGGGGGTGGGGCTGCCGCTGTTCACGGGTATGCGACTGCCTTTGGTCGCAGAGTTGGGGCCGCTGGTCGCAGGGGTGTCGCCGCTGGCCACGGGAGGGTGGCCGCCGTCGCGCACGGGAGTGCGGCTGCTTTCGGCCACCTCGTCGAACCGGTTCGACACCACGGACACACCTCCCCCACACCCAGAGTCGTTCGACATTTCGCACGTCAGCCGGTTCACCGAACCGGCGTGCCGAACGTAGGAGTGACACAGGTCTCATGTCAACGGGCAGTAACCAAGAAGTTTCTGACGCGACGCAAGCACTCAGACCCGCGGAGCGCCCAGGCGTTCTTCCAGTCGGCCCAGCAACTCCCCCAGAAGCGCGCCGAGTTCGCCCTGCGTCGAGGTGTCGAGGCCGGACAGGACGGCCGTCTCGTACGCGAGTTGTTCCGGGACGATTTCATCGACGAGCTCGCGTCCGGCGTCGGTGAGACGCAGATGGGCGACGCGCCGGTCACGGCTGTCACCGCGGCGCTCGACGAGATCGCGCTCGGTCAGCTGCTTGAGCCGCTTGGCGACGGCGGCGCCGGAGGAGAAGGTCTCCCGGGCCAGCTCGCCGGGGGTCAGCTCCCGGCCGGTGCGGCGCAGCGCGGCCAGCAGCTCGAACTCGGGACGGGTGAGCCCGGCATGGCGCAACGGAGCGTCCTCTGCCTCCCGGAGCAGGGCGGCACAACGGTTGATGCGGCCGATGATCTCTATGGGTCCGGTGTCGAAGTCGGGGCGCACCGTCCGCCACTGCCGCACCACCTCCGCGACGGTGTCCCCCGCTGTCGCCCGCCCATTCGCTGTCGTCATGCCTGTGCGCCCCCGAGTGCGTGCAGTCCTGCCGTCGTACCAATGCTGCGAGCGTACGGTGTCCGGTCTGCCCGGCGCGCGGCACCCGTTCCGGAGGGAAGTACACCCCGGGCGCTCCCCGCGTACACCCTTGCGCTCGCGTGCACGCGATCCGGCCTGGGCATCTCTTCGACCGGACTGTGCGAACACCGTCGATCGGGGAGGTGCGCGGTGCACGGACCGGTGCCGTCGGACTGGCTGCTCGTCGCGCTGTGCGCGACGACCGGGGCCTACTGCGTCGTGCGCATGCGCAGTTCCGTCGAGGAACAGCGCCGCACGGCGGGCGATGAGGCGCTCATGGGATTCGGTATGGCCGCGATGGCCGTACCCGCCGCGGCGCTGACGCCGCCGAGATGGGCCTGGCTCGTCTGCGCGGCAGTGTTCGGCGCGGCCGCGCTGCGCGCCCTGTGGGCGGCTCGGACCTGCCACCATCATCTGCACCATCTGGTGGGCGCGGCCGCGATGTTCTACATGGCGGTGGTGATGGCAGGCGGGACACACTCAGGGCTCCCCGCGCTCACCGGGGCACTTTTCGCGTACTTCACCGGATACGTGCTGTGGACCGGGACGCGCCTGGTGCCGGCCGTCGTCGACACACCCGAAGGGGGCACCCGCACGGTCGGCTGGGGAGACCGTCCGGAGCTGGCGCTGACCTGCCGGCTTTCGATGGGGATCGGGATGCTCGCCATGCTGCTCACCGTGTGAGGGGCCGCCGGGCCTGTACGAGATCGTGGTCTGTGTCACTTTGCCCCGGCAGCCCGTATCCCCTTGCCGCGCCGCCCAAATAGGCTGACCCCATGATGGTCCCCGCGGCACTGCTGCTGCTCGGCGCCCTGGCCGCCGTCCTGGCTCCGCGGCTGCTCGCCCGAGCCGACTGGGCGGACCGCGAACCGGTGGTCGCCCTCTGGGTGTGGCAGTGCGTGGTGGTGGCGGTCCTGCTGTGCTGCGTGCTGTCGATGACACTCAGCGCGGCTGCCGCCTGGCAGGCGGTGCGCGGCCATGTGTTCGCCCCCGCCCCGAACCACGTGGTGGACGCCTACGCACTCGCCGAAGCAGGCCCCTGGGCCGCGGCGACCGCCGTGGCGCTCGCCTGCGGCGGCCTGTGGAGCGCGGCGATGCTGGTCCGCGAGATCGTCCGGGCCCGTGCGCGCCGCCGCCGCGAGCGGACCGAACTCCAGGTACGCGCCCCGCTGATGCCGGGCGAGGAGCCCGGCAGCGACCGGCTCGTCGTACTCGAGGGCGAGCGTCCGGATGCCTGGTGGCTCCCCGGGGCGGCACCCCAACTCGTCATCACCACCGCCGCGTTGCGCCGCCTCAAGGGGAGCCAGCTGGACGCCGTGCTCGCGCATGAGCAGGGGCACGCGCGGGCCCGGCACGACTGGCTGCTGCACTCCTCGGCAGCGCTGGCCAACGGCTTTCCGCAGGTACCCGTGTTCGCCGCGTTCCGCGACGAGATGCACCGCCTGGTCGAACTCGCCGCCGACGACATGGCGTCCCGCCGCTTCGGCCGCCTGACGACCGCCCTCGCACTGGTGGAACTGAACGAGGACAGGGGCGTGTTCGGCCCCTGCCCCACCCCGCACGCCCATGTCCCGCAGCGCGTCAACCGCCTGCTCACTCCCCCGGACCGCCTTCCGCCCGCCCATCGGCTGCGACTGACGGCAGCTGCGGCGCTGGTGCCGGTGATTCCGCTACTGGTGACGTTCGTGCCAGGGCTGCGGGCGCTCGGGTAACCAAACGCACAAGAAGACCTACACACCGGAGTTGGCCTTCCGCCCCACCGGTCGGCGAGGATCGTTCCATGCGCTCCCCCACCGTTGACTCGCCACCCCGCACCGCGGCCCCCACAGCCGCCGTCCGCGCCGCGGTGGCCCTCGCTGTCCCCTCCGTGCTGCTGATCGCGCTGGTCGCCCTGTCCTGGGACCCGCTGATGGACCTGGACGGCGATATCGCGCGTACGACGCACGGGTGGGCGGTCGACGAGCCCGACGTCACGCACACGTCCCGCATCCTGACGGACTGGGTCTGGGACCCCTGGACCATGCGCGCCCTGGCCACAGCGACCGTGCTCTGGCTGATCATCCGGCGCTCGGCCTGGCGGCCCGCCCTGTGGCTGGGGGCCGCCACCCTCCTCGGAACCCTGCTTCAGCAGGGCATGAAGGCCGCGGTCGGACGGGAGCGCCCCGTGTGGCGCGACCCCGTGGACTCCGCCCACTACGCCGCCTTCCCGTCCGGCCACGCCATGACGGCGGCGGTGGTCTGCGGCCTGCTGCTCTGGCTCCTGCACCTGTACGGCGCCGGGCGCGTCCTGTGGCGCATCGCCCTGACCCTCGCGGCGGTCTCCGTCATCGGCGTGGGCCTCACCCGCGTCTGGAACGGCGTGCACTGGCCGACGGACGTACTCGGCGGCTGGCTACTCGGCGCACTGACCGTCGCGCTGACGGTGGTGTCGTACGAGCGGTGGCGGACGCCTGCAACCGAGGTGCCACAGCGGCCACTCGCCGAACAGGAAGCACAAGAACACCGGTAAGGTCCTGCGCGTGACTGCTGTCTTATTCGACTTCTCCGGAACGCTCTTCCGTATCGAATCCACCGAGTCCTGGCTGCGGGCAGTGCTGGCCGAGTCGGAAGTCTCCCTTCCCGAGCCGGAGTTGATCCGGGTGGCCCGGGAACTGGAAAAGGCGGGCGCGCTGCCGGGCGGGTCCTTCCCCTCGGGGCGGATCCCCGAGGAGCTCGCCCACGTGTGGGAGATCCGCGACAAGAGCGCCGAGCTGCACCGCGCCGCGTACACCGGTCTCTCCCGTCAGGTGCCGCTGCCCGATCCCGCCCTGCACGACGCGCTGTACGCCCGCCATATGGCACCGGCCGCGTGGCGCCCGTACCCCGATACGGCCGAGGTGCTGGGCGCGCTGCGTGAGCGCGGTGTGGCGGTCGGTGTGGTCAGCAACATCGGCTGGGACCTGCGGCCCGTCTTCCGTGACCACGGCATCGACCCGTACGTCGACGCCTACGTCCTGTCGTACGAACACGGCATCCAGAAGCCGGACCCACGCCTGTTCGCGACCGCCTGCGCCGCACTCGGCGTCGATCCGCGGGACACGCTGATGGTGGGCGACAGCCGCCATGCGGACGGCGGGGCGGCGGCTCTGGGCTGCGCGGTGCACTTCGTCGACCATCTGCCGGTGACCGAGCGCCCGGACGGGCTCCGGCCGGTATTGGGCCTGGTCGGCTCAGGGCTCTGAATGTCCCGTCCGCCTGGACGATCCCCCGCGTCGCCCAGGCGGACGGCAGCCCGAAAGGGACCCCTGAGAAGGGGTCGCCATGGACCCGCCGAGTATAGTTGGCTGGCAGCCAGTCAACGCAGGAGTTACAGGATGTCCCCCCGTAGCCGCTCGGTCAATGAAGAGTTGCGGCGGCGATCCCGGGAAAAGCTGCTGCAGGCCGCACTTGAGCTGGTCAGCGCGCATGGTTACGAGGCGACAACACTTGGCGACATCGCGGACCGCGCGGGCTCCGCGCGCGGACTCGTCTCGTACTACTTCCCGGGCAAGCGGCAGCTCGTGCAGTCGGCTGTCCACCGGCTGATGCACTGCACGCTCCGGGAGGCGCTGGAGCGGGAGCCGCGCACCGAGGACGGGCGGGAACGCTTGGCGCGCGCCATCGACGCGGTCCTGGGCCTGGCCCGGGACCATCCGGTGCTGATGCGCCAGCACATGGCCGGGATACTGCAGGCTGAGGGGTTCGTGCAGTGCCCGGAGCAGCAGCGCCTGGCGGAACTGCTCAGCGACACCGTCACCCGGTACGGTTCCGCGGATCCCGCCGCCGACTATCCGATGCTGCGGGCACTGCTGATGGGCTCGGTGTACGCGGCCCTGGTGCCGGGCGTTCCGATGCCGCTGGCGACCCTGCGGGCCGAGCTGTTCAAGCGTTACCGGCTCGACTGGAAGCTGGGTGTCCCGCCGGACGCCGAAGCGCCCGGCGGGACGTATGGCGCAGACCTGTCACGGTTCTTCTCGCCCGAGGACCGCGAAGCCGACGCGGCAGGCCGGGCCGGTCGCGTCGGTCAGCCTCGCCAGCCGAAGTAGTCCGGCTGCGTCTGCACGTTCAGTTCGGACATACGGATCCACCTCGCCGGGTCCGTACGCCGGTCGCTGATCTTCAGAACGTCGAAGCCGTTGGTGATGTCGTTCGAGTAGATGTAGCCGTTGTAATAGTACGCCGACCATGAGCCGCCGAACGACAGCTCGTCGACGCTGACCGGGCCCCGCTCGAAGTAGGCGATCTCCTTGGGCTTCGCCGAGTTGGTGAAGTCCCAGACGGAGAGGCCGCCCTGGTACCAGGCCTGGACCATGATGTCCCTGCCCTTGACCGGGATCAGCGAGGCGTTGTGGGCCACGCAGTTCTCGGTGTCCGCCTGGTGGCGCGGGATCTTGAAATAGCTCTTGAAGACGAGCTTGCGCTTGTCGCCCTTGCCGACGAGGTCGTAGATGCCGTCGGCGCCGCGGTTGGGGCCGATGGCCGCGTTGCAGGTGGCCGCGCTGCCGCCGCCCAGCTCGTCGGTGAAGACGACCTTGTTCGCCTTCTGGTTGAAGGTCGCCGAGTGCCAGAACGCGAAGTTCACGTTGTCCTGGACCTGGTCGATGACCTTCGGGTTCTCCGGGTCCTTGATGGAGAACAGGATGCCGTCGCCCATGCAGGCGCCCGCCGCGAGGTCCTTGGAGGGCAGCACGGTGATGTCGTGGCAGCCGGTGGTCTTGGAGACACCCGGGTTGGTGGGTGCGCCGGGGTTGCCGCCGCCGTCGGGGCCCTCACCGGGGAAGATCACCGGGAAGCCGACGACCGCCGCCTTCTGGGGCGCCTTGCGGGGCACCTTGATGACCGAGATGCCGTCGTGCGGCGGCTTGCAGTCCGGGAAGGTGGCGCTGGGCGAGTACGAGGAGACGTACACGTAGACGTTCCGGCGCTCGGGCACCAGCGTGTGCGTGTGCGAACCGCAGGCGGTCTCGACGGCGGCGACGTAGCGGGGGTTCCGCTTGTCGCTGATGTCGAAGATCTTCATGCCCTCCCACGAGGACTTCTCGGTCGCGGGCTGCGTGGTGCTGCTGCAGGAGTTGTCACTGCGCGAGGAGTCCGTGGAGAGGAAGAGCAGGTTTCCGGAGACGGAGATGTCATTCTGCGAGCCGGGGCAGAGGACCTGGGAGACCGTCTTCGGGGCCTTGGGATTGCTGATGTCGAAGACGCGGAAGCCGTCGTAGTTGCCGGCGTACGCGTACTTCCCCTGAAAGGCCAGGTCGGAGTTGGTGCCGGGCAGGGCGTCCTTGGGGGTGTTGCCGACGTGGGTGATGTTGTCCGAGTGGACGATCTCGTCCTTGCCGGGTATGTCGCCGCTCTCGATCGCTTCCCTGACCTCGGCCGCCTTGCTCTTGGAGACCTTGTCCGGGGTGGCCGGCGTGTCCCCCGGGTCCGGGGTGGCGACCGCCGGACCGGCCGTGAGCAGCGCGGCCAGGAGTCCGGCCGCGGTGGCGACAACTCCCAGTCGTCTGCGCCGTGTTCGGTGGTTGTTCAACAGGGTCACTGCGTCCTCCCTTGTAGCCGTTCGCAGTTGAACGGTTAAGGCACCACCGCAGTATCGTCTTCATCATGCTCAGAACAACAGGGCGCAATGCAGTCGTAACGAACCCTTCTAATCATTCACGAACGGCAACATGTCATCGGCGATCGGTAACGGGGTAGGACGGTTCTCAACACCCACAAGGTGTACGCCCTTTCATGTGCCACAGGAGGCCGCTGTGCTCATCCGTCGTACGTACCGTCACGTGGTCACCGCCTCCGTGACGGTCGCCGTGCTCACGCTCGCCGGCTGCACCGGTTCGGACGACGACCCCAAGTCCGCGTCGGACAAGGGCCCTTCGGTGATCGCTCCGGGGAAACCGGGCGAGGCGGCCGAGACACTCTCCGCCGCGGAGGCCGAGAAGCGGCGGCCCGACGACTCCCCCAACTCGGCGGACCACGACTACGCGCGGATGATGATCGAGCATCACACCCAGGCCCTGGACATGACCGAACTCGCCCCGAAACGTGCCGAGTCGACCCAGGTCAAGCGCCTCGCCGAGCGGATCGCCGCCGCGCAAGGGCCGGAAATCGACGCGATGAAGGCCTGGCAGCACGCGCACGGCGGCGCGAAGAAGGGCCAGGCGCACGACCATGAGGCGATGCCCGGTATGGCGACCGAGGCCCAGCTGAAGAAGTTGCGCTCCGCGAAGGGGAAAGCCTTCGACGAACTGTTCATCAAGCTCATGATCACCCATCACGACGGCGCCATCACCATGGCCACGGATGTACTCGCGCAGGGCAACAACGTCCAGATCGGCGAAATGGCCGACGACGTGATCGCCCAGCAGACGACGGAGATCAACAAGATGAGGGACATGCCCTGACGAGGGCACGCACGCACTGCGTCGCGGTGGTGCACTCCGGTGGCGTAGCGACGCGTTCGTGACCCTCCCGTGGACGGCGGCTCGGTGCGATTCTGGAGGTAGCAGCGATCTCCTCGTTCTCCTACGGGAAGGAGTTCCGCCGTGCTGCACGTCGCCGTGGTCGGTTCGGGGCCGAGTGGGGTCTACGCCGCGCAGAGTCTCGTTCAGCAGAGCCAGGTGCCCGGGGTCCGCGTGGACGTCCTGGACCGGCTGCCCTGCCCGTACGGACTGGTGCGGTACGGCGTGGCGCCCGACCACGAGAAGATCAAGTCGCTGCAGAACAACCTGCGTACGGTCCTGGAGAACGAGCGGGTGCGGTTCCTGGGCGGCGTCGAGGTCGGCCCGGGCGGGCTGCCGGCCGCCCGGCTGCGGGAGCTGTACCACGCGGTCGTGTACTGCGTGGGAGCCGCCACCGACCGGCATCTCGGAGTGCCGGGCGAGGAGCTGCCCGGTAGCTGGTCGGCGACCGAGTTCGTGTCCTGGTACAGCGCGCATCCGGACGCCACCGCCGACGGCTTCGTGCTCGGCGCGCGGGCGGCCGTCGTCATCGGCGTGGGCAACGTGGCGGTGGACGTGACCCGGATGCTGGCCCGCGGCGCCGCGGAGCTGAGCCCCACCGACATGCCGCAGGGAGCCCTCGCCGCGCTGGCCCACAGCCAGGTGCGGGACATCCAGATGGTGGGGCGGCGCGGCCCGTCCCAGGCCCGCTTCACCACGAAGGAGCTACGGGAGCTGGGCACACTGCCCGACACCGAAGTGCTCGTGGACCCCGAGGAGTTGGCGCTCGATCCGGCGTACGCGGACCCCTCGGCGCTCCCCGCCGCCCAGCGCCGCAACGTAGAGGTGCTGCGCGGCTGGGCCACCCAGCCACCGGGCGGCGGTTCCCGGCGGATCCGGCTGCGCTTCTTCCTGCGTCCGGTCGAGCTGCTGCCCGCCGGGGGCCGCGTGGGCGCGGTGCGCTTCGAGCGGACGGCGCCCGACGGAACCGGGGGCGTGACGGGCACGGGGCAGTACGAGGACATCGAGGCGCAGCTGGTGCTGCGCTCGGTCGGCTATCGCGGGGTGCCGCTGGAGGGCCTGCCCTTCGACGCCGAACGCGGCACGGTGCCGCATCTCGCGGGACGGGTCCTGCGCGAGGGCTCGGTGGCGCCGGGCGAGTACGTGGCGGGGTGGATCAAGCGGGGCCCGACGGGCGTCATCGGCACCAACCGGCCCTGCTCGAAGGAGACGGTGACCTCGCTGCTGGAGGACGCCCCCGTTCTCGTACGCCGTGAGGTGCCGGACGATCCCCTCGCGGTGCTGCGCGCGGAAGGCCTGCGGCCGGTCGAGTGGTCGGGCTGGCTGGCGATCGAGCGGGCGGAGGCGGAGCTCGGGGCCTCACTCGGGCGGAGCGTGGTCAAGCTGCCCGACTGGTCGTCACTGATGGAAGCGGCGCGGACGGCGGGGACGTAGCAGGGTCGAGCGGGCCTCGGAAGGCATGACATCTGACGGCAACGGCGTGGAAATCAACAAACTGTTCAAGCCCCTTACGGTCACGTGCAGTCCCCGCTCCGCTCCCCCGCCGCTCCTGGAGTGCCCATGGCAACCACGACACCCGCACGTCCCGTGCACCCCGTGGACGAGGTCCCACCCGTCCGCCAACTCGCCGCCTTCGGGCTGCAACACGTGCTCGCGATGTACGCGGGCGCTGTGGCGGTCCCGCTGATCGTGGGCAGTGCGATGAAGCTGCCGCCCGCGGACATGGCGTATCTGATCACGGCCGATCTGCTGCTGTGCGGTATCGCGACGCTCATCCAGTGCGTCGGCTTCTGGCGCTTCGGGGTGCGGCTGCCGATCATGCAGGGCTGCACCTTCGCGGCCGTGTCGCCGATGGTGCTGATCGGTACGGGCGGCGGCGGACTGCCCGCGATCTACGGGTCGGTGATCGTCGCCGGACTCGCGATCATTCTGCTGGCACCGGTCTTCGGAAAACTGCTGCGGTTCTTCCCGCCGCTGGTCACCGGTACGGTGATCCTGATCATCGGGCTCTCGCTGCTGCCGGTGGCGGGCAACTGGGCGGCCGGTGGTGTAGGCGCGGAGGACTTCGGCGAGCCGAAGAACGTGGCGCTGGCCGCCTTCGTGCTCGCGGTGGTGCTCGGCGTGCAGCGGTACGCCCCGGTGTTCCTGCGCCGGATCGCGGTACTGATCGGCATCGCCGTGGGCCTCGCCGTCGCGGTGCCTTTCGGTTTCACGGACTTCGGCGGGGTCGGGGACGCGGACTGGCTGGGAATCAGCACGCCGTTCCACTTCGGCGCCCCCACCTTCGAGGCGTCGGCGATCGCGTCGATGCTGGTAGTAGCTCTGGTAACCATGACCGAGACCACGGGTGACTTCATCGCGGTCGGCGAGATGACCGGGCGCGAGGTCGAGCCACGCCCGCTTGCCGACGGCCTGCGCGCCGACGGCCTGTCCACCGTGCTCGGCGGTGTGTTCAACACCTTCCCGTACACGGCGTACGCGCAGAACGTCGGCCTCGTCGGCATGACGCGGATCCGTAGCCGCTGGGTCGTGGCGGCGGCCGGCGGCATGCTCGTTCTGCTCGGCCTGCTTCCCAAGCTGGGTGCGGTGGTCGCGGCGATCCCGGCACCGGTGCTCGGCGGCGCGGGCCTGGTGATGTTCGGGACGGTCGCCGCGAGCGGGCTGCGGACGCTGGCGCAGGTGGACTTCAAGGGCAACGACAACCTGACGGTCGTGGCCGTCTCGGTCGCTGTGGGAATGCTGCCGGTCGGGGTGCCGACGGTCTACGAGAAGTTCCCGGACTGGTTCCAGACGGTGATGAACAGCGGGATCAGCGCGGGCTGCCTGACGGCGATCGTGCTGAACCTGCTCTTCAACCACCTTCCCTCGAAGGGCGGTTCAGCTGCCCCCGAGGCGGACGGCCTGGCGAGTGGCGGCGGCGAGGACGCTGTCGAGAAGTCCCGGAAAGAGATCGTCTAGATCGTCCCGGCGCAGGCCGTTCATCTTGGCGGTGCCCCGGTAGACCTGCCGGATCACTCCGCTCTCGCGCAGCACCCGGAAGTGGTGCGTGGTCGTGGACTTGGTGACGGGCAGGTCGAAGTGCGAACAGGAGAGCTCGTCGCCGTCGGCGGCGAGCTCTCGTACGACCTGGAGCCGCATCGGGTCGGAGAGCGCGTGCAGCACGGATTCCAGCCGGATCTCCTCGCGCGTGGGGTGCGGGAGTTCACGGCTGCTGCTGGTCGGGGCTGCGGTCGTCACGGCGGCTCCAGTCCTTGTGCTCGGGCCTTGTGGTCCTCTGGTTCCGGCGGGCGCCCAGGTCTCCGAGGGCTCCATCGCTCCGGAGGATTCCATTGTACGAGAACTATCGTAGTTTGACATCTCCCGTACTACGATGCCTATCGTACGAGTCGTAACCCGGCCCCGTGACGATTGGAGTCCCGCCGTGAGCGCGCTCTTCGAGCCCTACACCCTGCGCGATGTGACCATCCCGAACCGCGTCTGGATGCCCCCGATGTGCCAGTACTCGGCGGCGCCCGAGGGCCCGGACATGGGCGCCCCGAACGACTGGCACTTCGCGCACTACGCGGCGCGCGCCACCGGCGGTACGGGTCTGATCGTCGTCGAGGCCACGGCCGTCAGCGCCGAGGGCCGGATCTCGCCGTACGACCTCGGCATCTGGAACGACACGCAGACCGAGGCCTTCCGGCGGATCACCGGCTTCCTCAAGGGGCAGGGCACCGTTCCGGCCGTGCAGCTCGCGCACGCCGGACGCAAGGCCTCGACCGACCGCCCCTGGACGGGCGGTGCTCCGGTCGGTCACGAGGCCCACGGCTGGCAGCCGCTCGGGCCCAGCCCGCTCGCCTTCGACGCGAACCACCCGGTGCCGACCGAGCTCACGGTCGAGGGGATCCGGGAGATCGTCGGCCAGTTCGCCGACGCCGCGCGTCGCGCTCTCGACGCCGGCTTCGAGATCGTCGAAGTCCACGGCGCGCACGGCTACTTGATCGGTGAGTTCCTCTCCCCGCACTCCAACCGGCGCACGGACGCGTACGGCGGCTCGCACGAGAACCGCACGCGCCTCGCCCTCGAAGTCGTCGACGCCGTACGGGCCGTATGGCCGGACGACAAGCCCTTGTTCTTCCGTATCTCGGCCACCGACTGGCTGGAGGAGAACGGCTGGACGGCCGACGACACGGTCCGCTTCGCCGACGAACTGACCGCCCATGGCGTCGATCTGCTCGACGTCTCCAGCGGCGGCAACGCCTCCGGAGTCCGCATCCCCGTCGGCCCGGGCTACCAGGTTCCCTTCGCGGCCCGCGTGAAGAACGAGACGTCCATGCCGGTCGCCGCCGTCGGCCTCATCACCGATGTGGAGCAGGCCGAGAAGATCCTCGCCAATGGTGAGGCGGACGCGGTGCTGCTGGGCCGGGAGCTGCTGCGCAACCCCTCATGGGCCCGGTACGCGGCGCGCGAACTCGGGAGCGAGGCGCACGTACCGGACCAGTACCACCGGTCCGTCTGACCACGCGGCCCCTCAGCCCGTCTTCCAGCCCCACTGCGGGCCGAACTTCTCCCACTCCGCGTCCCACTGCTCCATGCGCCGCTGGTCCAGGCGCTTGCGCAACAGCCGCCCGCCGCCGAGGGGCACGGCGGCGGCGCACGCACCCACCAGCACCCCGGACATCCCGGCCCGCAGTCCGGCCTGGTGCGCGCTGGCGGGCTTGGTGACGAGGCGGCCATCACGGTCCGTCCACACGACGACGGGGGTGCCGGCCGTGCTGCCGGGCTCGACACGCGCCTGGCCGGTGTGCGGCGAACCGTCCTCGGCAGTCCAGCGCACCTCGGCCCAGATCCGTTCGTGGCTGGCGGCGGATGTGCTCGCGACCGGGGTCTTCTCAGTGGTCAGGGCGAGGACGGGATGCCACTCGGCGCGCTGCTGGGCCAGGGTGCTCTCGACCGCGTGTGCCGTCGCCAGTCCGGCGAGCAGACCGGTGACCAGCATCAGGGCCCAGGTGGCGAGCAGGAGCCAGGACTCCAGTTCGTCGCTGCGGCGCCGCAGCGGGTTGCGCCGCCATCGCCACAGCCACACCTTCGGACCACGGAATGCCGCCATCGAACGCCCCAATCTCCTCACCGACGCACCAGTCCCCCTCCCTCCCATACGCGAGCGACCGCCCCGGTGCTCACGGAGAGACGTTTCCCACATAGCCGTTGGTCGCCGGAATGCCGTCTGACCTGCCCGGATGGTGCGTCCAGAGGTGATTGTCAGTGCCTGGGTGCAGACTGACCCGTGTCTGCTGACAACGACGTCCGGAGGTGGTCGGCATGGCCGACGTACTGCTCACCGTAGGCACACGGAAAGGCCTGTTCATCGGGCGACGGCGCGGCGGCGCCTGGGAGTTCGACGACAGTCCGTACTTCAACGCGCAGGCCGTGTACTCGGTCGCCATCGACACCCGCGGTGACGTGCCGCGGCTCCTCGTCGGCGGGGACAGCGCGCACTGGGGCCCGTCCGTGTTCCACTCCGACAACCTGGGCCGCACCTGGACCGAACCGGCCAAGCCCGCGGTCAAGTTCCCCCAGGACACGGGGGCTTCGCTGGAGCGGGTGTGGCAGCTGCATCCGGCGGCGGCCGAGCCGGACGTGGTGTACGCGGGCACGGAACCGGCCGCGTTGTACCGCTCCGAGGACCGCGGCGAGACCTTCGAACTCGTCCGCCCGCTGTGGGAGCACCCGACGCGCTCGCAGTGGGTGCCCGGCGGCGGCGGAGAGGGCCTGCACACGGTCATCACGGACCAGCGCGATCCGCGCGCGGTGACGGTCGCCGTCTCCACGGCCGGAGTCTTCCGTACGCAGGACGGCGGTGAGAGCTGGGCGCCCTCCAACTCTGGTGTGTCCGCGGTGTTCCTGCCCGATCCGAACCCGGAGTTCGGCCAGTGCGTGCACAAGATCGCACAGGACGCGGCGACGCCGGACCGGCTGTATCTGCAGAACCACTGGGGTGTCTACAGAAGCGACGACGCGGGCGCGCACTGGACGGACATCGGCGAGGGTCTGCCGTCCACGTTCGGCTTCGCCGCGGCCGCCCACCCGCACCGCGGGGACACGGCATACCTGTTCCCGATCACCGCCGACGCGGACCGGGTCCCGGCCGAGCGCCGATGCCGGGTCTTCCGCACGGCGGACGCGGGCAAGACGTGGGAGGCGCTCTCGGCGGGACTGCCGCAGGAGGACCATTACGGCACGGTGCTGCGCGACGCGATGTGCACGGACGGCGCGGACCCGGCGGGCGTGTACTTCGGCAACCGCAACGGAGAAGTGTTCGCATCGGCCGACGACGGTGACAGCTGGCGGCAGTTGGCGTCGCATCTGCCGGATGTGCTGTGCGTACGGGCGGCGGTGATCGATTGAGCCTCCGCGGTCATCTGTTGAGCCCTGGCCACCCCTGGCCGTCAACGGACCTATCACGCTTGGCCGTTCCGCGGCCACCGGTTGATGGAGCCCGTCCGGGCGCCAGTAGGGTGACGTCGTGGCTCCACGACCGTTGCATGAAATCGTCGAACCGGGCTGGGCCAAGGCCCTGGACCCCGTGGCCGGACGGATCGCCGAGATGGGTGACTTCCTGCGCGCGGAGATCGCCGCGGGACGCACCTATCTCCCGGCCGGGCCGAATGTGCTCCGCGCCTTCCAGCAGCCCTTCGACGACGTCCGGGTCCTCATCGTCGGCCAGGACCCTTATCCGACACCGGGACATGCGGTGGGGCTGTCGTTCTCGGTCGCACCCGAGGTGCGTCCGCTGCCCGGCAGCCTCATCAACATCTACCGCGAGCTGAGCAGTGACTTGGGGCTGCCGCAGCCGTCCAACGGCGACCTCACGCCCTGGTCCGAGCAGGGTGTGCTGCTGCTCAACAGGGCGCTCACCACAGCCCCGCGCCGTCCCGCCGCGCACCGGGGCAAGGGCTGGGAAGAGGTCACGGAACAGGCGATACGGGCGCTGGCCGGGCGTGGGCGGCCGCTGGTGTCCATCCTGTGGGGGCGCGACGCCCGTAACCTCCGTCCGCTGCTCGGTGACCTGCCGTCGGTGGAGTCGGCGCATCCCTCGCCGATGTCGGCGGACCGCGGCTTCTTCGGTTCGCGCCCGTTCAGCCGCGCCAACGACCTGCTGGTCCGTCAGGGCGGCGCACCCGTGGACTGGCGGCTGCCGTGACCGGTCCCGGCGAGACGTCGGGCGTACTGGGTGTGGACTCCGGAGGTTCGGGCCTGCGGGCCGTACTGGTGGTCAAGGGTGGCCAGGACGGCCGGAGTACGGCTCCGCTCGAGTCCAGAGAGCCGGTGCGCACGGGGCCGCGCGGCATCGACGCCGGGCACCTTGTGGAGCAACTGGTGCCGATGGCCCGGCAGTTGATGGCGGACGCGGGGATCACCACGCTCGCCGCCGTCACCGTGGGGGCCGCGGGTTACACCTCGCTGGGTGACTCCTTGCGCGCCGACCTGCCGTCCGCGCTGGCCCGCGAACTCGGCGTGCGCAGGCTCGCGCTGGCCGCCGACGGGGTCACCGCGTACGTGGGCGCGCTGAGGCAGCGGCCGGGTGCGGTGGTCGCGGCCGGCACCGGTCTGATCGCGATCGGCACGGAGCTGACGAGCTGGCGCAGAGCGGACGGCTGGGGCCATCTGCTGGGCGACAACGGCGGCGGCGCGTGGATCGGGCGGGCCGGACTCGACGCGGCCCTGCGCGCGCACGACGGACGGTCCGGGGGCTCGGCCCGGCTCCTGGCGCGCGGCGAGGAGATATTCGGCCCTGCCGACACCTGGCCCGGGCAGCTCTACCCGCGCACCGACCGCCCCGCCCTGCTCGCGTCCTTCGCACCCGAGGTGGCCGCCTGCGCGGACGGCGACCCGGTGGCCACGGACATCCTGGCCGAGGCCGCCCGGCACATCGCCGACGCGGCCCACGCGGTCTGCCCCACCAGTGGCGAGGTCACCGGGGAGGTCCAAGTCGCCCTTACGGGTGGACTGTTCAAGATGGGCGACCCCCTGCTCGTACCCCTGCGTGCCGCGCTGACGGAACGGCTGCCGTACGCGCGCCAGGTTGCGGCCGCGGGCGATCCGCTCGCCGGCGCCGTACACATCGCCGCCGACCTGGCCGAGGACCGGCTGACGCTGCCGCGCGAGGAAGACATGCTGCACGTGATCGCGGAGACCCTCGCGCCCGAGGCCCTCACACCCGAGACCCCGGCACCTTGATCCGTACGTACGCAAAGAGATCAATCCGTACGTAACTCATCAGACAAAACCGGACGTATACCGCTCACCTGCACCCTCCCCGAACAGGGGAGCCCCAAAAACCAGTAACATGCGGCGCCATGAGCTCCCCCACTGGGCCCGAGTCCGGCCTGCCAGTACGAATGCCGCGACCCCGCCAGCCCGGGCGGCACCGCCGTCCCGAGCCGCTGTCGGCTCCCGAGGGCGCGCCCGCGCTGCTCCTCGCGGTGCCCGGCACGCCCAGCGGTGCCGTGCGCAGCCTTGCCGACGAGGTCGTGAGCATCGCACGCTCCGAGCTGCCCGGACTCGACGCCCGGATCGGGTACCTCGACGGTGACGACTCGGAGTTCCCCACGCTTCAGTCGGTGCTCGTGCACGCCGCCGAGGAGCGCACCGCCCGCTTCGAGCAGGCCCGCGCCGCCGGTGTGGACGTCAGGGAGCCGGAGGGCCCCGTCGCCGTGGTCGTGCCGCTCCTCGCAGGCCCGGACAACGCGCTGCTGCGCCGTATCCGCCAGGCAGTTATGGAGAGCCGTGTCGCGGCCGAGCTGACCGATGTGCTCGGCCCGCACCCGCTGCTCGCCGAGGCGCTGCACGTCCGGCTGTCCGAGGCGGGTCTGGCGCGCGCCGACCGCGCCCGCCTGTTCACCGTGGCGACGGCCGCGGACGGCATCATCCTGGCGTCCGTGGGTGGCGAGGAGGCCGTACAGGCCGCCGGGATCACCGGCATGCTGCTCGCCGCCCGCCTCGCCGTGCCGGTGATGGCGGCGGCGCTCGACGAGGAGGGCGCGATCGCCTCCACCGCCGAGCAGCTGCGCTCCTCCGGCTCCCAGCAGCTGGCGCTCGCGCCGTACCTGATCGGTCCCGAGCTCGACTCGACGCTGCTCCACGCGGCCGCGAAGGAGGCGGGCTGCTCCGCCGCCGAGGGGCTCGGCGCGTACCCGGCGATCGGCAAGCTCGCGCTCTCCAAGTACACGACGGCACTGGGCATCGCGCCGCAGCAGCCGCAGGGCGCGCCGGTGCGCTGACGCCGGCACACACCCTCACGTACGACGAAGGGCCCGCTCCTCTCGCAGGAGCGGGCCCTTCGTCGTGTCCGCCGTCGTATGGGCCGGCTGCTAGTCGAACACCACGCACGACGCCGCGGGCGCCTCGATGGAGCCGCCGCGACGCGGGATGCCGGTGTCCGGGTCGAGCCCGAACCAGGTCACGTCGCCGGATCGCTCGTTCGCCACGTACAGGAAGCGCCCCGAGGGGTCGAGGGCGAGCGCGCGCGGCCAGTTGCCGCCGCAGGACACCGTGATGACCGGGCGAAGCTCGTCCGCGTCGGCCGCGAGCACGGAGAGGACGTCCTGGCCCCGGGTGGCGGTCCAGACGAAGCGGCCGTCGGGCGACACGACGATGCCCGAGGGATACGCGTCGCCGTCCGGGGCGACCGGCAGTACCGGCGTCTCGCCGACCGGCCGCAGGCTGCCCTCGGCGGCGTCCCAGCGGCAGACGGTGACGGTGGGCGCGAGCTCGTTGACCACGTACGCGTGCTCGCCGTCCGGATGGAACGCCAGGTGGCGGGGCCCCGACCCGGGACGCAGCGCGATCTCGCGGTGCACGGTGAGCGCCCCGTCCCGCAGCGCGCACACCCGTACGGAGTCCGTGCCCAGGTCGACGCTCACGGCCCACCGCCCGCTCGGGTCGGGCTGCACCTGGTGGGCGTGCGGGCCCTGCTGACGCGGAGTGTGCGGGCCCGAACCGGCATGCCGGAGCACCCCGGACGCGGCGCCCTCCAGAGTGCCGTCGGCGCGGAGGGGCACGACGCTGACGCTGCCGGAGCCGTAGTTGGCGGTCAGGACGTGCCCGGCGTGCACGCAGAGGTGGGTGGGTCCGCTGCCGTCGACCGGGACCGGCGGGCCCGCGCGTTCCGGTTTGTCGCCCTTGACGCGGAACGCGGCCACCGCGCCCTCGGCGGTCTCGCTGACCGCGTAGAGCATGTCCCCGGCGGGCGACAGCGCGAGGTACGAGGGGTCGGGGACGCCGTCCACGCTGCCGAGGGCCGTCAGCGCGCCGTTGTCCTCGTTTAGGGCCGCGGCGAGGACACCAAGTCCTCCTGCCGCCGTGAACGAGCCGATGAACGCACGCCGTTGCCGTCTGCCGCCGTATGCCACTGCCGTCCCCTCTCGGTACCGCGCTGTCGGGGCGACGGTAGCAGCAGACGATCAAAGGACTGGACCAAGCCGATCGCCTTTGTGTGACCGCTTGGTGCGTGCTCACGCCCTCGGTTGAGCGCCTGCCCGTCAGAGAGCGTCGCACCTGAGTCGAGTGGCGCCCTTTCCCGCGGTTCAGGAACCGACCAATGGAGAGCGCGGAGAGGTCCCAAGCGGCATCGCCAGCTCCGACAGGGCCTTCTCCAGGCCGTGCAGATGGACGAGGGCTGACTCGGTTTCCGGCTGATGGGGCGTCTCGCGGGTGGCGGTCGTCACCCGCCTGCTCCGCATCTCGCCGACGGTGAGGGCCTCCACAGCGGCCTCGACCCGCCAGCAGGCAGCGGCCAGACGGGCGTCATTCGACGCGGTGGGGTCGGTGGCAAGGGAGACCAGACCCCGCACCTCGCGGGCGCAGTCGTCGAGCAGCTCGATGACGTGACGGGCGCGCGCCTTCCGAGCACGGAACGGGCTCAGCGGGTGCACCAGCGGGGCGACTGACATCCGTACCCGGCCGAGCAGCAGCTCCAACTCGGCGGCGTGCGGGGCCGGGTCGGCCTCGGCGTCACCGGCGAGGCGAGCCGCCGCCTCGGCCGTGGCGGCGTGCACGCAGTGCAGTGCCCGCTGGATCCAGGCATCGTTCGTGGCATGCGTGGTGACCGGCAGCACGAGAACCACGGCCAGCACGGCACACACAGCGCCCACACCGGTCTCTGCGAGCCGGAGCACGAGCAGGCTGGGGTCCAGCACGCCCAGCAGACCGTAGAGCAGACCGACCATGACCGTCACCACCAGCATCATCCAGGAATACGAAACGGCGGCGGTGTAGAAGATCCCGAAGACACAGATGGCGACCAGTCCGGCCGTCGGCGCGGGCGCGCCGTCCAGCGGGATGGCGACCAGCAGACCGACGGCTATACCGATCAACGTGCCGAGGACACGGCGGAAACCGCGGACCAAGGTCTCGCCGCGGGATGCCGTGTTGACGAAAATCCACCATGCGGTGCCGACGGCCCAGTACCAACGGTCTTCGGAGAGCACCTGCCCGACGGAAAGCGCGAGCGCGCAGGCAGCAGTGGCCTGGAACGCTTGCCGGGTGGTGGGCCGCGCCAGGCCGGTGCCGGGCAGGGCCGGCGGAGCTGCGGTGGGCGCGGTACGGCGCTCGATGGGCCAGAATACGAAGCGCACGGCGCCGACCGCCAGGAGGGCCAGGCCCACGGCGGCGTACAGCTCGGGCAGTTGGGCGGGGGCGGCGTGCAGGAACTGCGTGATGAAGAAGTTCATGAACGCGAAGATCCCGAGCGCGTGGCCGCGCGGGCCCCAGCGGCGAGCGTAGACCCCGCAGAAGACGACGGCCAGGAACGCGGCGTCGCGGGCCAGGGTGATGCCGTGCAAGGTGGTGGCGAGCGCCAGCAACGGGAATCCGGCGGTGGGCAGCAGGGCTGTGGTGATCCGCTGGTCACGGACGGTCGCGTCGGTGACAGTGAAGAGGGCGAGCAGTGCCGCGAGCCCTCCGGTGATCGACGCGGTGAGCGAGAGCCCGCACAGCTCGGACACGGCGACGGCTACGGCGACACCGATGACGGCACGGGTCGCGTTCCTCAGTCGCAGGCGCCCCGGGTCCGGAGCAACGAACATCTTCTTCACAGCGGTCGGCCGCCCCCTTGCCGTGGTACGCGCCGCATCCGTGGCAGTCCGGGGTGGTGGACAGCGAGCAGACACAACGAAGGCACCGCGGTCCGGATCCGGCCTCGTCGCCGTCCGGCGCTACGCGGCGCCGCAAGTACATGGATAAGGCCAAGATAGCCACTCTGGGCCCACTGGCTCAACTGTCATGCCATTGGCTGCGCCAATGGCACAGCTGATCAGCCTCGGTGTCGACTGATGGGAGGCCAACGGGTCAGACATCACCCAGGTCCTGGGCCGCACGTGGCCTCGATTCCGGCTCACAGCGAGCCCGTCTGTCCAGCAGCCGTAAACCGACCGCCCGTGAACACCGAACCTGCTTGCGGACCGACCGTATATAGCAGCGAATCCCCGGCACCGGCTGTCCACCCCCCGCCCGCGGCGAAGACGAGCTTTCCCCAAGGGCTGTCCCGCAAGCGCCCGCTCGCCGCCTGGCATGATCGACGCGTGACCAGTGAACCTGGGCGGCCGGGCCGCACGAAGTACGTCCTGTTCGATGTCGATGGCACGTTGATCGACGCGGTGAGCAACCAGCGCCGAGTCTGGGCAACCTGGGCAGAGCGGTACGGGCTGGATGCTGAAGAGGTCTACCGGGTGGCTCTGCAGACGCGACCGATGGAGACGTTCGCTCAGGTCGCTGCGGACCAAGATCCGTGCGAGTGCCTGGCCACGCTGCACGAACTGGAGGACGAAGACGTCCGATCCGGCGTCTACGCGGCTTTCGACGGCGCATCCGAGCTACTGCACGGCCTGCCACCGGGGTCTTGGGCGTTGGTGACCTCGAACTACGAGCACAGGGTGCGCGGCCGTTTCCTGCGGACAGGCCTGCCTGTGCCGGACGTGATCGTGGACGCGGCTGCTGTCGAGGAGGGCAAGCCCTCTCCCGTCCCCTATCTGCGAGCCGCTGCGCGGCTTGGAGCCGAGCCGGGAGACTGCCTGGTCATCGAGGACGCCCCGTCCGGAGTGCGGTCCGGGCTGCGTGCCGGGATGACGGTGTGGGGCGTGAACGCCGCTGTCGCGGTGGACGGCGTGCACCGCCAATTCGCCAGTCTGCACGAGGCCGTATCGCACATCCTGGCCTTCATATCCGGCCCTCACACTTCATCGTCGACCGCGTCTTCGTACTGGACGCCCCCGAGCACCCAAACCCTGTCTTCTCCTGCCGCCTCTTCGTCGCCCGACACAGACCATGCGTCACGAGGCCGCCCGCGCACCACATGGCGGTGAACCCATGGCCGACACCATCTCGATCCGCCATGCCCCCCACGCGGTACGCCCGACACCCAGGAGAAACACGTGATAACGCGCCGCCTCGGCCAGGGCCGTTCGTCTCGGAAGAGCCGAATGGCATCCACACCGCAGGGTGGCATTGACCGGACCCTGGGACGGGGCGTGGTGGGCGGCGACGGCTTGGACCTCACGCCACGCTTCGGTCACACCCGGCATAGGGCCATAAGATCTGGGGCGGCCGTTTAATACAGGCGTTCGGGTGCCAGCAGGGCCGTTCGGGCATGATGAGGAGGTGCCAACGGCACCTGTTCCAGAGGGAGTGGGAATGGCGGAGAGCCCAGCACAGGGGCGCAAGGGCCTCCCGACGGCGCCCCAGTTGCGGCTGGATGAGCTCCTGGAGGGGCTGCAGGCACAGGTGGAACAGGTCCGCGCGGCCCGGGACCGAGTGCACACCCTGCTGGACGCGGTCCTCAGCATCGGCACCGATCTGGATCTCGACGTGGTGCTGCGGCGGATCACCGAGTCCGCGGTGGCCGTGGTGGACGCGGAATACGGGGCGCTGGGGGTGCTGGGCGAGGAAGGCAGGATCAAGCAGTTCATCACCGTCGGTATCGACGAGGACACCATCAAGACGATCGGCCACTATCCCGAAGGTGAGGGCATCCTGGGGCTGCTGATCAGGGAGCCGGAGCCGCTGCGCCTTGCCGACCTCGGCGCACATCCCGAGTCGGTGGGCTTCCCCGCAGGACATCCGCCGATGACGACGTTCCTGGGAGCGCCGGTGCGCGTACGCGACCGGGTCTTCGGAAACCTGTATCTGACCGACAAGCGCGGCGGGGCGCAGTTCGACGACGATGACGAGGCAGTGCTGCGCACGCTCGCGGCAGCGGCCGGTGTCGCCATCGACAACGCCCGCCTGTATGACGAAACGCGTCGCCGGGAGCAGTGGCTGGCGGCGAGCAGCGAGCTGACCCGCAGCCTGCTGTCGGGAACCGACACCGACCAGGTCCTGCACCAGATCGCCGCCACCGTCAGAAAGCTGTCCGGCGCCGATCTGGTGACGCTGGCGGTGCCGTTCGAGGGCGGAGACGAGCTGGTCATCGAGGCCGCCGACGGTGAGGGCGCCGAGCAGGTGCACGGACTGGTGCTGCAGGCCACCACGCTCGCCGCGAAGGTCTACCACTCCAACGAGCGGGTCACCAGCAGTGCGCTGTCCGCCGAGCCGCAGGCAGGTGGCGGATCAGCGGCACAGCTCGGCCTGGGGCCGGGGTTCCTGCTCCCGCTGGGCGGCGGCGAGAACGTGCGCGGGGTCCTGCAGGTCGCGAACCTGCCCGGTGGCGTGGAGTTCTCCGACGCCACCATGGCGATGATCGACGGCTTCACCGACCAGGCCGCACTCGCCCTGGAGATCGCCGAGCACCGGCGCGAGGCCGAGCAGCTCATGGTCCTCACCGACCGCGACCGCATCGCCCGCGACCTGCACGACCTCGCCATCCAACGGCTGTTCGCCTCCGGGCTGACCCTCAACTCCGTCCTCGGCCGCATCTCCGACCGGCCCGAGGCGGCCGAGCGGGTCCAGCGCGTGGTCGACGACCTCGACGACACCATCAAGACCGTACGGGGCACGATCTACGCGCTGCGTGAGCGTGACCGTTCCGACGGGCGCGGGGGGCTGCGAGCGAAGCTGCTGGCCGAGACCGACCAGGCCGCCGCCGTGCTCGGCTTCACTCCCGCGCTGCGCATGACCGGTCTGCTGGACACCGACGTACCCGCAGGGCACGCCGAGCACCTGCTCGCGGTGCTGCGCGAGACCCTCTCGAACGCCGCCCGGCACGCACACGCCACCGCGGTGGAGGTCACCGCCGAGACGGACGGCAGGCGGCTCCATCTGCGCGTCGCGGACAACGGCGGGGGCATCGACCCGGCCGTCACCCGCCGCAGCGGCCTGGACAACCTCCACCGCCGCGCCACCGACCTGGGCGGCAGCTTCACGCTCACACCGAACGAACCCACCGGCACCATCGTGGAATGGACCGTGCCCCTCCCCTCGCAGACGGAAGCCTGAGCCCCCACCCGGGAGCGCTCAAAGCGCCGAGGAGGGCGCCTGCGGCGTCGGAAGCGGACGGACGGCGCAAGCCACGCCACGACCTGGCTTGCCCGGCAGGGCAGTCGCCCAGTTTCGGGTAATACGCCTCCCGGTTGGAGCCGCCGCGGGTGTCCGCGTGTTCGGTGTGCCAGGCATCGGCGGTGTCATGAGCGGCGATCAGCAGCACCAGGTAGCCCTCGTCCGGGTGCCTGCGGGGCGGGGCGGGTGCCCGGTTCGCGGGCACGGGAATCAGCGGATCGACCACCTCCGGTGACCCATCCGCCTGCCCCACGCCGTGATGCCCGGACTCTCGAACGACAGGCTCAGCCCGCGGCCGCCCGCTCCCCAGCCGGGCGCCTGCGCAACGCCTGCTCGGTGAGTGACGGCGGCTGCCAGACACCGTCGGCCCGATAGAGATCGGTACCGGGCGCCACGATCTCGTCGATACGGTCGAGCACCGCGTCGTCGAGCAGCAGGTCAACTCCCTTCAGCAGCGAGGTGAGCTGGTCCATGGTGCGTGGACCGATGATCACCGACGTGACGGCCGGGTGCACCAACGGAAAGGCGACGGCCAGTTCCGGCAGGGTGCAGCCCACCTCCTCAGCGAGGGTGACGAGTTGCTCGGCGGCCGCGAGCTTCGCCGCGTTGCCCGGGACGGCGGGGTCGAAACGGTGCGGAGTGAGCTTGGCGCGGCCGGTGGTGAGGTCGACGGGCCGGCCCTCACGGTAGGCGCCGGACAGAAATCCCGAGGCGAGCGGTGACCAGGTCAGCACTCCCATGTCCAGGCGCTGCGCGGTGGGCAGCACGGACCGTTCGATGCCGCGCGCGAGAATCGAGTACGGCGGCTGCTCGGTGCGCAGCCGCATCAGTCCGCGCCGCTCCGCCACATGGTGAGCCTCGACGAGGTCCTCGGCGGGGAACGTGGAGCAGCCGAACGCCCGGATCTTGCCTGCCCTCACCAGGTCGCTGAGGACGGACAGCGTCTCCTCGATGTCGGTGGTGTGGTCAGGACGGTGCACCTGGTAGAGGTCGATCCAGTCCGTGTCCAGGCGCCGCAGACTGTCCTCGACGGCCTTGAGGATCCAGCGGCGCGAATTGCCGCTGTGGTTGCGTCCCTCCCCCAGCGGAAAGTGCACCTTCGTGGCGAGCACGACGTCGTCGCGTCTACCCTTGAGCGCCTTGCCGACGATCTCCTCGCATTCGCCGGCCGAGTACATGTCGGCGGTGTCCACGAAGTTGATGCCGGCGTCGAGCGCAGCGTGGATGACGCGTGCGCTGTCCTCGTGGTCAGGGTTGCCGACGGCACCGAACATCATCGTGCCGAGGCAGTGTGTGCTGACCTCGATGCCGGTCTTGCCGAGGACTCGATAGCGCATGCCGGTACTCCGTCGCAGGCGGGGGCGGGGGCGGGTTGGGAGCGTCAGCCTAGGACTTGGAGTGCACTTGACGGCAAGGGCACGGGGAGGTTCTGTCGGGCCGCGTTGTCAGTTGCGCTCCCCTCCGGAAGTGATGGGCATACGGGTGTGTCACGCGCGGCGAAGGCCGCGGATACGCAGCGCAGTGGTCTGCGGCGTAGTGCCGACCGAGGCGGCTGGTCGCGCTGCGGGCCGGGGGCGATTACCTGCCAGGTCATCGCCCCCGGCGCAGCTGAATGCCACGATCAACTGCGTACGGAACCCGACCGACCGGAAGGACGCCATGCCTGCCTATGCCATAGCTCACCTGCAAGAGGCCGCCCCGCACCCGGACATCGCCGAGTACATCGAGCGCGTGCCCGCCACCTTCGCACCGTACGGCGGCCGCTTCCTCGTACACGCCACACAGCACGAGGTGAAGGAGGGCAGCTGGCCCGGGCACGTCGTGGTGATCGGCTTCCCCGGGATCGCCGAGGCGCGGTCCTGGTGGGACTCCCCCGCCTACCGGGAGATCGCTCCGCTGCGCTCGCGGCACATCGAGGGCGACATCATCCTGGTCGAAGGCGTCCCCGAGGACTACGACCCGACTGCCACCGCAAAGGCCATGCGGGAGGCCCTGCCTGCCGATTGAGCCCCGGGCCCGGGCCCGCAGCGCGCCCCACGCTCCATCGGTGCAGGGCCGGACGCCGGAACACACGGCGCCCCCGAACTCAGAGGGTGTCGACTCCTTCATCCGTCCTGGCGGCGGGATCACCGCGGGTCGGTGGCTCGGCTGTTCAGGACCCCACACGGTCCCAGCCGCGGCGCGGGGCGCGGGCACCGAGCTGGGTGTCGCGGCTGCGGTAGACGATGTAGGGCCGGGTCAGGTAGCCCAGCGGTGCGGTGAGCATATGGACGAGCCGGGTGAAGGGCCAGGCCGCGAACAGCAACAGGGCGCTGATCGCGTGCAGTTGGAACAGCACCGGGGCGCCGGTCATCAGGTCCGGGTCGGGCTGGAGGTAGAAGATGGAGCGGAACCAGGGGGAGATGGTCTCGCGGTAGTCGTAGCCCCCGCCGACGACGTTCGCGGCCACGGTGGCGGCCAGGCCGAGCACGATGGTGACGGTCAGGGAGAGGTACATGGCCTTGTCGTTGCGGGTGGTGGCCGAGAACACCGGGCCGACGGTGCGGCGGCGGTAGATCAGGATGGCCAGGCCGCCGAGCGTGGCGATGCCCGCGATGGTGCCCAGCACGACCGCGCCGATGTGGTACGTGTGCTCGCTGATCCCGGCCGCCTCGGTCCAGCTCTTGGGGATGACCAGGCCACCGATGTGGCCGAGGAGCACGACGAGGATGCCGAAGTGGAACAGCGGGCTGCCGATGCGCAGCAGCCGGTTCTCGTACAGCTGGGAGGAGCGGGTGGTCCAGCCGAACTTGTCGTAGCGGTAGCGCCAGACATGCCCGAGAACGAACACCGCGAGCGCCACGTATGGCAGCACGACCCACAGCAGGATGCCGCCGGTGCCGGCCTCGACCGCCAGGCTGACGGGTGGCTGCGCGGGTGCGGTCATCGGGGACCTCCTACGACGGGATCGGGCAGGAACACAGGGGCTGACACGGGGGCCGGGCCGGGTGCGGGCATGGGGGGCGCGTACGGGTCGAGGCCGACCTGTTCCTCGGGCGGGCCCTGGGCGGCCAGGCGCATGACGGCGGTGCGTTCGTCGCCGGCAAGGGCGGGCAGGGTGGCGGAGACGGAGTACAGGACGTGTGCCCAGGGCGAGTTGGCGTCGCGCAGGGCCAGGCGCAGGAGTTCCAGGCCGGCGCGGTGATCGGTCAGCAGCCGGGAGCCGAGGGCGGGTTCGGTGGCGGCGAATTCGAGGACGACGGCGAGGTGGTCGGGCAGTTCGTCGTCGGTGATCTGCCAGCCGGCCTGCGCGTAGGTCTGCTTCAGGCTCAGCAGGGCGGTGCCGCGTTTCCGGGTGTCGCCGTGCGCGTAGTAGGTCAGGAAGAGGCAGCAGCGTTTGCGGTGGTCGAAGGTGGCGACGTAGTCGGCGGACAGCTCCTGAAGAGGGGTACGGGCGGCGTGTTCGGCGAAGCGCACGAGAGGTTGCGCGATCGGTTTCGGCTGAGTGGCGGCGACCTTGAGGGCCAGAGTGAGGCGGTCGGCGAGTTGGTCGTCGGGGTAGGCCAGCAGCAGGGACTGGGCCTGCCAGGCCAGGGAGTTACGGGCCTCAGCGGCGGCGGACTTCATGACACGGAGCCCTTCTCGTCGTCCGCGGCGGGTGGGAAGAGGCCGGGTGCGGCATCGTCGGCATGATGCACGCGGCCGGCGACTGGTGGCTGGGC